>JAUQQL010000019.1:0-30253 GCA_030578315.1 Thermodesulfobacteriota bacterium | reverse complement strand
ATTTTCAAAACATTGACCTTTTTAAGAAATTTATAATTTTATTTTACTTTTTTAATTTTTTTGTAATAAAACTTTTAGAACTTCTAAAGCATCTTTACTTAAATCAATTCTATGGACCCTTAGAATATGAACTTTTTTAAAAAGAGCCCAAACAGAGACTCCTACAGTAGCTCCATCCCTTGCTTTAGGTGGTTTCTTTACTATTTCTCCTAGAAAACTTTTTCTTGAATGTCCCAACAAAATAGGAAAGTTAAGTTCATGAAAACTATCTAAATTTCTAATAATTTCTAAATTATGTTCAAAAGTTTTTCCAAAACCTATCCCAGGGTCAATAATGATTTTTTCAGGACTAACTCCTTTTTCTATTAAAAAATAAGCTCTAGCTTTTAAAAATTCCTTAATTTCTTCTACTACATTTTTATAAACAGGATTTATCTGCATAGTTTTTGGAGTCCCTAGCATATGCATAATAACTATTGGAACTTGAAAATTTTTTAAAACTTCTACCATATGTGGATCAAACCTTACAGCACTTATATCATTAACTATATCTGCTCCAAAATTAAGAGCTAATTCGGCAACTTTAGCACGATAGGTGTCTACTGAAATAGGAATATCAGGAAAATTTTCTCTTATAGCCTTGATAACTGGAATTACTCTTTTTATTTCTTCCTCTTCTGGTATAGGATCGGAATAAGGTCTAGTTGAAAGACCACCTACATCTAAAATGTCTGCACCTTCTTCAACCAATTCATAAGCTCTTTTTAAAGCCGAATCTAAAGAAAAAAAATCTCCTCCATCAGAAAATGAATCAGGAGTTACATTTATTATTCCCATAAAAAACGGACCTTCATCCCAGTTGAAAACTTTATTTCTTACTTTTAAAGGTTTTAACATTTTTAATTTTCTTGAAGAAGAAGCTTAAATCTTTCTGCATCTATAGTCTCTTCTTCTAAAAGTGCGTGAGCTAACTTATGAAGTTTGTCTACATATTGAGATATAATACTTTTAGCTTTTTCGTAACAAAGATGTATTATATTTTTGATTTCTTCATCTATAATTCGCGCAGTTTCTTCTGAATAATCTCTGATCTGAAAAAGTTCTTTTCCCAAAAAGATATGCTCTTCCCCTCTCCCGAAAGTAAGAGGTCCTAATTTGTGACTCATACCCCATTCGCAAATCATTTTTCTGGCAATTTGACAGGCTTTCTTAAGGTCATCTCTTGCTCCTGTACTTATTTTATTGAAAACTATTTCTTCGCTCACTCTTCCTCCTAAAAGAACCGTAATCTTTTTAAGGATATAATCTTCAGTATAAATGTATTTATCATCCAAAGGAACTTGTTGGGTTATTCCTAAGGCTTGTCCTCTTGGAATTATACTTATTTTATAAACTGGGTCTGGATCAGGAAGATAATAAGCTACCAGTGCATGACCAGCTTCATGATAAGCAATAATTTTCTTTTCCTCTTCGGTAATAAACATTCCTCTTCTTTCCTTCCCCATAAATATCTTATCTTTAGCCTCTTCTACATCTTCCATTTCAATTTTATCTTTCCCCTTTTTGGCAGCAATTAAAGCTGCTTCGTTTAACATGTTTTCTAAATTAGCTCCTGTAAAACCAGGAGTACTTTTGGCCAAAGCCCTAAAGTCTATATTGGGATCTATTTTAAACTTTTTAGCATAAAGGCGTAAAATAGCTTCTCTTCCATTTAAATCAGGAACCGGAACTACAACCTGTCTATCAAATCTTCCAGGACGTAAAAGAGCAGGGTCTAAAATATCAGGTCTATTGGTGGCTGCTAATACTACAATTCCTTCAGCAGTATCAAAACCATCCATTTCAACTAAAAGTTGATTTAATGTCTGTTCTCTTTCATCATGCCCTCCTCCTAGTCCTGCTCCTCTTTGTCTTCCTACAGCATCTATCTCATCAATAAAAACTATACAGGGAGCATTAGCTTTAGCTTGGCTAAAAAGGTCTCTTACTCTTGCTGCTCCTACTCCTACAAACATTTCCACAAAATCAGAACCACTTATACTAAAAAACGGAACTCCAGCTTCTCCCGCTATAGCTTTAGCTAAAAGAGTTTTACCAGTTCCAGGAGGTCCTACTAACAAAATTCCCTTAGGAATACGAGCACCTAGTTTAATAAACTTTTGAGGATTTTTAAGAAATTCTACTACCTCTTGTAGTTCTTCTTTTGCCTCATCTATACCTGCTACATCTTTAAAAGTTACTTTAGTTTCTCCTCCTTTTATCAATCTTGCTCGACTTTTCACAAAAGAAAAAGGTTTATTACTAGGTTGGATCTGTCTCATAAAAAGTATCCAAAAAACAATTAAAATAATAAAAGGTAACCACGACATTAAAAAAGAACTCCACCATTGATTTTGATTATCAGGTTTAACCGAAATTATAACACCTTTCTCTTTCAAAAGAGAATAAAGCTGAGAATCTTCAGGAATATAAGTTACAAACTCACCACCTTTAACAAACTTTCCCATAACTTTCTTACCTTCAATAACTACTTCCTTAACTTCTCCATTTTCAACTTTCTCTAAAAAACCTGTATAGGTAAGAGTAGATACAGGAGAAGAAATTAGAGAAAAATTACTATTTAAAAAAGTATAAAGTATTATAATAACAAAACTAATTAAAAACCATATAAGTAAAGTTTTTCCCATGTGTTTCATAAAAATTTCAAACTCCTTTTAATAAAATTTTCCTTCAATTTTTAAATATTATTCCAAATTTTCACAAATTCAACTAAAGAGTCTTTTCATCTCTGATTACCTTATAACCCATTTCTTCAATTAATTTTGTAACCTTTTTTAAGTCTATTTCCTTTAGGACTGTAAGAACAACAAGTTTCTTAATTCTGTCTGCCCTTACTGACAAAACTTCTTTAAAGTTACTTTTTACCTCCTTTTCTATGGTTTGTTCACAATGAGGACAAGTCATACCTTCAACTTTTAAAGTATAAGTTTTCACTTTTTCAACCTCCTCAAAGTCTTAAATTTTTAATTCTTAAAGAATTTGTTAACACAAAAAGAGAGCTTAAAGCCATGGAAAATGAAGCAAAAACGGGTTTTAGCAAAATTCCCCATAGAGGATAAAATAGTCCTCCTGCTACAGGAATTAAAAGAATATTATAAAAAAAAGCCCAAAAAAAGTTTTGTTTAATTATTTGATAAGTTTTAACCAAAAGTTTTAAAGCTTTTAAAAGATCTCTCAAGTCGCTTTTTATTAAAACAATATCTGCAGTGGCTGAAGCCACTTCTGTTCCTGAACCTATAGCTATTCCAAGATGAGCTTTAGCCAAGGCTGGAGCATCGTTAATTCCATCACCTACCATAACCACTTTATAACCCTGTTCTTTAATCTCATCTATCCTTTTAACCTTTTCATCTGGCAGAACCTCTGCCCAAAAATCTTCTATTCCAAGTTTTGAGGCTACAGCTTTAGCAGCCCACTTATTATCCCCTGTTAAAAGACCTACTTTTATTTCATTCTCTTTGAGTTTTTTTACTACTTC
This sequence comes from Thermodesulfobacteriota bacterium, assembly GCA_030578315.1. Taxonomy (GTDB): domain Bacteria; phylum Desulfobacterota; class Thermodesulfobacteria; order Thermodesulfobacteriales; family Thermodesulfobacteriaceae; genus Thermodesulfobacterium. The sequence goes on along the minus strand of JAUQQL010000019.1, from coordinate 26,715 downwards.
AAAAGCCTCCTCTTTTATTTTGTCAGAAACGATAATTATTCCTATAAGGCTATCTTTTACACTCACTAAAACTAAAGTCTCCCCCTCTTGAGAAAATTCCTTCAAAAATTCAGTTTTATCTTTTAACTCAATTCCAGCATCTTCCATTAAATACCTATTTCCTACAAACACTTTTTTACCTTCCAGTTTAGCTACTACACCTTTTCCTGGAAGATAGTAAACCTCTTCAGGTTGAATTAAGTTTATATCTTTTTTTTTCGCATACTCCACAATAGCTTTACCTAAAGGATGTTCTGAATTTATCTCAACTGAAGCTGCGATCTTTAAAACTTCCTCCTCCGAACTTCCATCTAGACTATAAACTTTAACTACTTCAGGTCTTCCATAAGTTAAAGTTCCTGTTTTATCAAATATTACACAATTTATCTTCCTTGAAATTTCTAAAACTTCAGGATTTTTTATTAAAATTCCAAGTTCTGCAGCCTTTCCAGTTGCCACAGCAATAGCTGTAGGGGTAGCCAAACCTAGTGCACAGGGACAAGCTACAATTAAAACAGAAATAAAGTTCATAAGGGCAAAAGTAAATCCGTAACCTAAAAAATACCAAACTAAAAAGGAAATAGTAGCTATAATAAGCACCAAAGGTACAAAAATAGAAGCGATTCTGTCAGCTAACCTTTGAATAGGAGGTTTGGTAGCCTGAGCTTCCTTTACAAGTCTTATAATGTGAGCAAGTACAGTATCTTTTCCAACATGAGTAACTTTGATTTTAAAACCACCTGTTAGATTAAGAGTGCCACCTATTACTTTATCTCCAGGTTTTTTATCAACTGGAAAGCTTTCTCCAGTTATTACAGATTCATCCACCATACCAAAACCTTCTAAAATTACTCCATCCAAAGGTATTCTTTCTCCAGGTTTTATTAATATTATATCCCCTACTTTAACCTCTTTTAAACTTATCTCTAATTGCTGATCTCCTTTTAAAACTAAAACTTTCTTAGGTTGAAGCGAAGCAAGTTTTCTTATGGCTTCAGTAGTTTTTTTCTTAACTTTAGTTTCAAGCATTCTTCCAAACAAAATAAGAGTAATAATTACAGCTGCTGTTTCATAATAAACCAGAGGAGTTTGCCCTATGGATAAAAATATTGAAGGAAAAAAGGTAGCTACCACGCTATAAATATAGGCTGAACCTGTGCCAAGAGCAATAAGAGTATTCATATCAAAAGAAAACTGTCTTATTCCTCTAAAAAAAGATTTAAAAAATTTAGAACCACCATAAAACAAAACAGGAGTAGTAAGAAAAAAAAGAAAATAATTTAAAACAGTTCTTTCTTCTAAGTGAAAATAAAAATGAAAGATCATATCCAAAAGAATAACCGAAGTTAATCCGGCACTTACAAAAAACTTCTTTCTTAATTCATGATATTCACGAATTTTAGAAACTTCTTCATAAATTTCTGCTTCTTCCTCAAAAAATTTTATCTTTTCATATCCAAGTTTTTCTAAACTTTTCTTAAAAGTATCAACCTCAATCAAAGTAGGAACATAATCTACACTCAAGATTTCAGTTACAGGATTAACGAAAACCTTAACTATTCCAAAATTTTTTAAAAATTCCTTTTCAAGCCTGAAAGAGTCCCCTAAGGACAGACCTTCTACTTGAAGATTTAATCTCTGAATTCTTAGATCGTAACCTCCGCTTTGAAGTCTTTTTATAACTTCGTTTAGATCTAAAGATGTTCCACTTTTTAACTTTATTACAGCACTTTCAGTAATTAGATTAACTTTAGCTTCTTCAATTCCTGGCACTTTTAAGAGAAGGTCTGTAACTCTCTTTACACAGGCAGCACAGGTCATTCCCACTATGGGAAGTTCTAAGTATTTTTCATCTTTCATGTAGAATCAATCCTTGAGATTTATTTAAATTCAATAATTTCTACTTCACCTTTTAGTAAATCTATCAAGAGAAGCTTTTTTCTTAAAGTTTCTCCTTTTTTTATTAAAATCTTTAAAGCTTCACTTACTTGAAAAGAAGCAACTAAAGGAGGAGTAAAGGAGGGGACACCTATTTCTTTTTCAATACCGAAAGGCTTAAAAGAGTAAAGAGTTCTCAATAATCTATCTCCTGGAAAAATACAAGCTACTTGTCCATACCATCCTGCCACAGCACCATGAACTAGAGGAATTTTTAAATTTTCACAAAGCTCTTCCAATAATTTTTTTCCCTCTATACTATCAAGAGCATCTATTACTAAATCGTGACCTTCTAAAATGTTTTTTCCATTTTTTAAATTTAGTTCTGCAACTACAGCTCTTACCTCAACTTCTGGATTAACCTCCTTTAATCTTTCTTTGGCAACAAGAGCTTTAAGCTTTCCAAGGGAACTTATACTACAAAAAATTTGACGATTTAAATTAGATTCTTCAAAAATATCTTTATCAACTACAGTAAGAAATCCTACGCCCAATCTTGCTAAAAGTTCAATTACATATCCCCCTAAACCTCCACATCCTATCACACAGACTTTAGATTTCCTAAGAAGCTGAAACTCTTCTAAACTTAAAATACCAAAATTTTTCTCATATCTTTTCATTAAGCTTAAAAAACTTATCCTCCTGCAATAGGAGGAAAAAGAGCTATCACATCTCCATCCTGTAAAGGTTCATCTAAATTTTTATTTTTCCCATTTACTAAAAATACTGCAATTTCATTTTCCTCTATCTTCAGTTTTTCTAAAATGGTCTTTCCATTTATTCCTTCAAAATACTCAAATTCAATCTCCTTTCCTCTACCCTCTCTTAAATCTGCAAAAAGTTTAACTTTTATCATAAGTTTAAATTTGAAGTCTTTTTAAAGTTTCTTCTAATGGTACTCCTTCTTCATTCCATCCTCTTATTTTATAATATTCAGGTAGAACTTCAAAAAGTTTACTTTTTTCTCCCATAGAAGGACCTTCGGGAATAGGTTCTTCTAACAATCTTTTAGGTAAAGTATCTTGAGTGTATTCTATTCCAGCTTTTAAGTTAAAAAGTCTTTCTAAATTAAAAATTCTTTCTCCTGCTTCTAAAAGGGTTTCTTCAGTATAGTTAGTTCCGCAAATGGCATTTACAAGTTCAGTATAGTTTTTTAAATTAAGGGCAAAAGAAGTAAAAAGACAAAGTCCTAAGGAATCTATTACTGCAGTTAAATCTTGAAAGAGTTTAGCCCATTTAGCCTTATTTTGAATTGAAAATCTATCTAATTTTTCAGGAATTCCTATTATTTCTGCAGAAATAAGATAACCCCTAACGTGACACCCACCTCTATTTGAAGTAGCATAAACAAGCCCTTGTCCTTGAACGCCTCTTGGGTCGTAAGCAGGAAGTTCTTGTTTTTTTACCGACATAGAAAGTTCGGGAACTCCATAGCTTTCACAGAGCCTATACGAACCCTCGGCAAGCCTATCTCCAAATCCTTCTCTTAATCCTATTTTTTTAATCCAACCTACTAAGGCCTTTCTATCTCCAAATTTTAAAGAAAGTTCGTCTTTTTTAATTTCATTCTCTTTTATATAACCTTTTTCATAAAGTTCCATAGCAGAAGCAATAGTTGCTCCAGCAGAGATAGTATCAATTCCATACTCATTACACCAGAAGTTAGCTTCTGAAACAGCTTCTAAATCAAATACTCCACAATCTGCTCCTAAAGCCCAGATACTTTCGTATTCAGGACCAGCTATTTCTTTTTCATAAAGTTTTATAACTCTTCCACAAGCTATCGGGCATCTATAACAAGCACTTTTTCTTACTAAAAGTTTTTCTGCCATATATTCTCCACTAATTTTCTCAGATTCAGGACTATAAGCTAATTGAAAGTTTTTAACAGGAAAAATTCCGTGTTCATTTATAATATTTACCAGGATAGCTGTACCATAAGCACCTAAACCCTGCCCTGTTACAGGATGTTCACGAAGTTTTTTAACTTTTTCTTCTACCACTTTTTTAACTTCTTGTTCATCAGGAAGTTTGACTCCTTTAGTTCCTTTTACCACTATAGCTTTTAGTAGTTTAGAACCCATAACTGCTCCGACACCTGAACGCCCTGCAGCACGGTCATAGTCATTCATTATACAAGCAATTCTTGAAAGTTTTTCTCCTGCAGGACCTATACAAAGAACTCTTGCCTTTTCTCCGTGTTTTCCCTTTAGGTAATCTGTAGTTTCAGAAACAAGTTTCCCCCAAATGGGAGAAGCATCTTTTATTTCAACCCTATCGTCTTCAATAAGAAGATAAACTGGTTTAGAAGCCTTTCCTTCTATAATAATTAAATCATAACCTGCAGATTTAAATTCTGCTCCAAAGTATCCTCCTGAATTAGAAGAGGCTATAGCATAAGTTAACGGGGACTTGGTCACAGCCATATACCTTCCACCTGTAGGAGCAGGAGTGCCACAAAGGGCTCCTGTAGCAATAATAAGTTTGTTTTCAGCACTAAAAGGTTCAACTTTGGGGTCTACTTCATCATATAAAATTTTACTCCCAAGTCCCCTTCCTCCTAAAAATTTGGTACAAAGCTCTTCTTTTAAGTCTTCCACAGTAATTATATTTTTTTCCAAATTTACTCTTAAAATTTTTCCTGCATATCCAAACATTATTTTCACCTCCTATTGTAATTAATAACTTTTATAAACTCTTTTATATATTACTATATCTCAAAAACTAAAAATTTTTAATCCTTAAAACCGTATTCTCCAACTAATTTCACAAAACGAACATATTCCAAAACTTTGGTGTGAAGTTCTCCTCCTTTTTTCAGTCCTTTTATTAAAACTTGAGAAAAAGGGTCTCCTATTGGAATAACAATCCTTCCACCCTCGTCTAACTGTTCTTTTAGGGGAGATGGAATATCTGGAGCAGCTGCCGTAACTATTATAGCCTGAAAGGGTGAGGCCTCCTTCCAACCAAAACTTCCATCACCTAATTTAAAAGATATATTTTTATAACCCAGTTTATTTAATACTTTTTTAGCTTTTTCTAAAAGAGAAGAATATTTTTCAATTGTATAAACCCAGGTAGCAAGTTCTGCTAAAATGGCAGTCTGATAGCCTGAACCTGTTCCAATTTCTAAAACTCTTTCATTCCCTTTAAGCTCTAAAGCTTCAGTCATGAGAGCTACTATGTAAGGCTGAGAAATAGTTTGACCTTCTCCAATAGGTAAAGGAAAGTCTCCATAGGCTTGCTCTTTTAAAGCATCCTCTACAAAAAGATGTCGTGGAACCTTAAGCATAGCCTGAATAACTCGAGAATCCATTATTCCACGCGCTTTAATTTGAGTCTCTACCATTCTTTCTCTTGCTACTCTGTATATATCATTTTCAAAAATAAAACGATCCATTTTTACAATTCTCACTTTTTAGGTTGTACAGTATAGTAAGTACAATTTAACACTATATTTTCCTTAAAAATTATTTTTAAAACCTCAGTATATTCCTCTCCTAAATATCTTTTAACTAAAGGAAGCTTCTTTGTAGGAGACCTGACAAGATAGTAGTAATACCACTCTTCAGTTCCATCAGGTTTAAAAAAATATTGTAGAGGAGTTCCAAGAATTTGTAAAACTTCAGCTTTATTAGTAATTGTAGGATGAATAAGAGAAGCTTTAGAAGCTAAATTTGGTCCAGGTTTAACACTACAAGCTTTAAAGCTCATTAAGCTACTAAATAAAAAAAACAAAATTAAAATACTTTTTATTCTTATCATAAACTAATTTTATATTATTCTAATTTTGATTAAAAATCAAGTTAATCTTTGTATGTATTAAACTACTAAAAAGTACTTTAACTTTGAAACAAACTCAAGAGGCTTCTTAACTTAAAAGTATGTTTACAAAATAGCTAAAAGAGAGGAACCTTAAAAGTGTTATTAAAAAATGTATACTCCTTTTGTAGTAAGTTTGTGTACAATCCTTACGACATACTACTTTTATTTTAACCAACGAAGGCTTTGTTTATAACTAGTTTTAAACTAGTTTTAAATAGAAGATGTTTTCAAATACTTGATAAAACTACTTTTGGAAAAGAAATCATGTGATAAAATAGGGTTTGCAAAGAAATCTTAGGTTTAGCTTTTGAGGAGGGTTTTGTTTATGGATTGGAAAGAAACTTTAAATCTTCCTAATACAAATTTTCCTATGAAGGCTAATTTAGTAGAAAGAGAACCTTTATTTTTAGAATTTTGGCAAAAGGAAAATATCTATGAAAAAATGTTAAACCGAAGAAAGGGAGCCCCTCTTTATGTTTTACATGATGGACCTCCTTATGCTAACGGTCATATTCATTTAGGAACAGCTTTAAACAAAATTCTAAAAGATATAATAGTAAAAAGTAAAATTATGGCTGGCTATAGAGTTCCCTTTATTCCGGGCTGGGACTGTCATGGGCTTCCTATTGAACTTCAAGTAGAAAAAGAACTGGGAGTAAAAAGAGGACAACTTTCTCCTCTTGAAATTCGTAGAGCTTGCAGAGAATTTGCTCAAAGGTACATCAATATCCAAAAAGAAGAATTTATAAGACTTGGGGTATTTGGCAGATGGGATAGTCCTTATCTTACTATGAGTCCTGAGTACGAAGCTGTGATTGCTAGAGAATTTTTAAGATTTCTAGAAACTGACCAAGTGTATCAAAGAAAAAAACCCGTGTTTTGGTGCCCAAATTGCGTAACTGCCTTAGCCGAAGCTGAAGTGGAATACGAGACCAAAACCTCTCCTTCTATTTATGTAAAATTTACTCTAACTTCTGAAACTTTGAATTTTCTAAACAAATTGTTTAAGTTGAATTTGAAAAGCCCTGTCCACATTTTAATATGGACTACTACTCCTTGGACTTTACCTGCTAACTTAGCTTTAGCTTTTCATCCTGAATTTGACTATGTTTTAATAGAATGGGAAGGAGAACACTTTATTTTAGCAGAAGGACGGATTTCAGCCCTGTGTGCAGAATTAAACAAAGATTTACCTAAAATTTTAACCCGTTTTAAAGCTGCTATCTTAGAAAATCAAAAAGCTCAACATCCCTTTTATGAAAAAGAAAGCTTAATTGTTTTAGGAGATTTTGTTAATCTAGATACTGGAACGGGAATTGTCCATATTGCTCCAGGCCATGGAGAAGAAGACTATCAATGTGGTTTAAAGTACGGACTAGAGATATATGTTCCCGTAGACGAAGAAGGAAAGTTTTACCCCGAGGTTCCATTGGTTGGAGGATTAAGCATAAGAGAGGGAGATAAAACAATTCTTGAAACCCTTAGAAAAAATAAAAAACTCTTTTTTGAGGATGTAATTCAACACAGTTATCCTCATTGCTGGAGATGTAAAAAGCCGGTCATTTTTAGAGCTGAACTTCAGTGGTTTATTTCTCTCTCAGCTAAAGATTTAAGAGAAAAAGCTTTAGAAAGTACTAAAAAGGTAAAATTTATTCCTCACTGGGGAAAAAAGCGGTTAGTTTCTATGATAGAAAAAAGACCTGACTGGTGTATTTCTCGTCAGAGAGTTTGGGGAGTTCCCATTGTAGTTTTTAAATGTAAAAAGTGTAAAGGAATTTTAAAAGAATTTAAGTATTATAAAAAAGTAATTGAAATTTTTGAAAAGGAAGGTTGTGACCCTTGGTTTATTAAGTCTCCTCAGGAACTTTTGCCAGAAAACACAATTTGTCCTTATTGTGGAAGTAACGAGTTTGAAAAGGAGAAAGACATTTTAGATGTGTGGTTTGACTCAGGGGTTTCTTTTGCAGGGGTTTTAGAGAAAGAAACCAACCTAAGATTTCCAGCAGACCTTTATTTAGAAGGTTCTGACCAACATAGAGGCTGGTTTCAAAGTGCCCTTCTTTGTTCAGTAGGAACAAGAGGTATCCCCCCCTATAAAACCATTTTAACTCATGGATTTGTAGTAGATGGACGCGGAAGAAAAATGTCTAAAAGCCTGGGAAATGTAATTCATCCTCAAGACTTAATAAAAAAATATGGAGCAGAAATAATAAGACTTTGGGTTTCTGCCGAAGATTATCGAGAAGATATTAAAATATCTGAAGAAATTTTAAACCGATTGGTTGAAGCTTATAGAAAAATTAGAAATACATGTAGATTCCTCTTAGGAAATCTTTACGATTTTAATCCTAAAAAGGACCTTATTGAATTTGAAAGATTGCCAGAATTTGAAAAATTTATTCTAAGTCGTTTAGGAAACCTTATTGAAAAGGTTAAAAAAGCTTACGAAAACTTTGATTTCCACATTGTTTATTACGAACTTCACCGTTTTTGTGTAGTAGAACTTTCTTCACTGATAATTGATATAAACAGAGACTATCTTTATTGTGAACTTCCTGAAAGTTTTAAAAGACGAGCAACTCAGACGGTATTTTATTACGCCTTAGATAGTTTAGTTAAACTTATGGCTCCCATACTTTCTTTTACTGCTGAGGAAATCTGGCAAAATCTTCCCTACGAAAAAGAAGCACTTTCGGTGATGCTTACAGATTTTCCCTCTTATGAATTTAAACTTTCTGAAGAAGAATTAAAAAAATGGGAAAATATTTTAAAATTAAGAGAAGAATTTTTAAAAGCTTTAGAAATAGCCAGAAAGGATAAAAAATTTATAGGAAGTTCTTTAGAAGCAGAAGTGTGGGTTCGCTCTTTTTCAGAATATCAGATTTATTTAGAAGACACCTCCCTTTGGGAATACCTTCTTATGATAGCTAAATTTAAAAAAATAAATTCTTGGGAAGAAGTTTCTAGTTCAGATAAAGAAATTTTTTATGTATCTAAAGAAATACCAGGAATAGAAGTAAAAGTAAAACCTACTATTTATAAAAAATGTGAGAGATGTTGGCAAAGGAAACCAGAAGTAGGAAGTCTTGAAAACCCTGAGTTATGTAAAAGATGCTTAGAAGTAATAAATTTTTTAAATTCAAAACGAAAATAAAGTTATGTTGTTTTTCTGGTTATCTGCTTTTTTAATCTATTTTCTAGATAGATTTACTAAAGTATTGATTTTAAAATGGGAAGGAACTTTTTATCCCTTGACTTCTTTTTTAAACTTAGTTAAGTTTTGGAATAAGGGCATCGTTTTTGGCCTTTTAAATGAGACATTAGTTCCTTTACAATTTTTACTAACAATTGTAAATTTTGTAGTTTTAGTAGTGGTTTATCTTTGGGCTAAAACTTCTGACCCATTTACTAGAATACCTTTAGGAATTCTTTTAGGAGCAGGCCTAGGCAATTTAACAGACCGTATTTTGTATTCTGCAGTGCTTGACTTTATAGACTTTCACATAAAAGGTTATCATTGGCCAGCTTTTAATGTAGCTGATGCAGGTATTACTATTTCTTTGATAATTTTAGCCATTAAATTGTTTCGTAAAAATTAAATTATGTTTCTAAAAGTCCTTGAGTTTCCTAAACTTTGGAATTTAATTTTAAAAACTAAAGCTTACGAAGCTAAAAATTTCTTAGCTACTCTTGTTTCTGAAATTTTAGCTACAAGAATATCCGAAAAAACTTTTAAAATTTCACCTGAAACCTTGCCAGCTTTATCTAAAATATTTGAAAAATTTAAAGATTATTATTCTGAACAACTACTCAATTCACCATGTCCCTTTTCTTTTTACCTTTTCGAAGAAAATCCACAAATGTCAGGAACTTTTCCTCTAAGAGCAGGAAAAATTTATTTTGAAAGTTCTCTAAAAGATAAGATAAAAGAAATTTTGAAAAAAACTTCTGTATTTTATAAAGTTACAGATTGGTTTGACCTTGGAGAAGTTGTTTTTTCTGTAAATATAGATCCAAAAATTTTTTTCTTTTTTAAAGATATCTTTTTAACTGGAACAAATTCACATATTTGTTTTTTTTGTCATACTAATTGGCATACTTCGGATAGGTGTCCAGGACTTTTTAGTACCGAACCTTGGAAAAATTTTGACCTTCTTTTAAATGAAAATCTTTTTCAATTTCCGGAGAAACTTTGGAAAACTTTAAAAGAAAAAGACACTTTCCCTATAACTCAAGAGTGGAATCTTTTTTTCACCCGTTACTTCTTTTTATTTCCTAGTTTTTTAAAAATAGTTTTTTATAAATTTGGTGAACTGGAAAGTTGGAGGGAGCTTGATTTAAAGTTAAAAGTCCCTGTAAGAGGAGGGGACCTAGGTTTAAGCTTGGAAGCTCTAGAAACCGGAAAAATAAAAGAATCTGAAGAAAAGGCCTCTCAATTAGAGGATAAGGATTTTAGAAAGTCTTTAATTCTCGCTTTCTGTAGTCTTTTAAGTAAAATGTTTGATAAAACTATTTACTACTTAGAAGATGCTTTAGAAAAGGTTCCTACTAATTTTTTAAAAAGTTATCTTCTTTTTTTAAAAGGCTACATTGCTTATTACCAAGAAGATTTTTTTTTAGCTGAAGAACTTTTAAATAAAGCTCTAAAAGTTGACCCTCTCTGTTTCCCAGCTTCTTACTTCTCACTCTTAACCCGTTATCAAAGAGATAAAAAGTTTCCTAAAGTAGGTCATAATTTTGAGCATCCATGGATTTTAACTTGGATATATCTTGAGCCTTTATTAATAAAAAATCAAAAAGAAATAGAAAGTTTTTTGGAAATAACTATTTTTAATAAAAGAGAGTCTGCAGTAAAACGTTTAAAAGAAGGAGAAGATAAATTTTTTGATTTAAAATCAGTTATGGAGGAAGCTGAAATAAAAAAATACTCCGAAAAAATAGATGTTTTAAGAAAAAAGATTTATGAAGGTGGTTTTAATTCTCTTGAAAGGGCAGAAAAAGAAGCTTTAGAATTGACTTTAGAATTACAAGCTTATATTTATAATCAAATTAAAAAAATTCAAAAAACTTTAAAAGAAATTATTAAAGATTACGAAACTTTTAGAACTTTTTGGATAAAATATCCTTACAAAAAAGAGGATGCTTTTTTTGGAACAAATTTAAAAGAAATCGGAGAGAACATAAATAAAATAAAAGAAACTTTAAAAAAAAGAGATATTAGCAAAGTTCTTAAATCTATTTTAAATCTTCTTGAAGAAAGCAAAGAAAAATTAAACAATTTAAAAATTTCTCAAGAAAAATTAAAAAGTAAATGGTTTTTCAGAAATCGTTTGGCTTATTTTTTAAAAGTTTTTCTTATTGGAGAAGGACTTTTAGTAAGTATTTACTTGGTACCCCTTTTTTTAATTCCCTTTAATTCTATCACTTCTTTTTTAAGCTTTTCTTGGTTTATTCTTTTTTCTTTTATGATTTTAGTCATTTCATTAATAAGTGTAAAAATTAAGAGAGACGATGAATTTCTTTTTATGGATTAATGCCCAAAAAATTCCTTATAAAGTTTGGGACTTTGGAACTCCGTTAAAAAAAATTGTTCTTTATAGTCCTGAAAAAATTACTCTTTTTTTTCAAACTATGGAAAAATTTTTAAAAAAAGGATATTTTTTAGGAGGTTTTTTCAGTTACGAGTTAGGTTATTTCTTAGAAAAAAAGTTAGAAAGATTAGGAAAACTATATTACAACTTTCCTTTAGCTTATTTTGGAATTTTTAAAAAACCTAAAATATCTTTCAAGTTTCCAGAACCTTTGTGTTTAGAAGGAAAATTTGAAAATTTAATTCCCAACATTAAAAAAGAGGAGTATCTAAAAGCTATAGAAAAAATTAAAAAGTATATCTCTCAGGGTGATACTTACCAAGTAAATTATACTTTTAAAATAAAGTTTAACTATCGTGGAGATATAGAAAAACTTTTTTACGAACTTCTTTTTCGTCAAAGGTGTGAATATGCTTTTTTAATTAAAGAAAAAGAGTGGGCGGTTTTGTCTTTATCTCCGGAGCTTTTTATAAAAAAAAGAAAAAATCTTATTGTAAGTTCTCCAATGAAAGGAACCATAAAAAGAGGTGATACCCTAGCCGAAGATTTAAGAAATAAAAAATTTTTAAGAAGAGACCTTAAAAATCAAGCTGAAAATGTGATGATTGTTGACCTAATAAGAAATGACTTGGGACGGATTTGTAAACCTGGTAGTGTTTATGTTTCTGAATATTTTAAAATAAAAACCTATCCTACTTTACACCAAATGATCTCTACAGTAGAAGGAGTTTTAGATTCTGAAAGTTTGTTGGAAATTTTTAAAGCACTTTTTCCCTGCGGTTCAGTAACTGGAGCTCCAAAAATCAGAACTATGGAAATAATTCATGAACTAGAAAAGGAAGAAAGAAGAGTTTATACAGGAGCTGTAGGGTTTATTACTCCTGATGGAGATTTTCTTTTTAATGTGTCTATAAGAACTCTTATTTTTTGGAAACGAGATGAAAATTTATATGAAGGAGAAGCTGGAATAGGAGGAGGTATCGTATGGGATAGTGTGGGAGAAAAAGAGTACGACGAAGCCTTACTTAAAGCCAGATTTTTTACTCATCCTTTACCTTACTTTGAGCTTGTAGAAACTTTTTACTTTTCTCCTTTTGAAAAAAATCCTCTCTTACCTTTACATTTCAAAAGGTTAAAAACTTCTGCTCGTTATTTTAAATTTAAAATACCTAAAGAATTGTCAACCTTTAAAAATTGGGAATCTTTTTTAAAAAAAGAAATAAAAGTTGAAAAACCATCACGAGTAAGACTCCTTCTTTCTCCTTCAGGAAAGTTTAAAATTGAAATTTATGATTTTCAACCTTGGGAAAAGTATATGAAAATTGGGTTTACTAAAAGAACTTTCTCAAAAACTCCTTTTTTATATCACAAAACCACCTACCGTCCTGAATATGATTTTTACAGGAATGAAGCCTTAAAACTCAATTTAGAAGAAATAGTTTTTTACGATGAAGAAGGCTTCCTTTTAGAAGGTACTATTTCTAATCTTTTTTTAGACTTAGGAGAAGATGTGCTTTACACACCTCCGATAGAACTTGGACTATTAAATGGAGTTTTAAGATCTTATCTTATAGCTCAAAAAAAAGCTAAAGAGCGAAAGTTGAAGTTAGAAGACCTGAAAAAAATCAAAGCTATTTATATCGGAAATGCAGTTCGTGGACTTGGTAAAGTTTCTGAATGGGTTATACTATAACTTTACAAACATCACCTTTTAAAGGGGGACAAATGGAAGAAAGGAAGTATAAAATTGCAGTTATTCCAGGTGATGGAACCGGACCTGAAGTAATAAGAGAAGGAATAAAAGTTTTAGAAGCTGTGGGTAGAAGATTTAATATAAAATTTAACTGGCAATACTTTGACTGGGGAGGAGAAAGATATTTAAAAACCGGCGAAACTATTCCAGAAGGAGGTATAGAGGAGCTTAAAAAATTTGATGCCATTTATCTTGGAGCTATAGGTCATCCTCAAGTAAAACCAGGTATTTTAGAAAAAGAAATATTGCTCAGGATAAGATTTGAACTTGATCAGTATATTAATTTAAGACCAGTTAAACTTTATCCAGGAGTATGGACTCCTCTAAAAGATAAAACTCCTGAAGATATAGATTTTGTGGTAATCAGAGAAAATACCGAGGGACTTTATGCAGGTGGAGGAGGTTTTTTAAGAAAAGGAACTCCTTATGAGGTAGCTATTCAAGAATCCATTAATACCCGCTACGGTGTAGAAAGATGTATAAGGTTTGCTTTTGAATATTGTAGAAAACGAAACAAAAAGAAAAAGATTACTTTAGTAGGAAAAACTAATGTTTTGACTTATGCTTGGGATTTGTGGTTTAGAGTTTTTCAAGAAGTAGGAGAGGAATATCCAGACATTGAAAAAGAATACGCTCATGTGGATGCAGTTTGTATGTGGTTTGTTAAAAATCCTGAGTGGTTTGATGTAGTGGTAACAGACAATATGTTTGGAGATATTATAACAGATCTAGGAGCTATCATTCAAGGAGGAATGGGAATCGCTGCAGGAGGAAATATTAACCCTAAAGGAATTTCCATGTTTGAACCTATTGGAGGTTCTGCTCCTAAATACACCGGAAAAGGGGTAATCAATCCTTTAGCTGCCATTTGTGCTGGAATGATGATGCTTGAATTTCTAGGAGAACAAGAAGCCTCCCAAGCTATAGAAAAAGCAGTAATTAAAGTTTGTAGAGATCATCTAAAAAGTCTTTCTGCAGGAAAGATGGGTTACTCTACTTCGGAAGTAGGAGACTTAGTAGCTAAGTATACTGAAGAAGGAGTGACTCTTTAAAAAGTGTTAAATATAAACTTAGAAGAAGTACCATCTTCATGCGGGGTATATCTTTTTAAAGGAAAAAAAGGAGAAGTGTTATATATTGGAAAAGCTAAAGATTTAAAAACTAGACTTTCCTACTATCTTAAAAATTCCTTTCTTTCACCAAAAGTTTATCACTTACTTCAAACAGCTGAAAAAGTAGAATACTTTTTAACACATAATGAAAAAGAAGCTCTTCTTTTAGAAGCCAATCTTATAAAAAAATATCGTCCTAAATATAATGTGTTATTAAAAGACGATAAAAATTATCCAATTTTAAAAATCACCATAAATGAAGAATATCCAGCTTTAAAAATAGTTCGTAAGAGAAAAATAGGCGAAAAAGCTCTTTATTTTGGTCCTTTTACTTCTGCTAGAGGTTTAAAAGAAATTTTAAAAATTTTATCTAAAATGTTTCCCTTAAGAAAATGTAGTCTTTCTAAAATGAGAAGAAGAAAAAACCCTTGTATTTACTATCAGATTAAAAAATGCTTAGCTCCTTGTGTCAATCAAATTCCCAAGAAAGAGTACCAAAAGCTAGTTAATGGAATAGTGGAATTTTTTCAAGGAAAAGGTCAAGAGTTGCTAGAAAAAATGAGAGAAGAGATGCATAAACTAGCAGAAAATCTTGAATTTGAACGAGCAGCTTTTTTAAGGGATAGAATAAAAGATTTAGAAGAGCTTTTAGAAAAACAAGCTGTAGTTTTAAAAGAACCATTAGACCTTGACTTATGGGAATTTAAGAGAGATAAAAATAAAGATTATTTTATCGTACTTTTTATAAGATACGGTTATCTTTATGGTTTCCAAACCTTAGAAAGTAAAAATTTGCTAGAAGATTTAAGTTTGAAAGAAATAATTTTACAGTTTTATACTGAAGGCAAAATAATTCCCGAAAAAATTCTAGTTCCTGAGATTTGGGAAGGCAAGGAAGAATGGGAAAACCTGTTTAGCGAAATTTCAGGAAAAAAAATACAAATTTTACCTATCCCCTCTGACGAAGAATTTCACCTCCTTCATGAAATAGCTTTAAAAAATTTAAAAAGTTATATAACTTCTTTAAAGAAAAAAGAGAGTTTGCCTTATGAAATTATTTCTCAAACTCTGAAAGAAATTTTAAAACTTTCCAAAGAACCTCGCTTTATAGAAGCTATTGACCTTTCTCAATTTTTTGGAGATGCAAGGGTAGGAGCAGTGGTTTGCTTTTTTGAAGGAATTCCTCTTAAAGAAAGATATCGTCATTATCACATAAAAAGCGAGGCTAAGGATGATTATGCTATGCTTTACGAAGTTCTAGAAAGAAGATTAAAAAGAGGACTCAAAGAAAATGATCTTCCTGATTTAATTCTTATTGATGGAGGAAAAGGACATCTGGAGACTGCCTTAAGAGTAGTTGAAGATCTAGATATTAAAGAAGTTGAGTTAAGAGCTATATCTAAAAATGAAAAAAGAGAACCTAAAAAAGTTTATTTACCTGGAAGAAAAAATCCTATGTTTTTAGCCAAACATAGTGAAATTTATTCCTTTATAGGAACTATCATGGAAGAAGCTCACAGATTTGTTAAAACCTTTGCAGAAAAAACTAAAAGCTCTCTTACTTTGATCTCAGTTTTAGAAAAAATTAAAGGCATCGGACCCAAAAGAAGAGAAATTATTTTAAAACACTTTAAAGACCTAGAAGAATTGAATTCTACTCCTCTTGAAAAATTGGCTAATCTTCCAAGCTTTAACTTAAAATTAGCTAAATTTTTAAAAGAAAACTTAAAAAATTTTAAAAATTAAAAATTTTTAAAAAAATAATCTAAATTTTCTTAAATTTTTTTTTGTTTTATTTAATTTTAACTCTTGACCAAAAAGATAAAAATTTTTACAATTTTTTAAAATCAAATTTTAATTTTAAAAAATTCCTATATAAAAATAGGAGGGAACTTAATGAAATCTAGGTTTAGAAAAATTTCTTTTTTAATAGGAGGAATGGTTATTTTAGGATTAGTGAGCGAAGCTAAGGGTTTTCAAATTAAAGTAAGTGAGGAAATTTTTGCTGACATTTATGCCCAAATGAGGGTGTTTTATTTAAATAGAAGCGAAGATAAAGAATACAATTATAGGTGGAATCAAATTCAGGTCTACAAAACCAGATTCGCTGTAAGAGGACAAATAAATCCTTTAGTTCAATTTTATGGAATGTTAGATGCTAATGAAAACGAGGGTTACAAAGCTAAGCTTTGGGAAGCGGGAATTCAGTTTAGCTTTGCTCCTGAATTTATAGTTAAGGTTGGAGAACTTCGTGTTCCTTTTAGCAGGCATAACTTTGTAGCTCGCCACGATAGTATAGTTATGTCAAGTGACGGAAACTATTTTTTACCTACTCAATTTAAAGATGCTTTAAGAGCAGTTGATCCTTACGCTGGAGGATATAGAGAAACCCAACCTTTTAAAAGAACTGATTTTGGTACTGTTATTGCAGGTTCGATTAAAGAAGGACTTTTGAAATATTATTTAGGACTTTTTAATAACGACCGTTTTCCAGAAAATAAGCTTTGGAGTTTATCCGGGGGTTTTAAAAAAGTTAATACTTTAAGAAACCAAAAAAATAAAAAAGGACTTGAATATGATGTAAGATTAGAGTTTACTCCTATTTTTTTAGGATTTAAGTCTGAAGATACTGTTTTTGATCCGTCCCTCAGAGTAAGGCAAACTTATCTTGGTAAAAAAGACACTATGACTTTAGGAATCGGATACCATCAAGAAAAACATTTAGAATATATTAATTCTTCAGTATATGGGAGTTCTTCTTTAACCAGAAAGGCTTGGGCAGCTGATTTTTCAGTAGAAAAAACTTGGGGAAAATATATACCGGGTATGGAAGTAGGTTATATGTACTTTAAAGATACGCA
Organism: Thermodesulfobacteriota bacterium; assembly: GCA_030578315.1. GTDB lineage: Bacteria > Desulfobacterota > Thermodesulfobacteria > Thermodesulfobacteriales > Thermodesulfobacteriaceae > Thermodesulfobacterium. Next base: position 9,596 of record JAUQQL010000019.1, on the reverse strand, counting down.
TCTTTATCAAACTTCATCTAGTACTTATAAAAAAGGAGGAGCCTATACTTGGTATTTAGATACTCACCTTATTTATAACGAAAAAATAGGATTTGGCATTCCAGGAATTGGTTTTAGGTATGAGTATATAAAAGTGGATGGAAATTATCAAACTAAAAAAGATTTGTCTTTCGAACGCTATGGAGTATGTTTTTCTTATTATCTTTATGGAGCTCCTAACAAAATAGGGGTGGGTTTTGATACAGTTAAAGCTAGAGATGCTCTAAAAGCTTATTTTAAAAATAAAAAATATGAAGATTCTACCACTACTTGGTATGTAGGACTTTATGCTCAATTTTAAATAAATTTAGCTAGACTTAGGTCTTTTATTATAACTGTTACTCTTAAGGCTGCTTCGTAGGCTGTAGAAAGTCTTTGAAGACTGGTGATAAGTTCTGTTAAGTCTGCTCCTTCTCTTTCTCCTAAAAGACTTTCTAGAGTATTTTTAAAGTCTTCATAAAGAGTTTTCTTAGTTTCTAAATGATTAATTTTAGCTCCTATTTCCCCCCGATAAAAGCCTATGTAGTTGTATATTTTATCTAATTTTTCTATAAAACTCTGTATATCGTAGTTTTCTTCATAATAATTTACTTTCAGGTTACTTTTTAAAGAATTTTTCAAAGAAATTAAAGTTTCAAAAACTCCTGAATCTATAAACACTACTTGACCATTTTTTCCTAGTTCTATTTTAAAGTCTTTATCTACACCTATTTTATAATTTTCTAAAGAGCCACTATAAATAACTTTTTCAATAACTTTTCCGTCTGGAAGGCTTTCTTTAATAAGTTGAAAAGGTTTTTCTCCAGAAAAATAGCCTGTGGTTTTACTTCCAGCAAAAAGATACTTTTCTCCAATTTGTGAGTTAGCAAGAGAAATTAAAGTTTCTAAAATAGCATTAATTTCATTAGCTATAGCTATTCTAGTTTCTTGGTTTTGATTTGCATTAGCAGATTGAATAGCTAAAACTTTAGCTCTACTTATTAAATCCTGAACATTCCCTAAAATAGATTCCTGAGCCTTCAAAAAAGATAGACCTTCTTGTATAGCATTTTGATACTTGTCTATACGTCCTATCCCCTGTTTGTAATTTAAAGAAATTACCGCAGTTGTTGGATCATCAGAAGGTTTAAGGCATTTTTTTCCAATAGCTATTTTTATTTGAGTTTTATTAATTTCAGAAGAAAGCCGATTAAGTTCAAAAAGAATACTTTCGTATCTGGTATTAGTACCTACTCTCATCTTAAAACTTACTGTTTTTAAACTTTTTTATCTTTTAGCACTTATCAAAGCCTCAAACATTTCCTCTACCGAAACTAAGAGCTTGGAAGTAGCTATAAAAGCCTGTTGATATTTTACAAGATTAGCCATTTCTTCATCTAAAGAAACTCCAGAAATGCTCTCTTTTATACTTTTAAGATGATTTAAAAGTTCTTCTAAAAAGGACTTGCTGTCTTTTACAGACTTAGAAGCTATTCCAATTTCTCCTACCAAACTACTATAATAGTTTTCGAAAGTAGAAAAATTAACAAATGAAATGGGCTCAGAAGCTAAATCAGCTAATTCTTGAGCTATTCTATTATCTCCTTTTTTAAGTTCGTATCCTTTTAAATAGTTTACTATTCCATAATTATAAAAAACTTGAACAAATTGACCAGTGCCGTCATCTATCTCGTCCTGAACTACAAAACTTCTCGTATTATAAAGTCCTGTAGTTTCCAAAATTAATCTCCCCGTTCCATCCAAACGCGCAGAAATTCCATAATGGACATTTTCAGGTGAATTTATCTTTCTTAGAAGCTCAAAAATAGTTTTTCCTTGCGCTATTATTTCGTCGTCTAAATTTATTCTAAAAACTTCAAGATAATTGCCTTTCTCATCAAAAAGATAAAAAGCAAGAAAGTCATCTTTAGAAGAATCCAAATTAAATACCTCAAAACCATTTAAAACCCTATTTGGAGAACTTATCCCATCCCATCTAAAAGCAGGAAGATACATTTTTTCGTTTCTTAAGATATCTACAAAACTCCTTCCACCTACATTGAGTAAGTTTTCGCCTATCTCTAATCCATAAACTTGGGTTTGATTAGGCTCTAATCTTAAAACCATTTTTCCATCAGCATCTATATAAGCCCTTATGTAGGGAAGTCTATTTATTTTATCTAAAACCTTCTCTAAAGTATCAGGAATTGGGTGTCCTGTATCTAAAATAGGTATCTCTATCAAGTAACCTAAACCATTATTCACTGTGTATTTGTAATTAGGTCCAAAATAGGGATTATTAGTTAAAGCTTGAGAAGTAAAATTTATTTTTCCCTGACCATTTATTTTATCTTTTATGATTAACATCCCATTTTCTAAGAAAACCTCTACAGTGTAGTTAAAAAGTTCTTTTATTTTTTCCATCAGATCCTTAACTGTACTAAAGGGAGATACCTTAAAAACTTCTGAAAAATTATTTCCATAATGATCGCTAGCAAATAGGTCTATATCAGAATCTGGTGTAAATCCCAATTCGGTAAGGAGTGTTTCACTTCCTACATCTTTAGAAAATACAAAAAAAACTCTTTCGTTTCCAACATCTTGAAAAAAAATGGGTATGTTTTCTCCTCGGTCGTTATAAAATCTGAGATAAATTTGGTTTATTTCAAAAGTTTGTGAAGAATTTACCGGATTTTCACTTTTAAAAATCCCAAAAATTGGTTTTTCACTTCTGTAAGCAGAGATGTCCATCTTACCCGAAGAAATAAATAAAGGATTTTGTAAAACTGTAGGATTTACTTCGTAATCTAAGGGACTATTTCCTTTAAAAAAAGTATTTAAACCTGTTGCTAATAAAATACCTGAAGTATCGTTAGAAAATCCAAAAGCATAACCCTCCTCAGCCTGAAATACGAGTTTCCCATCCCTTACTAAGGCACGAACTTGATTTAAATTTACTTGAGAAAGCGTATTATTAATAAGGTCTCGTAGGTCTTCTAAAGTAGCACTTAAACTTAAGCTTGAAAGGTCAATTTTGACAGGGGTTATCTTATCTGTAGGGTCTTTAATCCAAAGATAAAAAAAACCAGAAAGTTGATTTCCGCTTTTCGTAAGGTCTAAAAAATAAGGTAGCTCTTTGAGGTATTTAGTTATTGAAAAAGTTCCTTCAAGTTCTCTAGTGTAAAAAGTAAGTCCTACTCCTTGAGTATGGATTTGGTTAATTTTTTTAATAAGCCCTTCTGCAAAGGTTAAAAATTTTCCAGCTAAGTTAACTTCACTAACCCTTTTTTGAAATCTAGGATCTGTAAAAGAACCAAAATCTATAGGTCCTATAATGTTAAATTCAAGTTTTCCCGCACCTCTAAACCTATCTTCTATAAATAGCCTCCCATTTTTAATATAAGCTTTTATTGTATAAGAAAAAACATTTTCTATTTCTCTTAAAAAGTCTTTCAAAGTAAGATTTGGATTTGAATTTAAGTCTATTATTATATCCGTATTAGGTATATCATTTCCTAGATGGTCTTTTCCACTTATAGTGAAAGTTAAAATTCCACTTAATCCTAAGTCAGAAAAACGGGTATCTTCAGTTACCGGCTCTTTATTTGGTAGTAAAATTGTTTTACTTCCTGATACATACTCGTAATTGTATTTATCTGAAATTTGTTCTAAAAGTTTAATCCAACCTGATAGCTCTCCTGAAAATATCTCACGACTAGTAAGTAATACTTTATTTCCTGTAAGATCTACCCAATAAATATCACTTCCTAAAATTTCAAGCTTCCAGCTTTTAATTCCACTTACTAAATTAAAACCTTTTCCAAAAATTACATTGTAAGCACCTTCTTTATTTTCAAAGTATGTAATAGGAAGAATTTGAGAGAGTTCAGCTATAAGTTTATCTCTTTGGTCTCTCAGGTCATTAGCAGATCTATTTCCAGCTTCTGCAGAAATGATCTGTTTATTCACTTCAGCGATTTGAGAAGTAAGATTGTTTATTTTATCAGTAAAATCTTTAAGTTTCATTTGAATTTCTTTTTCCAAGTTAAATAAACCTTCCCATCTGTAACTTAATCCTGAAATAAGAATTTTTGCTGTTTCAATCACTTGGATCCGAGCAGAAACATTTTCAGGATAATTGGCTAAACCTTGCCAGGCATCCCAAAAGTTTTTTAAAATTTGAGAAAGTCCTGTATCTTTAGTTTCATTAAAAAGAGCTTCCAATAAACTCAAGCCTGTTTCTGCAGCAGAAAAAAGTCCATAATCCGTTCTTCTAAGATTTATGTTTCTTTCCAAAAAAGCATCAAAGTAACGCATAATACTTTCTATTTTGACTCCACTTCCTATAGAACCTACCGGAGAAGGACTAGGAGGATAAGTAGTTTCAATTACTTTCTGCCGCGAATAATAAGGATTGTTAACATTAGCAATGTTGTGAGCTATAACCTGGGTAGCAGTTTGAAAAGTTAGCAAAGCATTTTTGGCTATATTTAACGCTCCTGTAAGCCCAGCCATTGAGATTTTTATCTTTTTTAAATAACTTTAGATAAAACTTTAGGAGCAGAAGTCTTATCCTCTTTTTTCCTTTCTTTTCCGGTTTTATAAACTTCTTTTTCTTGAAGAAGTCCTGTCAAAAATCTGTAGGCTTCTTCAATAAAGTTTAGTCCAGCTTGAATAATTTGCTTATTTCTTTCATTCAATTTTTTTATTTCTTCAAGAAAATTTTTTTCTTCCAAAGATAATTCTTTATCTTTTAAGTAAAAAACTAATCTACTTTTGTAAGAAGCCCACTTTAAAATTTCTTCAATAGCTCCTTTCATTAAAGCTTCCTTTTCAGCTTCTAAAACTTCTTTAAGTTCAAGAAGTTCTTTGCTTATCATAAATTGCCCTCCTTTATTTAATAATATCGGTATTTTCTTTACGGTTTTTAAAAAGTTTACTTAGATGTTTAAACAAATAATCTCCCAAACTTCCAGGTTTCCCAGAAATTTCCCGGGCAATTTCCTGAAAAAGAAACTCTTCAAAAATTTTCTTTTCCAAAGTTTCAGGAAAAAAACCGCTTTTTATAATACTTTTATTCAAACCTTTTATAATTTCATACCATAACAAAGATTCAAATTCAGAAGTTACCTTCTTTAAAGCTAATTCAAAATTTTTTTGTTTAAGTTGGTTAAGTTCGTTAAGTTTGTAATAATAAATTCCGTAGCCTTTCATAAAAAACTTTTTATTTTTTTTTAAATAATAATTAATTCAGCATGAAGAGCACCTGCAGCTTTTATAGCTTGTAAAATAGCAATAAGCTCTCTAGCAGTTGCTCCTACAGCATTAAGAGCCCTTACAAGTTCTCCTAAAGTCGCTCCTTCTTCCAAGATCACGATTCTAGCTTTTTCTTCTTTAGCTTTTATTTCTGTTCGAGGCACTACTGCCGTTTCTCCAGGAGAAAAAGGATAAGGTTGAACCACTTCTGGAACTTCTCTAATTTCTACACTTAAATTCCCATGAGCCACTGCTACTTTTGAAATTTTTACATTTTCTCCTATCACTACAGTTCCGGTTCTTTCGTCTATTACTATCCTAGCCGGAGTATCAGGAAAAACTTCTAACTTTCCAAGTTCTCCTAAAAGTTCAACTACTTTACCTTTGTAAGCTGGAGGAACTGTTAGTTCTATATTTCTTGCATTAAGTGCCTTAGCATACTTTCCTCTTAAATAACCATTAATAGAACTCTCAACCTGAGAAGCAGTAGCGAAGTCTTCAGTTTTTAAGGAAAGAAGAAGTTTAGAAGTAGTATTTAATTGACTTTCAAAATAAGATTTTTCTACTACAGCTCCTCCTGGAATTTTACCAACGGTAGGATGGCCTACTTGAACTTGAGCACCTGCTCCTTGTACTGCAAAACCGCCTATGGAAACCGGACCTTGTGCTAAAGCTACTACTTGACCATCGGGTGTCAGGAGGGGAGTTAAAAGCAAGGTCCCACCTTGAAGACTTTTAGCGTCTCCTAAAGCTGAAACTGAAACATCTATTTTTTGTCCAGGAACAGCATTAGATGGAAGATAAGCAGTAACCATCACTGCTGCTACATTTTTCAGTTTAACTTGTTCTTTGGGAACCCTTATTCCAAACCTTTCAAGCATATTCACTACAGACTGAACAGTAAACTTGGTTTGGTCTCCATCACCAGTGCCTCTAAGTCCCACAACTAAACCATATCCAACTAAAGGAATCTCATAAACTCCTTCAATATTTATTATATCTTTAAGCCTAACTCCCAAAAGTGAAGAAGGTCCAAGTACTAATACTACTTGAACAATTATAAAAGGTACTACGAAAATTAAACTTCTTTTAAATTTCATACTTCTTGCTCCCCTCCTTTAAAAAGGCCATAGAATTTGTAAAAGTCTAGTAAAAACTCCTGGCCCACTTGTGGCTTCAGTGTTAGGTCCTTTACCACTGTATTCTAGATAGGCATCAGAAATTTGAGTAGAAAGAACTGAATTATCTGAAGCAATATCTTGAGGTCTTATAATACCAGTAAGAGTTATATATTCTAAATCTTTATTTCTTTTTATAACTCTAGTCCCTTGAATCACCAAGTTTCCATTAGGTAAAACTTCAACTACACGGGCACTGAGAGTGGCAACTATTTTGCTTTCCCTGCTTACTTGTCCTTGACCAGAGGTAGAAGTATTTAAATCTCCTTTAAAAAGGTTAGAAGGATTAGCATTAGGAAAAAATCCTTCTATCTTATTTTCAAATCCCATAAAAGCAGAAATTCCTGCTGAAGAAGAGCTTGTTTTACTATTTTGCTGTTTAACTGTATTAGAACTTTGATAAGTTTCTACAATTTTTATAGTTACAAGGTCACCCACCTCCTTTGCTCTAAAATCTGTATAAGAAAAAAATAGTTGAGGTTTCTTAGAAGGAACATTAACCTTAGGAGGTGGTGGTGGAGAAGGAGGAACTTTGGGGTCGTATTCAAAACATCCTGTAACTAAAAAACTTATCGCTAAACCAAAAATATATAAATAACCTTTTCTCATAGCCTAAAAATTTACCTCCACTTCACTTGCTGATACTACTTTTCCGACAATAACTTTTTTGCTACTCAAATTTTGAACCTTTATCATCTCTCCTATCCTACCGTTTTGAAGAGCCTTACCTTTAGTTCTAACTATTAATTTTTCATTTTTAGCTATTATCTCTACTAAACTGTTATTTTTAACAATTATAGGATCTTCTATATAACAAGTTCTTAAAACTGTTCCAGCTTTGAGGCTTGTTTTCAGCTGTTTTCCTATTAAGGATTTTATATCCAAAACTATATCTTGAGGAAGTTTAGAAAGAGGTCTTATTTCTAAAGCCATATCTTCTTCTGTAAGAATACTTTTATTACTAATTGGTCTTTTAGTTACTACTACAGGATGGTATACTTCTACATACCCCCAGAGTCTTACTACTTCTACATTTTTTCCAGAAAAAAAAGTAACTAACAAGTTATTGGCCCCTAATCTAGGATTAGAAATGAATTTGGTTTTATAATAAGCACTTTTAGGAATTTTTAAGTTTTCAGGTTCCACTCTAAAGTTTTCTATAGTTAAAGTGCCATTGATCCAGGTAAGTTCTCTTTTGATATTATCTAAAAACAAATTTTTAAAATCTTCTACAGTATAAAAAGAAATATCTTGGGCACTTTTTAAAGTTTTAATATTTATACCTATCCAGGCTAACATCAGGGCTGCGAAAAGTGTTGTAAATTTAAAAAGTTTTCTCATTTTTATCTTTTCAGATTATTAGCCATTTCTAAAAGTTGGTCAGCAGTTAAAACTCCCTTAGAATTTGCTTCATAAGCTCTTTGAGTAATAATCATTTTTACCATTTCTTCCACTACATCTACATTAGACATTTCTAAGTATCCTTGAGCAATGGTTCCGAAGCCATTTACTCCTGGATTACCTTCTATTACATCTCCTGCAGCATCAGTTGCTCTAAAAAGATTCCTACCAACTGCATAAAGCCCTGCAGGATTAGGAAAATCGTAAAGCAAAATTTGAGCCTGAGCTAGAACCTCACCATTTGTTCCGAGAGCTGTAATAATTCCATCAGGAGTTATTTCAATTTTAACTGTTCCGGTTGGAACAACGAATTCAGGTTGGAGCCGAGCTCCATCTGGAGTTACTATATAACCATCTCGGTCTAATTTAAAATTTCCAGCTCTAGTATAAAATTCTTCTCCACCCATAATAACTTTAAAAAATCCTCTACCTTCTATAGCTAAGTCTAATTCTTGATTAGTAAGTTGATATTCTCCTTGAGTAAAAAGTTTAGGTATAGCAACCGGCCTTACTCCTAAACCGACTTGCATACCCACAGGAACTTGAGTCCCTTCAGCAGTAAGTGCTCCTGGAAGCTTGATGTTTTGATAAAATAAGTCTTCAAAATCTACTCGGCTTTTTTTAAAACCTGGAGTATTAATATTAGAAAGATTATTAGCAATAACATCTAATTGAAGCTGTTGTCCCTGCATACCTGTAGCTGCACTCCATAAAGCTCTTATCATAGCCAAACCCTCCTTATCTTCTCGTAGTTTCTAAAAGCTTTTCTGTAGCTTCGTCCCATCCTCTAATAAACTTTTGAACTGCCTCAAAACTTCGTTGAATTTCAATTAAATTTATCATCTCTGCAACAGGATCTACATTAGACTTTTCAATAAAACCTTGCCTTATTTCGTAGTTAGTAGCAGGTCTTTCTTGAGCACCCTCAGAAACAAAAAGATTTTCTCCTACTTTTTTAAGTTTTCCTATATCATCAAAAGTCACCACATCTAATCTCCCTACTTCCGTTCCATCTATAGAAAGAATTCCTTCAGGAGAAACATGAAGTCTTAAGTTTTCCATAGTAAGGAGTCCTTCTCTACTCATAGCAGGGTCAACCACTAAAGGGGCACCGTTAGACAAAACTAAATATCCGTGAGGTGTAATCAATCTTCTTTGAGTATCTAAAAGAAAGTTGCCAGCTCTGGTATAAGCTACTCCCTGAGGAGTCTGAACTTTAAAAAAACCTTCCCCAACTATAGCTAAGTGCAATGCCTCTCCAGTTGGCTCAAGTTCTCCTTGTTCCATTTCAGTATAAGGAATACTTTCCTTAAAAGCTCTTCTCCAAAGAGGTCCTATCTTTTTCATTAAAACCTCTCTAAATGAAAGCTTTGATTTTTTATAACCAGGAGTACTTATATTAGCTAAATTATTCGTATGCGTATCAAGTTTTCTAACTAAAAGTTGTCCAGCTTCTAAAGTTTCTAAAAGCCCAAGCTGTGGGTTAATTTTTAAACTTTCCATAATTTGTATTAGTGTCTATTTCTAATTTTTAAATTTACAAAAAATATGCCTAATAATAAAATGGTTTTAAATTTCCTTTTTATTAGCCAAAAAGGAAAAAAATTCCCTTTTATAAACCAGGTATCTTGAAAAAATTTTCTGTCAAAAAATTGACAATGTCAAGAATACTTTCAAATTTTTCAAGAAACTAAAAATTTAAAACTACTTTGCAAGTTAGAGTACTCTTTAATTAGGGTTTCT
>JAUQQL010000018.1 GCA_030578315.1 Thermodesulfobacteriota bacterium | reverse complement strand
TATAGAAGGAACCAAAAAATTGGTACAACTAAAAATTAAAAGAAAAAAACTTATAACTTGAAAAAAAGAAAAAAAAGAAAAAATTTGTAGAATTTTAAAAGACAAATGTTTAGACTTAATTTTAGCAACCACTTCATTAATTAACCAATTAGGAGTTGAAGCTCCAGCAGTAATTCCTATTTTAGATGTACTTTTTATTTCTGAAAAAGGTAATTCTTCCGGTTCTTCTATAAGGTAAACTCTAGCTCCTTCTTCTTTAGCAATTTTAGCCAATCTCTGAGTATTAGCACTAAACTTTCCTCCAATTACTATAATGGTCTCACACTCCTGGCAAAGTTTTCTTACTTCTTTTTGTCGAACCTCTGTAGCGTTACAGATAGTATTTATTACTTCCCCCTGAGGATATTTTTTTAAAATTGCAGAGGCAAGATTATTAAATAGTTTTTTATCTTGAGTAGTTTGAGAAAGAATCACAAAATTTTTAAGAGGAGGTAATTTTTCAAGGTCTTCCAGAGAGCCTACTACATATCCTTTACCTTCACAAAAACCTAAAATTCCTTTTACTTCTGCATGTTCTTTATCTCCAATAATTACTACTTCTTTTCCTTTAAATATAGCATCTTTAGCTAAAGCTTGTACCTTTAAAACTCTAGGACAAGTTCCGTCAACAAGCTCATGCCTTTTTCTGAGAACTTCTCTTTCCTGTGGAGGAACTCCATGAGCTCTTATAATACAAACTCCGGGAGGAATTTCTTCATCTGGTTTGTTTAAAATTTTTACCCCTAACTTTTCCAAAAGTTCTAAAGTTTGAGGATTGTGAATAAGCGGGCCAAAAGTATAAATAGGTTTTTTACTTTCGCTTAAGGCTTTTAAAACCAAATTTACAGCTCTTCTTACTCCCATACAAAATCCAGCTTTTTTAGCAATCTTTATTTTCATAATCCCTCTTTTTTAAGCTCTCTTTCAATAGCTTCAATAATGCCTTCTTCAGCCATACTGAAATATCCTTCTTGACTTACTATAAGATGGTCAAGAACCTTAAACTGTAAAAGATTACCTGTTAGAATTAATTTTTTAGTAAGGTCTAAGTCTGCTTTGGAGGGTTTTAAGTTTCCAGAAGGATGATTATGAACAAGAATTATACTAGCAGCTTTTTTTTCAAGAACTTTAGCAAAAACCTCCCGTGGATATACTACACTTTCAGTAAGAGTTCCTTCAAATAAGGTTTCTACTCCCAATATTCTAGAAATAGCATCTAAAAAAATAATTTTGAAAACCTCTTTGGAAAGATTTTTCATTTCATACTGTAGATAACGATAAACTTCTTGAGGCGAACGAAGGTATTCACTTTTTAAAGCTTTAGATTTAAGATATCTTCTAGCTACTTCGTGAACAACTTTTAAAGGTAAAACTGCTTTTTCTCCCAAACCTTTTATTTTTACTAACTCTTCAAAACTTGCATCTAAAATCCTATCCAGAGTTTTAAAGTTTTGTAAAAGTTCTCGAGCTAATTTACGAGTATCTCTAAAAGGTAAATTGAAAAAAAGAAGAAGTTCTAAAAGGTCTTCGTCTGTAAAACTCTGAGGTCCCTCTTTTAAAAATCTTCTTTTTACTCTTTCTCTGTGTCCCTTAGCTTTTTCATAAAAAAAAATCCATCTTTTACTTTCCATAAAAGATTATATTAAAATATTCTCCAAAACCTTGCAAGTTTAAGGTATAGCCTTAATTTTTATATTACAAAACATTATGCAATTTACTAAATTTTTTGTAAAAACTTTAGGATGTAAAGTCAATCAGGTAGAAACTTCTTTTATTATTGAAAGTCTTTTTAAAGAAGGATTTACCATAACTGAAGAGGAATCGGCTCAGGTGTTTATTTTAAATAGTTGTGCTGTAACTCATAAAGCGGTTCAAGAAAGTAAAAAAATTATCAAAAAATGGCAAAAATTTAATCCTTCTCTTATTGTTCTTACAGGATGTTACGCTCAAGTTTATCCTCAGGAAATTTTAAATTGGGCTACAAAGGAAAAAATTGAAAATTTAATTATTCTAGGACAAAAAGAGAAATTTAAAATACCATTTTTTCTCAAAAAATTTTCTTCGATTAAAACGCCCTTAGTGATAGTTTCTCCTTTTAAAGAGTTCCAAAAATTTGAAGAGTTTTATATAGAAGAGTTTTTTCAACACTCCAGAGCCTTTATAAAAGTTCAAGACGGTTGTGATCAATTTTGTAGTTATTGTATTGTTCCTTATGCTAGAGGGAAACCAAGAAGCATGCCTGTTAAACTTGTACTCAAACAAATTGAAAAACTTATTGAAAAAGGTTACGAAGAAATTGTACTAACTGGAATTCACTTAGGCAAATGGGGGAAAGATTTAATACCTCCTCAAAAATTAGCAAACCTTCTTTGGGAAGTGGAAAAGTTCTTAACTTCTTTTAAAAAAAATTTTATTTTAAGACTCTCATCCATAGAAGTTAACGAAATTGATGAAACCTTTTTAAATTTCGCTAAATATAGTCAGTTTTTAGCTCCACATTTTCACCTGCCTCTTCAAAGTGGCTCAGACAGAATTTTACAACTAATGAAGCGACCTTATACCTCGTATTTTTATTTAAAAATTCTTGAAAAATTGTATCAATTATTTCCAGAAGCTACTTTTGGAACAGACATAATAGTGGGTTTTCCCGGAGAAACTGATGAAGACTTTAAACAAACCTTAGAAATTGTTGAAAACTCCCCTATAAATTGGCTTCACCTTTTTTCATTCTCTCCTCGTCCTGGAACACTTGCTGAGAAAAAATTTGCCCAAAAGGTACCCACCTTTGTAATTAATGAAAGAAAGAGACTTCTTCAGGAACTTATTTTGAAAAAAAGAAAAGTTTTTCTTATGAAAGAAAAAGGAGAAATTAGAAGGGCAGTTGTAGAAACTTTAGAAGGTCATAACTTTCTAAAAGGACTTACTGAAAATTATATTGAAATAAAAATAAAAACAAATAATGTTAAACCAGATTTATTAAAAAAGGTAGTTAAAGCCCAAATTTTAGAAGTTAAAGATTATTATTTGATAGGTGATTTAGTCCAGGCTTTAACAAAAAGCCAACTATAATGCAGTCCAGAGACCAAAGTCAGAAGGAGGGTTAAATTTACTATTGTAGTAACTAGAAAAGGGCTTAGAGAAATTGAGTAAGAATGAATGTAAAGTGTAACTAGGGTTATAAGCTGAGAAACAGTAGAAGCTTTACCTAAAATAGTAGGAGAATGGATAGATTTTAATTTTTGAATAAGTATAAATGAGCCAATTAAAATAAAGAGATCTCTTAGTAAAATAAGCAAAAAAAAATATCCAGAAAATTTTTTTTGCCAATAAAGAAGAAAAAAAAGCATGTTTATAAAACATTTATCTGCTATAGGATCAAGAAATTTTCCTAAAAAGGTTTTTTGTTTGAGAATCCTAGCTAAATTTCCATCTAAAGTATCACTTAAAATTCCTGAAATAATTAAATAAAAAACAGCTGAACTTTTAGGATTTTTAATCCAAAGTCCCGGAATAATAAATGAAATAACTAATCTATAAAAACTTAAAAGGTTGGGTATTTTTAGAAAATCTCGAAAAATATTTTTTTTCATTCTTTTTAAAAGTATAACATTTTGATAAAATTAAATAAAGTTTTTAAAAAAGTTACTTATTATGATTTTAATACATATTTGCTGTGCACCTTGCACTTTATATCCTATAAAATTTTTGAAAGAAAAAGGATATCCTTTTAAAGGCTATTTTTACAATCCTAACATTCATCCTTATAAAGAATTTAAAGAACGTTTAAAGGCTTTAGAAACTTTGCAGAAATTAAAAAACTTTGAAATCCTTTGGGATAGAGAATATGGACTTAGAACATTTTTGGAAAATGTTTTTATGGTTAAAGATGAACCTGAAAAAAGATGCGAGATATGTTATACACTACGTTTAAAAGCAACAATTAAAAAGGCTTTAGAAATTAAAGCTGAAGCTTTTACCACTACACTTCTTTATAGTATTTATCAAAAACACGAGCTTATAAAAGAAATTGCAGAAGATTTAAGTTTTCAGTACAAAGTTTCGTTTTTTTATGAAGATTTTAGATGTGGATTTAGAGAAGGTTTAGAAGAAGCTAAAAAATTAGGAATCTACCTTCAAGGATATTGTGGTTGTATCTTTAGTGAAGAAGAGAGATATTATAAAAAACGAAAAAAAGAACTTTTAAAAAGTTAAAAACTTAGTGATACTTTTTGATTTCTTCAATAATAAATTTTAAAGCCTCAAAAGCTTCCCATCTGTGTCTTGCAAAAACAGCTATTGAAGCTATTCTTTCTCCTACTTTTAAAAATCCTACATTGTGATAGATAATAACCTCTATAAGATCGAAATTTTTAACAGCTTTTTCTCTTATTTCTCTTAATTTTTCAAAAACAATTTCAGATACCTTTAATCCAATAGCAGGAACTTTTTCTCTTTCTTTAAAATCATAATCTCTTACAAAACCATTAAATTCCACTATACAACCTATTTTACCTTTATACTTATTAGCCAATTTTTTTAAACTTTCAAAATATTCTTCATAACTTTTAAAAACCATTTTTCAAGTTTTCTTTTTAGACTTTTTTAAAAAGCGTTAAAGGTAGTCTTAAAGGTTAGTTACAATTTACTTATTTTTTTAAATATTATTTTAGTTTTTAAAATTTTCCAGTAAATGTAAGTATAAGAAATAATAAAAAGCAAACAGCAAAAAATTAAAACCTTAAAGTTTTGCCAAAAAAGCAAGGCTGGAACTATTCCTAGAGCATTGAAAACCCACATAAGCACTGAGGTTAAAGGATTTCTTATTTGAGGAGAATGTATGTTAAAAAATTTTTTCACAAAAATTTGATAAATAAGACTGTGTAAATGAAGAGCGTCTGGGCTCATGACCGGTTTTTTTCTAATAAATTTTCTTCTGTAAATGGAAAAAAGAGTTTCATAAACTGGGTAAATGTTTACCGTTAAAGCAAACCAGGCAGAAACTTGAGGATGTTTTTTTACTAAAAGAATACTTGTTACTCCTATTAAAAATCCGGAGACATAAGCTCCTCCGTCTCCTAAAAATATAAGTCCGAAAGGATAGTTCAGTAAAAAAAATCCTAGCAGAGCAAAGGCCGAAATAACACACACACTAGTAATTTCATAATCTCCCAATTTATAAGCTATATAAGCAACTGCCATTAAGATCATCATGGAACTCATGCTTGCAAGTCCATTAAATCCATCTATAATGTTTATGGCATTAGAAATACCTACTAAAGCAAACAAGGTAAAAAATAAAGAAAAAATTTTTATTTGAAAAAAATAATCAATTAAAGGCAAGTCTAATCTTACAATTTTTACTTCCAGTATAAAAAAAAATAAAATACCTGAAAAACTTAAAAGTAGCATACGAAGTTTGGGCTTAAGTTTACCAGTTAAGTCTTCAAGCAAACCTGCTACAAATGCAGGAATTAAAAAAATAGCAAGGTTTAAAAAATTTGAGGAAAAAGTTTCTCCTACTAAAAAAGCTACTATCAGTGAAGAAAAAATGCCTAGGAAGACCGCTAAACCACCAATTCTTGGAGTAGGAGTAATGTGAAAAGTTTGAGGACCAAGATGTAAATGGTCAGTAATAAAAAAATTAATTTTTTTAGAAAGTTTTATAATTAACAAACAAATAAAAAAAGACAGAAAAAAAGCTAAAGAAGCATACTTTAACATACTTTTTATTCTTTTACTGATCTTCCGTAAGGATCATCAACTCTTATAATGTCATCCTCTTCCACATATTCCCCTACTTGGACTTCTATTATTTCTAAAGGAATTTTTCCAGGATTTTCCAAGCGATGCAAAGTGCTTTTAGGTACATAAATAGATTCATTTTCGTGAATAAAAACTTCCTTTTCTCCAATTCTTACCTTAGCAGTACCTTTTACTACTATCCAGTGTTCAGATCTGTGATGATGAAGTTGAAGAGATAAAGATTCTCCAGGATTTACTGTAATACGCTTGATTTTGTATCTTTCGCCTCTCTCAAGAAGAGTATAACTTCCCCATGGTTTATATATAGTTAAGTGTTCTTCAGCCTCTGTCCTCTTTTTTTCTCGAAGTTTTTTAACCAGATCTTTAACCCTTTGAGACATACCTTTTTTACTAATAAGAATTGCATCCTCCGTTTCCACAATCATAAAGTTTTCCACACCTATAAGAGAGATAAGCCTTTTGTTTGAAAGAACAAACGAATTAGATGAATCTATGCTCAAAACATCTCCCAGAAAAAAATTCCCTTTTTCGTCTTTAGGAAAAATTTTAAAAAGAGATTCCCAGGATCCTATGTCTGACCAAAAAATATCAAGAGGCAAAACCACAGCTTTATTAGTTTTTTCCATCACTGCATAATCTATAGATATTTCTTGAACTTTGGGAAACTTCTCTAAAACCTGAATCCAAGGAAGTTCAAAAAACTCAGATACTTCAGGTAAAAATTTTCTAAATTCTTCTAAAATAATTTTGCCTTTAAAAGCAAACATTCCTGAATTCCAAAAATAGTTTTTCTCCTCTAGATATTTTTTAGCTTTTTCTAAGCTTGGTTTCTCAACAAAACTTTCTATTTTAAAATAAGAAACTTTTTCGTTTTCACCTACTTTTGCTTTTATATATCCATAACCTGTTTCAGGATAAGTAGGTTTTATTCCAAAAGTTACTATAAATCCTTCTTCAGCTATTCTAATAGCCTGTTTTAAATATTCTCTAAATTTTTCTTCAGGAGAGATAAGATGGTCTGAAGGTAATACCACAAAAATATCTTCCAGTGAGGCTCCCTTTTCAAGAGCATATCTTATCCCTAAAGCCACAGCTGGAGCTGTATTTTTAACTACAGGTTCTAACACTATCTCAAAGGAAATTTTTTGTTCTGCTTCAATTTCTTTTACCTGATTTAACACATAAAACTTATATCTTTCGTTAGTTAAAATAATGATTTGAGAATGTGGAAAATTTAAGCATCTTTCCAAAGTCCTTTGAAAAAAGCTTTTTTCTTTATCGAAGTCTTCAAGTTTAAGTTTAATAAACTGTTTAGGAAAGTTTTTTCTGGAAAGAGGCCAAAGTCTCGTTCCAGAACCACCTGCTACAATAAGAAAATAAGTCTTACACATTTTAAAAACTTCCCTCTAAATAAGCTTTTAAAAAATATAATACGATTTTTGTTTTATTTAAAGTAACATTTTAACAAGCAATTCCTATTCCTTTCAGGTAAAAAGTTTCTTCCACAAAAGGATTAATTGGATGGTCTGCCGCTTGTTTTCCTTCAAAAATTATCTGCGCTTCTTTTTGAAAATTTTGTAAAACTTCTTTTATTAAACTTAAAAAAATTTCTTTTTTCAAAAAGTAAGAACAGGAAAAAAGAAGTAATATCCCCTCTTTAAGAGCCTTTAAACTAGAAAAATAAAGAGTTTTGTATTTTTTTATCCCACTTTCAAAATATTTACGAGACTTAATAAAAGCCGGCGGATCAACAATTATCAAATTAGCCTTTGGAGGATTTTTTAGAAGATTAAAAGCATCTCCGTGCAAAAAAATCATCTTATCTTGAAACTTGTTTAGCTTAGCTATTTCTTCTGCTAGTTTAAGAGCCTCTTCAGAACTTTCTATAAGAAAAGCCCTTTTAGCTCCTCCTTTTAAAGCATAAAAAGAAAAAGCTCCTGTATAAGAAAAAACATCTAAAATAGTAGCATTTTTTGCTACTTTATATACCCATCTTCTATTTTCTCTCTGATCTAAAAAAAAACCAGTCTTTTGTCCCCTTAAGATGGAAATTAAAAACTTTATTCCATCCATTTCTACAAACACAGGATCTTCTACTTTTCCGTAAGCTACTTCTACATATTCCTCTAGTTTTTCTTCTTTTCTTTTAGAAAAATCGTTTTTTAAAATTATCCCCTCTGGTTCGAAAAGTTCTTTTAAAGCTGAAACTATTTGTTCTTTTAGTTTTTCCATACCAAGAGTTTGAATCTGAACTACTACTTTATTCTCAAACACATCCACTATAAGTCCAGGTAACCAATCTCCTTCAGAAAAAACAAGCCTAAAAACTTTTTCATTTGGATAAAGTCTTTTTCTGAGTTCTAAAGCTTTGGTAAATCTAAACTTGAAAAACTCTTTATTAATGGGAACATCTTCTCTTGTTAAAAGCTTTAAAGCATAATAACTTTGTAAATTTAAATAACCTTTTCCCAAAAAATTCCCATCTTCAGAATATACCTTAACTAAACTTCCTGGTTCAACGAAAATTTTTTCAGGATTTTTAATTTCTTGTAAAGTAAACCAAATAGCTGAACATAAGTATTTAGATAAACCTTTATAATTAAGAACTACTTTTTCCATTTTTACCTTTTGGTTAATGTTATAAAGAGAATTCCTAAAAACATAATTGCAGAAGCAGAAATTCTTATCAAAAAATATTTCTCCTTAAAGAAAAGGTAACCTAACATAACTGCAAACAGAATGCTACTTCTTTTTAAGGCTATCGCATAAGCTGTTTCAATACCACTTAAAGCTATCATTTGAAAAATACACATAAGAGCATGAGTTAGTCCTACTGCTAAGAAGGGCTTAAAATGATTTTTTATTAGCTTAGAGATATTTATAGAATACAAAAGTTTGACTATTATAGTTATTATTATTCCCAAAACAGAAAACATAAAAGAAGCAAACCAAAGAGGGTCTGTAAGTAAGAGTCCTTTTTTCCCTAAGACAGAGGTTAGAGAATAAATTAAAGCTACTTGAAGAAGTAAAAAACTTCCTCTTTCCTTAATGATAGCCTTAATAGGGGCAGTGAACCCTTCTTTAAGAGTAGGTAAATTTATAGTGTAACTTCCAAAGACAATTAAAAAAATTCCTATAACACCTAAAGAAGATATTCTTTCTTCTAAAATTAGATAACCTGTAAGAATAATAAAGACCGGAGTAAAAGATAAAAAGGGTAAACTTAGGGAAAGAGGAGAAATTTGAATACCTTTCATGTAAAGAAAATTAGCTATAATTTCTAAAATTAAAAGAATTGAAGTAGTAAAGGCTAATTCTAAAGAAAAATAAAAGAGGGTATCTTCAAAAAAAGTAAGATAAATAAAAATTGGAAAGAGAAAGGGAAAAGTTCCCAAAAGTCTTGCTACTAACATAGAGGGAAATCCTTCAGAGGAAAAATATTTTTTATTTAAAGCATCACTTAGGGCTATAAAAAAACCTGCCAATATAGCCAAAAAAAGATATATCATTGAATTATCTTATCACCAAGACCGAACAAGAAGCACTATCTACTACTCTATCTGCTGTAGTTCCTAAAATTCTTCTAACCAAATAAGAATGTTCACCAGCACCTACTACTATCAAGTCTACTTCTAATTCCTCAGCAGTATTTACAATTACTTCAGAGGGTTTACCAAATTTAACTAAAAAGTCTATTTTAAAATTTTCTGTATTAATAAGAGTAAAAGCCTCCTTTTGAAGCTTTTCGTAATATTTTAAAGCCTGTTCCTTAGCCTCTTCTACCTCTGAGATAGTTTCTGCATAACTAGGAATCGTTCCTACCGAAAGAATGAAAAGTTCAGCTTGAAAGGTCTTTCCTAATTCGACTGCTTTTATTAAAGCTTTTTTAGCATGTTCTGAACCATCGTAACCTAAAAGAATCTTTTTAAACATTTTAATTCTCCTTACTTGATTTTTTGAAAACGGGAAGGTCTTTTTCCTTAGGAGAAAAAAATTTTTGAGCTATAAGGGTTGGAATAATAGCTGTAGAAATTACAGCTACTACCAAAATGGAATACTGTTCCTTGGTAATAATTCCAGAATTAAATCCATAAAGAGCAGAAATAGTTCCAAAGGTGAGACCAGTACACATAAGGAGGTTGTTGTACATGTTAGCTCTGAAGGAAAAATTAAAAAGCATACCCGCAGGAAAAAGTCCTATAAATTTGAATAAGCATTTGGCTAAGAAAAAAAGAGTAAGTAATCCCAAACTATTTGAAACTACCTTTAAATCTACTAAGCTTCCTGCTTTAATGAAAAAGAAGGGAGTTAAAATAGCAATAGTGGTTGCTCTCATACGCTTAACTAATTCTCTATTGTGAATAAATAGATTAGCTAAAACTGCTCCTGTTAAATAAGCAGGAAGTACAGCTTCACTTTCGGCTTTGGCTGCTAAATATCCTAAAGCAGCTAAAATCAGAAATATAAACTTAATCTCGGGTTCACTCGGGTGATTTTTAACATAGACTAAATATCTTTTAGTAAATGGTGGAAGAATAAAGAGAACTATCAAAGTTACTACTACAAAAACCCAGAAGATAAGACCTAATTCTGTAAAGAGAAGTCCTAAAAAGATGACTGTTCCTAAGTCAGTTATAAAAGTAGATGCCAGAATTAACTTGCCGAATGGTTTCTCGTTTAGGCCTGTTTCTACCATTACGGCATAGACTACAGCTACAGAAGTGGTTGAAAGAGCAAGACCAGCAATTTGAGCTTCCCTAACTTCCCAACCTAATAAAAGTTGAGTTAAAAACCATACTCCCAAAAAAGGTGCAAAGAAACTAACTAATCCTAAAATTAAAGCTTCTTTCCAGAAACTTTTTACTATATCACTTTCCAATTCAGCTCCAGCTAAAAAGGTTAAAACTACAGCTCCAAAGCTTGCCAAAAATTTAACCCAGGAAGTAACTTCCAACTCTATAAGATTTCCTGCTAAAATACCTACTATCATCTCTATTAAAGCAGCAGTAATTCCTAATCTTAAGGAAATAAAACTTGAAATTAAAATTAATAAAAACCAAAGACTAACCTCTAACCAAAATTTCTCCATTTTGAAAAACCTATTTTTAGAGATATTTAAACATTTTACTTTTAAGTTGACAAAATTACAACCTGCTTTATTTTTGTTTTGAGATTTTTTTACGATAATAATTTTATTTTTTAATTTTATTTTTTATAGGAGGAAAAACAAAATGAAATATGCTAATACAGGATATGGACCTAATTTTTTGTTCTTAGAAATAGGAGTAAAAGATTATGTTGTGGCAGTAGAACCAGATACAGCCTTTTGGGCTTTAGTTGAAAAAAATTCCATTTCCGAAGCTTTAAAAGGAACTTTGATAGAAGAATTTGAAAACAAAAAAAACGATTTCCAAAAAGAAATGAATTACTTAAGATTTGGTCTAAAACCTTCTGCTGTTTATTTCAATCCCACTGAAAAGTGTAATTTTAACTGTCTTTATTGTTACATTCCTGAAAAAATTAGAAAAAATGGTAAAACCATGAGCAAAGAAGAAGTTTTAGAAGCTCTACAGAGATTAAAGTTTTACTTTTGCGAAGACCTGGGAATAAAAGATTTTAAACCTCAGATTATATTTCACGGAAGTGAACCTATGCTTGTTAAGGAAGAAATTTTTTATGCTATAGAAAAATTTTCAGAAGATTTTATTTTTGGCATTCAAACTAATGCTACTCTCCTTGAAAAAGAGGATCTTAAATTTTTAAAAGAAAAAAATGTAGGAATAGGAATTTCTTTGGATGCTCCTTTAAAAGAAGTTGCAGACATAACGAGAAGAACTTGGACTGGTAAAGGAGCTTTTGATAAAGTAAAAAAAGTTATTGAGGAACTAAGAGATTATCCTGCTTTTAATGTAATAGCTACTGTGACTAAAGTTAATGTAAAATACTTACCAGAAATGATAGATTTTTGTAAAAACGAAGGAATTTATCTTATTATGTTAAATCCTGTTCGCTTAACTCAAAAAGGTGGACAAGAGTTAAAACCAGAAGACGAAGAGCTTATTTACTACTTTACTAAAGCTTTAGAAAGAGTTTATCAAATTTTTGAAAAAACAGGTGAAAAAATAGTAGTAACTAATTTTGCTAATTTACTTTCAGGTATTCTTGGTCCTACTACAAGAAAACTTATGTGCGACATTTCACCATGTGGAGGTGGGAGATGTTTCTTTGCAGTTTCCGCTAGAGGAGATGTTTTTCCTTGTAGTGAATTTGTGGGATTTGAGGAGTTTAAAGGAGGTAATCTTTTTAAAGAAAAACTTTCTGAAATTTTAAATAGTTCTACATTTAAAAAAGTCACCGAGCGTAAAGTGGAAGACATTTTTCCTTGTTTTAAGTGTGCTATTAAAAATTTTTGCGGAGCACCCTGTCCTGCTGAGGTTTATGCCTTTAAAGGAAGTTTAAATTCTCCCAGTCCTTACTGCCTTTTTTACGAAGAAATAATAAGATATTGTTTTAAATTGATAGCAGAGGGTAAAGAAAAAGTTTACTTATGGAAAGACTGGGATACTGAAACTTACGAAACTTTTAAACTTGCAGTTTAAAAAAAATATTTTAAAAAAAATATTAATTTTAAAAGGGTGAGAGTAATATGAAAGTGAGCCCTTATATTTTTAGAGAATACGATATAAGAGGAAAAGTAGGAATAGATCTCACCGAAGAAGTAGTAGGAGAAATTGGTAGAGCTTATGGAACTTTAGTTAGAAGAAAAAAGGGGAAAAAAGTGGTCTGTGGAAGGGATGGCAGACTTTCAAGTTTATCTTTGCAACAAAGTTTAATAGAAGGAATTCTAGAGACAGGGGTAAATGTTGTGGAAATAGGTATGTGCCCTACTCCAGTTATGTATTTTTCTCTTTTTATTTTAGAAGACATAGATGGAGGCATTCAGGTTACAGGTTCCCACAATCCTCCGGAGTTTAACGGTTTAAAAATTTGCCTAGGAAAAGAAACACTCTTTGGAGAACAAATTCAAGAAATAAGAAAAATCATAGAAAATAAAGACTACGAAAAAGGTAAAGGTTCTTTAGAGCATGAAGAAGTTTTAAGTAAATATATTGAATATGTAACCAAAAATATCAGCCTAAAAAGAAGTCTAAGAGTAGCTTTAGATCCAGGAAATGGAGTTTGTGCCTTAACTGCTCCAGAGATCTTTAAAAAACTTGGATGCGAAGTTGAATGTTTATTTTGTGAAATAGATGGAACTTTTCCTTATCACTTTCCTGACCCAGTAGTCCCTGAAAATTTAAGATTTTTAAAAGAAGTTGTTTTAAGTAAAGGCTACGAAGTTGGTTTTGGTTATGATGGAGACGGGGACAGACTAGGCGTAATTGATGAAAAAGGAAATATTATCTGGGGGGACCAGCTTTTAATAATTTTTGCTCAAAAGCTTTTAAAGGAACATCCCCGAGCTAAAATTATAGGAGAAGTTAAGTGTTCCAGAATTTTGTATGAAAGTATTGCTAAGCTGGGTGGGATTCCTATTATGTGGAAAACTGGACACTCTCTTATAAAAAGTAAAATGAGAGAAGAAAAAGCTCTTTTAGCTGGTGAAATGAGCGGACATCTTTTTTTTGGAGATAGGTGGTTTGGTTTTGACGACGGAGTTTATGCTTCTTTAAGACTTGCTGAAATCCTTTCAGAGAGCGAAAAACCTTTATCTTCTTACTTAGAAGACCTACCCAAAATGTATTCCACTCCGGAAATAAGAAAAGAGTGCCCAGATGAGATTAAGTTTAAGGTAGTTGAAAAGTTAGTAAAAATTTTTAAAGAAGAAGGTCTTCAAGTAGTTGATGTAGATGGAGCTCGAATTGAATTCAAGGAAGGATGGGCTTTAGTTAGAGCTTCTAATACCCAGCCAGTTTTAGTATTTCGCTTCGAAGCAGAAAATGAAAATTTCTTAAAAGAGCTTCAAGACAAGGTGTATACAACTCTGGAAAAGGTATTAAAAAATTTTAAAAAATGAAATCACTACGAGAAATTTTTTTAAATAATCTACATTTATCTTCCAATCTCAGAAAAAATCTTCTTTTTTTAGAATTTATTCAAAAAAATTGGAAAGAAATAGTAGGAAAGGAATTTTGTTCTCAAGCTAATCCTGTTTTAATTAAGGATAAAATTCTTTGGATTGAAGTTTCCAATTCTTATGTATTTCAAACTCTTTCTGGAAAAACTTTGACTATTTCTGAAAAAATAAAAAAAATTCTGCCTGAAGAACTTAAAGATTGGATTAAAGAAGTTCGTTTTAAAATAAATCCTTTTTTTAAAGATTCTTCACAAAACAAACTAAAAATAAGATTTCGTTCCTCTAATTCTCAGAAATTAAAGTCTTTTTTAAGACTCTGTGAAGAAATTAAAGACCCAGAACTTAAAAAAGTTTTTATAAAAATGTTTAAAAGTTATGCAAAGCTAAAAAATTTTTAAATTGTTCTACGTGGAACATTTTAAAATTTTTGAAGAAATATAAAGAACTCTTTATTACCTTTAGACCCAAGAATTGGACTTTCTGCAACTCCTAGTGGGCAAAAGTTAAGGGTTTTTGAAAATTCCCAAATTTCGTCTACTACTTTCTTATGTAATGAAGATTCTTTTACTACTCCCTTTTTTACTAAATGAGGACCTACTTCAAACTGAGGTTTAATTAAAGCTAAAATATATCCTCCTTTTTTTAAAAGTGGTACTAATGCAGGCAAAACTTTTTTTAAGGAGATAAAAGAAACATCAACAGTAATCAAATCAAACTTTTCTGGAAACATATCTTCTTTAAGATATCTGGCATTAACTTTTTCCATAACTACAACTCTTGGGTCATTTCTTAAAGAAAAATGAAGCTGTCCCTTACCAACGTCTAAAGCATAAACTTTTTTAGCTCCATTTAGAAGAAGACAATGAGTAAAACCTCCAGTTGAAGCTCCTACATCTAAACAGATGAAATCTTTTACTTTTAAGTCAAAAACCTTTAAAGCTCCTTCTAATTTTAATCCTCCTCTTGAAACATAAGGAATTTCTTTTTCTATTTTTATTTTTACATTTTCAGGAACCATGGTGCCAGGCTTTTTAACCATTTCAAAATTTTCACCATCAAAAGATATCCAAACTTTACCAGCTAAAATCAAAGCTTGAGCTTTTTCTCTAGTTTCGCAAAGTTCTCTTTCTATTAAAATCTTGTCTATTCTTTTCTTAAGAATTTTCAAGTTCTCTATCTAAGCGAAGAACTATAAATCTGGTTTGTCTTCTAGTTTTTAAAAGAACAATTCCCGCAGTCAAAATTTTCAGTATAGTTTCTACTAAAGGTTCTTTTTTAGGGTCTAGATAAATTGGTTCATAAGTAAGAATACTTACAAAACCTGATTTTTTTTCTTTGAAAATTTCTAAGTAAGTATTTTCAATAATCTTTAAAATTTTTCTTGCTACCACTACTGCTCCTTGAAGTGGGGTTTCAGGTAAAATAACGACAAAAAGAGAATCTTCGTTAAAGTGAAACACTAGGTCAACTCTTCTCAAATTTTGGATAAATTTTTGAGAAAGTTTCTTTAAAAAATTTTCTTTCATTGAAAAACTAAATTTTTTAACAATTTCTTCTAAATTTTCAAGACTTACCATAAGAATACTAAAAATTCTTTTGTATCTTTTAGCTCTTAAAAGTTCTTGCTTTAACCTTTTTTTTAAATACTTTTCATTGTAAAGCCCAGTTAATTCGTGATAAATGTTTACTTCTAGTAATTTTTTTTTAATTTCTTCTATTTCGTGAAGAAGAATCTCTTTTTCTTTCCATAACCTGTAAATTTCTTTTTCGTAGTTTTTTAAAAGTTCACTTTCTTTTTGAGGTGCCTTCTGAAGTTCTTTGGTTATTTTTTTTATTTCTTCCTCTTTTTCTTCAATCCACTTGCTATAGGGAATAAGACAAAAATTTTCAAGTTTAAAAATTTCAAAAAAAATATTGCCTATTTCTGGTAAAGAATCTATAATTTTTAAACTTTCTTTTTCTGCTAAATTAAACCAAAGTTTAGCCAAAGTTTTAAAGTTTTCCAAACTTTTTTCTCTTTTATTACCGAAATAGGTTCTAACTCCTTCATCTATGAGCTTTAAAATTTTTAAATCTTCAAGCACATAAGAAGGAACTTCTTGAAGTAGGTCTTCTGAAAAGTGATGGTAGCGAAGGTTCAGGATAAGTCTTCGTGGAAAAGCAAAATTTTCAAAATATTCTGAAGAAACTTCTGGATGAGTAATTCCAAAAACTTCTCTTTCTGCAGATAAGGTATCCTTCCCCATGTGTTTAAGACTCAAAACCTTAAGGTATCCTTCTGGAAAAATAAGATAAAGTATCACTATTCCAAAATCCATAAGAAAAGAAGCTATATTTAAATGAAAAGAGTAAGGAGTAACTAAAGAAGATAAAAGATAAGAAAGAGAAAGACAAAGAAGAGCACGAGCCCAAAATTTTGAAAAAGAAAAATTATTGAAAGTTTCTTTTCTCATTTTCATACTTATATAACCTAAAAGTAAATTTTTAATCAAATCGTCTCCTAAAACCAAAAAGGCTTTTTTAAGATCTTCTATAGGTGGAGAAGTCTTTCTGAATTTAGGTAGATTAGCAACGGAGATAATAAAGCTCCATAGTTCCTCTTCAGTGTTTATAAGCTCATAAAGTTCGCTATCTTCTTTAAGAAGAGTTTGTAAAATTTTAATTCCTATTTCTGGAAATGGAGGAAGTTCTTTATTTAGATTTTTAAGAAGTCTTTCTAGTTCTCCCATTTTTAAGGATTTAATTTTTGAAGATTTAATATAAAATTTTTTAAATAATTGATTTTTAATATTACCAAAATTTTTTTAAAAAAAAATCTTTTCATAGGAGGTCTTTGTATGAATGAACAGGAATTACGAAATCTTGTAATAACTATTGCTAAAGAAGCTAAAAAGGCGTCGTTTAAGTTAAGAAATCTTTCTTCGGAAGTAAAAGATGCAGTATTAAAAAAAGTAGCTCAGAAAATAAGAGAAAAAAAAGAGGAACTTCAGAAAATTAATGCCCAAGATGTAGAAGAAGCTCGTGCTCAAGGTCAAAGTAAAGCTTTTATAGACCGTTTGACTCTGAGTGATAAAGTAATAGAGAGTATGGCTAAAGGATTAGAAGAAATAGCTGCTCTTCCGGATCCAGTAGGAGAGGTAATTAAAATGTGGAAAAGACCTAATGGACTTTTAGTTGGAAAGATGCGAATCCCTCTAGGAGTAATTGCTATAATATACGAAAGTAGGCCTAATGTAACTATAGATGCTGCAGGTCTTTGTTTTAAAAGTGGAAACAGTGTAATATTAAGAGGGGGAAAAGAAGCTCTAAGGTCTAACTTAGCTTTAGCTGAGATTTTTAGAGAAACTTTAAAAGAATTTAACTTACCTTGTGAAGTTATTCAGATTATTCCAACACCGGATAGAAAAGCTATGGAATATCTTTTAGAATTAGAAGAGTATGTGGATCTGGTGATTCCTAGAGGAGGAGAAGGTTTGATTAGATTTGTTACGGAAAAATCTAGAATCCCGGTTATCAAACATTATAAAGGAGTTTGTCATGTATATGTAGATGAAGAAGCAGATTTAGAAATGGCTAAAAAAATTGTTATCAATGCTAAATGTCAAAGACCGGGAGTTTGTAATGCTATGGAGACACTTCTAGTTCACGAAAAGATAGCTTCTACCTTTTTACCCCAAGTAGCTGAAGAATATAAAAAATATGGAGTTGAACTTAGGGGGTGTCCAGAAACTTTGAAATATGTTCCTTGGGCTAAAAGTGCCACTGAAGAAGACTGGTATGCAGAATATCTGGACCTGATTCTGGCAGTTAAGGTAGTCAAAAACCTTGACGAAGCTATAGCTCATATTGCAAAATATGGAAGTAACCATACCGAAGCTATAGTAACTGAAAACTATACTAAAGCTATGAAATTTTTAAAAGAAGTTGATGCAAGTTTGGTTTTGGTAAATGCCTCAACCAGACTAAATGATGGAGGGGAGTTAGGATTGGGAGCTGAAATAGGAATTTCTACTACCAAAATACATGCTTATGGACCTATGGGACTTGAAGAATTGACTACTACAAAGTTTATAGCTTTTGGCAATGGACAGATCAGAACTTAAGATAGGAATTTTAGGAGGTACTTTTGATCCGCCTCATATAGCTCATTTAAGAATTGCTGAAGAAGTAAGAATAAAATTTTTTTTAGATGAGGTTTGGTTTATTCCTGCAGGATACCCCCCTCATAAAAAAGAACTTATAGCTTCTTTTGAAGACCGTTATAACATGTTATCTTTGTCTGTAAAAGGGAATCCTTACTTTAAGGTTTTAGACATAGAAAAAGCAGAAAAACCCTCATACACTTTAATAACCTTAAAAAAATTAAAACATCTTTATCCAAATTATAAGTTTTACTTAATTATTGGATGGGATGCTTTTGAGAAATTGGAAACCTGGTGGTGTTACGAAGAATTTTTAAGTTTTACTAACATTGTAGTAGTTTCTAGAGGTTATAAAAACTGGGAAAATGCTTGGGAAAAGCTTTACGAAAAAGCAAAAAAATTGTGGAAAAAGGTTGAGAACCTTGAAAAAAAAATTCACTTTCTTGAAGTTTTTCCTTTAGAAATTTCTTCTACTAAATTAAAAGAACTTATTAAAAAAAAACATTCAGTAAGATACCTTGTTTGTGAAGAAGTTTATTTCTATATTGAAAAAAGAGGCCTTTATAAAGAAGATGAGAGGAAGTATTAAAACCGAGATTACACCGATGTTTAAGCAGTATTTAGAAATAAAAAGTAAATATCCTGATGCTATACTTTTTTTTAGATTGGGAGATTTTTATGAGATGTTTTTTGAAGACGCAGAAACTGTAGCTCCTCTTTTAGGTTTAATTTTAACTAAAAGAGAAGCAGGAAAAAATTTAACTGCTCCCATGTGTGGAGTTCCGGTTGATAAAAGTTCTTTTTATATAAAAAAACTTATAGAAATGGGTTTTAAGGTGGCCATCTGTGAACAAGTAGAAGACCCAGCTTTAGCCAAGGGCTTGGTCAAGAGAGAAGTAGTAAAAATTTATACTCCGGGACTTTTTATAGAAACTGAAGCTCTACCCGAAGGAGAAAAAAATTATCTTGCAAGTTTTTACAAGGGTAAAAAAGTAGGAGTTGCTTTTCTTGAACTTTCATGTGGAGAGTTTTTTTTTACTGAAGTAGATAAAGAACTTTTTTTAAGTGAAATCTTAAAAAGAGAACCAAAAGAATTGATCTTAAGTAAAGAACTTTCTGACTCAGAGATTGTGAAACAACTTAAACAGAGTCTTCCCAAAGTTCATTTAAGCTGGGTTGATGAAAGTTTTTTTAAAGAAGTAGAGGAATTGCAATTAAACCATTATGATGCTTATCCTTTTGGAATTAAAGCAGTTTCAGCTATTTTGGAGTATTTAAATCGCTACCAACCATTTTTAAAAGAAAAAATATCTTCCCCCAAATTTTACTTTCCTGAAAATTTTCTTTTTTTAGATGCAAACACTAAGAGAAATCTTGAACTTGTAAAAAATCTTTGGGACGGAACAGAAAAATACTCTCTTTATTGGGTTTTAAATAAGACTTCAACTTCTATGGGAGCACGTTTGCTTAAGGAGTGGATTTTGTATCCTTTAAGAGATATAAATCAAATAAAACTTCGTCAAAAAGTAGTTAAATTTTTTTTGGAAAATAAAAACTTAAGAGAAAGACTGAGAGAAATTTTAAAAAAAGTTTCAGACCTTGAAAGATTGAGCGTTCGTTGTAATTTAAACCTCGCTACTCCTAAAGAAATAGCTCTTCTGAGAGATTCTCTTCAATACCTTCCCCAGATCAAAAATCTTTTTGATGAGTTTAAGAATAAAAGTTTTGAATTTCCTCAGTATTTAAAAACTTTACTTTCTAAAATTAACACCTTCGAATCTCTTTATGAGGAACTAAAAAACTCTTTAGTTGAAAATCCACCTTCTACTTTAAAAGAGGGAGGAATTTTTAAAAAAGGATTTTCTTCTCAACTTGATGAGCTAAGAGACTTAAAAGAAAATGCTCTTACTTATCTATTAGAACTGGAAAGACGAGAAAGGGTTAAAACAGGAATTCCGACCTTAAAAATAGGGTATAATCGAGTTTTTGGTTATTATCTGGAAGTATCTAAAAGTTATATAAATCAAATTCCTTCTTATTTTGAAAGAAAACAAACTCTGGTTAATGCTGAAAGATATGTAACTCCTGAACTTAAGGAATTAGAAGAAAAAATTCTTTCTGCTGAGACTAAAATAAAGGAGTTGGAATATGAGCTATTTTTAGAACTAAGAACTAAAATTTCTTCTTATGGAGAAGCTTTAAAAGAAACAGCTAAAAATATTGGTATACTAGATGTACTTTTAGCTTTCGCTCAAACTGCTTCAGAAAATAACTATGTCTGTCCTGAAATCACAGAAGAGCCTTTGATTTATATAGAAAACGGAAGACATCCAGTTTTAGAAAAAGTGCAAGGACAAGAAAATTTTATTCCTAATTCTTTAAAGCTTGATAAAGAAGAAAATACTTTACTTATTATAACTGGTCCTAACATGGGCGGTAAATCAACCTATCTCAGACAGAATGCTTTAATAGTGATTTTAGCTCATATAGGAAGTTTCGTTCCCGCAAGCTATGCTAAAATAGGAATTCTAGATAAAATTTTTAGTAGAATAGGAGCTGGCGACGAACTAGTAAGGGGTAAAAGTACTTTTATGGTAGAAATGAGTGAGTGTGCTTATATACTAAATCAAGCTACTTCGCGAAGTTTGGTAATTTTAGATGAAGTAGGTAGAGGAACAAGTACTTATGACGGACTTTCCTTAGCTTGGGCCATAGCAGAATATCTCTATTCCAAAAAAATTTTTACTCTTCTTGCTACACACTATTTCGAATTAACTGAGCTTTCGAAAAGTTATTCAGGAATTAAAAACTTTCATGTCGCAGTTAAAGAGTGGAATGAAGAAATTATTTTTTTGTATCAAGTATTACCAGGTGCTACTAGTGAATCTTATGGAATAGAGGTAGCTAAGTTAGCTGGAATTCCTTCGGAAGTCCTTGATAGAGCTAAAGAAATTCTTTATAAATTGGAAAGAAAAAAATTAGAAAAATCAACCGAGCATCGTTTAACTTCAAAAAATAAAGTTTATCAGCTGTCAGTATTTGAAAATATTCATCCTGTTTTAGAAAAAATTAAGAATTTAAAACTGGAGGAAATAACTCCTCTATCTGCTTTAAATCTTTTATGGGAATTTCAGAAAGAATTAATTAAAAAAACTAAAAAATGAAGAAGATTTCTTTCTTAAAAATGTATTTAGTAGTTTTATTACTAGTTTTAAAAGCTTTCCTTTTAAGTTCACCATCTTTAGGAGTATCTAAAGAAAAAATTTATCACATCGTAAAAAAAGGAGAAACCTTAGAGACTATAGCCAAAACTTATAGGGTAAGTGTTGAAGAGTTAAAAAAAATAAATGGTTTAAAAAGAAACCAGTTAAAAATTGGGCAAAAACTTATAATTCCTGAAAGGATTAAAAAAGAAGTACGGGAGCAAAAAAAAGAAAAAATATCTCCCAAAAGAGAAGATAAAGAGGAAACATTTTCTGAAATAGAAAAGACTTTTAAAAATTTAGAGGAGCGGGTTGATAAGTTAAACGCTCAATCATTAAAAAGTAAGAAGATGTGGTTAGAAATAATTAATGAATATAGGAGGCTCTATCTTTTATATCCAGGAAGTAAATATGCTCCCAAGTGTTTATTAAAAATAGCAGATTTGCATTATAAACTTTATAAAGATTTTGGTAGTAAAAAGGATTTAAACGAAGCTATTAAAAAATATGAAACATTTGTTAACAGATATCCCAAAAGTGAAGAAGTTGAGCAAGTTTATTATAATCTAGCTCAAATTTATAAAAAAGATCTAAATAATTTAGAAAAAGCTAAATATTGGGAGGAAAAATTAGTAAAAGAGTATCCCAAAAGCAAATATCTAACTAGTTTGAAGGAAACTTCTAAAATTTATAAAAAGGAAATTTCTCCAACTGAAAAGATTAAAAAAGAGCTAAAAAAGTCTTCTGAACTTAAAATAGTTCAAAAGGAAAAAGTAGATGGTGAAAAAATTTCTAATAAAACATCTCAGATAGCAAACAAAAAAGAACTTCCCATTAAAAAAGAACCTTCCTTAGTAACAGATAAAAAAAGAATTACTCAGATAAAGCCTATTTCGGGTGAAGATTATACTAGAGTAATAATTGAAAGTTCAGGGCAGGTGGAATATCAAGCTAATATTTTAAGGGAAAGTAAAGGAAGGCCTCCTAGAATATATATAGATTTATTTCCAGCTACTTTAGATGACTCAGTTTCTAAGGAACTTGATATAAAGGATGCACATCTTATAAAGATAAGAGTAAGTCAATTTGATAAAAATACAGTAAGGGTGGTTTTAGATTTAAATAGTTTATCTTCTTATAAGATTTTCTCTTTAAAAAATCCTTATCAACTTATTTTAGATTTGATGGGTAAGGAAGAAGTTAAAGCTCCTAAGTCTGTGGCTACTTTAAAAACCTATAAGCGTAGAGAACTTTCTAAAAAGGCTTTCTCAAAGGAAGGTTCTCAAGACTACATTAACTTAGCTCGTCAATTTGGATTAGGGGTGAAAAGGATTGTGATAGACCCAGGACATGGAGGTGAAGACCCAGGAGCTATAAATTCGTCTAATGGTTTAAAAGAAAAAGAATTAACTTTAAAGTTAGCCAAACTTTTAGCAGAAAAATTACAAAAAGAGTTAGGATTAGAAGTATTTTTAACTCGCGATAAAGATGTATTTATTCCTCTTGCTCAAAGACCAGCCATAGCAAACAGTAAAAAAGCTGATATTTTTATATCTCTTCACTTTAATGCCTCTCCTGATCCAAAGGCAAAGGGGATAGAAACTTATTACTTAAATTTTACTACAGACCCAGAAGCTATAAGAGTGGCTGCTTTAGAAAATGCTATGTCAGATAAAGGACTAAGTGACCTTTATGACCTAGTAAAAGCGGTTTTAGCTAACACCAAACTTTCGGAATCTAAACTCTTAGCAGAGAAAGTACAAAAAGAAGTAGTAAGACATCTTTCTCGTTTTTACCCTTATGTAGAAGATCGTGGGGTTAAGTATGCTCCTTTTTTAGTTTTAGTAGGAACTAGAATGCCGGCTATACTAGTTGAAGCAGGTTTTATATCTAATCCCTTAGAAGTAGAACTTTTTAAAAGGGAAGAATTTTTAGAAAAAATAGCGGAGGGAATAACTAAAGGAGTAGAAGCTTATATTCAGTCTCTTAAATTTTCTCTACATCCTTTAAAAGATAAACAAAAAGGTTCTTAAAGTGACATACTACGGCTTAGAAATTTTTATAAAAGAAAGACTTTTTAAGAAATACTTAGGAAAAAGGATAGCTCTTCTTTGTAATCAAGCTTCTGTAGATTTTAACTTTAAACCTTCATTTCTTTGGTTTAAAGAGTTTTTTGGTTCTAAATTTAGACTTATTTTCTCACCTCAACATGGTCTTTTTGCTGAAAAACAAGCTAATATGGTAAATTCTAACGATGAAGTGGAGCCTTTTACTAACACCCCGGTAATAAGTCTTTATGGTCCAAGATTTTCTCCAGAAAAAGAACACCTAGATGAGGTAGATATAGTTTTTGTAGACCTCCAAGATGTAGGTTGTAGAGTGTATACTTATGTATGGACCCTTTATCTTACGATGGAAAAATGTGAAAAATTTGGGAAAAAATTAATAGTCTTAGACAGACCAAATCCTATAGGAAGAACTATAGAAGGACCTTTGCTTGAATCTAAGTTTTTTTCTTTTGTTGGAATGGAAGAACTTCCCTTAAGACACGGACTAACTATAGGAGAATTGGCTCTTCTTTTTAAAAAAAGGAGATTTCCAAATCTTGAAATAGAAGTAGTAAAAATGGAAGGTTATAAAGGAAATATGTTTTTTAAGGATACAAAAAGAACTTGGGTTTTTCCTTCTCCCAATATTCCGTTTTGGGAAATTACAGTTGTTTATCCTGGACAAGTTTTGCTTGAAGGTACCAATCTTTCAGAAGGGAGAGGAACAACTCTTCCTTTTCTTATTTTTGGAGCACCTTTTATCAAAATAAAAGAAAGTTTCAAAATTTTAAACTCACTTTTTCCTTTTCAAACAACAGGTATAATATTGCGTCCTGTGATTTTTGAACCCACTTTTAATAAGTGGGAAAAAATTAGATGCTACGGATTTCAAATTCATCTCGTAGAACCTGTTAAATTTCAACCTGTAAAGTTTTCACTGACTTTAATAAAATTTTTAAAAGACACTTATCAAGAGTTTCAATTTATTGAACCTCCTTACGAATTTGAAAAAAGATTAAAACCTATAGAGATTTTACTAGGCAATTCAGCTGTACTAAAATGGCTTAAAGGGGAATCAGAAATTGACCTTGATTTTTATTTGTATTATAATTTAAAAGAATATAAGGAAGAGATTAAAGATATCTATATGTATGCTTAAAAAAGAAGAGATAAATAATAACAAAAAAAATTTTAAGTTTCGTTCTAATAAAGAAAGAGTTAATTATTTTTTGAGTCTTTTTACCAAAAAAGATAGAGTGCCTATTTTAATATGGGCAGACCCTGATGCTTTAGCCAGTGCCTTAGCTGTTAAAAGAATTTTACAAAATCGGGTAGAAAAAGTAATAATTTCTAATGTTAACGAAATTACTCGTCTCAATAATCAGGTTATGGTTAAACTTTTACAAATTCCTTTACAAAAGTTTTCTCCAGAACTTTTAAAAAGCTTTAACAAAGTTATTTTAGTAGACTCCCAACCTACTCATAGAGAGGAGTTTAAAAATATTCATTTTAATGTAGTAATAGACCACCATCCTATCTCTAATAATTTTTCAGCAGAGTTTACTGATATAAGACCTGATTATGGTGCAACTTCTACTATATTGTTTGAATATTTGAAAACCTTAAAAATTAAACTTAGACTAAATTTAGCTACTGCCTTAGTGTATGGGATTAAAACTGATACAGACAACTTTGAAAAAAGTGCTAATTTACATGATGTAATAGCTTTTCACAGTCTTTTTAAACATGTAAATAAACATCTCTTAAATAAAATAGAGTCTTCCTCCTTAAGACGTTCTGAGCTTAAGTATTTTAAAATTGCCCTTAATAATTTGAAATATTTGAGGAATAAAGTTTTTGTTTATGTAGGTAAGGTTACCAGTTCAGATGTACTGGTTTTAATAGCTGATTTTTTAAATAGGGTTTATGAAACTTCTTGGGTTTTTGTAGCGGGAGAGTATAAGAAAAAGCTTATTGTAATTATAAGATGCGACGGATACAGAAAAGATGCTGGGAAGTTAGCAGTAAAGGTTTTTAAAAACCTTGGTACTGCAGGAGGTCATCGGGAAAAAGCCAGAGCTGAAATTCCTTTTTCTAATTTAAACATAGAGCCTGAAGAATTTACTACTTCTTCTTTAATAAGGCTTTTTAAAAAATATTTTAAAGAACCTAAGTCTCTTACCCAGAAACATTTCAAAGAAGCGCCTATTATCTAAAACAATAATAAAAAACTATTTATGGCTCGTTTTGTAGATCAGGTCAAAATTTTTGTAAAAGCTGGAGATGGAGGTCCTGGGTGCGTAAGTTTTAGAAGAGAAAAATATGTTCCTAAAGGAGGGCCTGATGGAGGAGATGGAGGAGATGGAGGAGATGTGATATTGGTAGCAGATTCCCAGATTCATACTTTATACGACTTTTACCATCAAATTCATTTCAAAGCAGAAAATGGAAAAAGTGGAATGGGCAAAAAAATGAAAGGTAAAGATGGAGAAGATTTGATTCTAAAAGTGCCTGTAGGGACAATAGTTAAAGATGCAGAAACTGGAGAAATTTTGGGAGATTTAATAAAACCTGGTCAAACTTTAGTGGTCGCTCGAGGGGGAAAAGGTGGTAGAGGAAATGCCCATTTTGCAACTCCTACAAGGCAAGCTCCCCGCATTGCAGAATCAGGTAAACCTGGAGAAGAAAGATGGCTTATTTTAGAGTTAAAACTTATTGCTGATGTAGGATTGGTAGGATTTCCAAATGCAGGAAAATCAACTTTACTGAGTAGAATTTCTGCAGCCAAGCCTAAAATAGCAGACTATCCCTTTACCACTTTAGAACCAAATCTTGGAGTAGTTAAACTTTGGGAAGGATATACCTTTGTGGTTGCAGACCTTCCTGGTCTTATAGAAGGTGCTCACAAGGGATTAGGATTAGGGCACGAATTTTTAAAACATATAGAAAGAACTCGAGTTCTTCTTTATGTACTTGACCTTTTTAGAGAAGAAGAAGTGGTAAAAGACCTTGAGGTCCTCAAAAATGAATTAAAACTTTATAATCCTAAGCTTTTAGAAAAGCCTTATTTAATAGCTCTTAATAAAGTAGACCTTATCCCAAATTTAGAAAGATTAGAAAAAATACTTAAACTTTTCTT
The DNA here is from genome assembly GCA_030578315.1 of Thermodesulfobacteriota bacterium. GTDB lineage: Bacteria > Desulfobacterota > Thermodesulfobacteria > Thermodesulfobacteriales > Thermodesulfobacteriaceae > Thermodesulfobacterium. The sequence goes on along the minus strand of JAUQQL010000018.1, from coordinate 7,980 downwards.
TGAAATAGAAAGAAAAAAAATCTATCTTATTTCTGCAATAACTGGTCAGGGAGTAATAGAACTTCTTTATGGTCTTTGGAATATAATAAAAGAAACTAAAGAGAGAGAAGAAAATGAATAGAAAAGAAAGATTGAGTTACTATTTTTTAAAAGCTAAAAAACTAGTTATCAAGGTAGGAAGTGCGGTTATTACCCAAGAAGATTTAGGGTTAAACTACGAGGTTTTAGAAAATATAGTAAAGGAAATAAGCAAACTTAAGCAAAAATATAAAATTATTTTGGTCTCTTCGGGAGCTATAGCTTGCGGAAGACTTAAACTAAAATATTACAAAAAACAGCTTTCTTTATCTGAAAAACAAGCTTTAGCAGCTGTAGGACAAGCTACCTTAATACAAGCTTACGAAGAACTTTTTGAAAAATATCAGATAAAAGTGGCTCAAGTTCTTCTAACCTCCGAAGACCTTTCTCATAGAACAAGATATTTAAATGCTAAGTCAACCCTTCAAACCCTTCTTAAGTGGGACATTATTCCTATTGTGAATGAAAATGATACAGTAGCAACTGAGGAAATAAAATTTGGGGATAATGACTTACTTTCAGCTTTAGTCACTGGAGTAGTTGAAGGAGATTTTTTGATTATTCTTTCTGATATAGATGCTCTCTATAAAGAAGACCCTCGAGAAAATCCTTTAGCTGAAAAGATTTCGGAAGTAGAAAAAATAGGCCCTGAAATTTTCGCCATGGCAGGAAAAAGACCAGGCAACCTAGGGAGAGGTGGAATGTACTCTAAAATAAAAGCTGCTCAAATGGTTACTTCTATGGGGATTCCTATGGTTATTCTTCCTGGGAAAGTCCCTCAAATAATAGAAAAGTTTTTTGAAGGAGAGGAAGTAGGTACGATTTTTTGGCCCCAAGAAAAACATTTGAGTTTGCGTAAATTTTGGATAAAATATTATATTAAACCTGAAGGTAGAGTTTATATTGACGAAGGTGCTGAAAAAGCACTTATTGACAATGCCAAAAGTCTTCTTATAGGAGGAGTAAAAAAAATAGAGGGAGAATTTTCTAAAGGGGCATGTGTAGAGTGTTTAAATCTAGAAGGAAAATCTCTAGCCAAAGGGTTGATTAATTTTTCTAGTAAAGATTTGGAGTTTTTAATAAATACTAAAGAAAAAATACATAAAGAAGTTATTCACAGAGATAACCTGGTACTTTTGGATTAAAATGAGCGGATTTGTTCATCTGCATTTACATACGGAATGGAGTTTACTTGACGGAGCTATTAAAATTGACGAGCTTGTTAAGAAACTTTTAGAATTTAAAATGCCTGGTTGTGCTATAACCGACCATGGAACTCTTTATGGAATTATACATTTTTATACAAAACTTAAAGAGAGTAATTTAAAGCCTCTTTTAGGATGCGAATTTTATGTAGCTGAAGGCTCCTATAAAGAAAAAAGGAGTAGTAGAAGAGGAGAAGCAGGAAGTCACTTAGTAGTTATAGCAAAAAATGAAACCGGTTATAAAAATCTTTTAAAACTTGCTACCCTGGCTTACTTAGAAGGTTTTTATTACAGACCGCGTATAGATAAAAAACTTCTAGAAACTTATAAGGAAGGTTTGATTGTGCTTTCCGGTTGTTTGGAAGGAGAAATTCCGAGACTTATTTTAGAAGGGCAAATTGATAAGGCCTATCATGTAGCTAAGGAATATAAAGAAGTATTGGGAGAAGATTTTTACCTAGAAATTCAAGAAAATGGAATTTGGGAACAAGAAAAAGTAAATCAAATTATTATGGAAATTTCTGAAAAACTTAAAATTAAAGTTGTGGCTACTGCAGACTGCCACTACCTAAATAAAGAAGATTCTTTAGCTCATGAGGTTCTTCTTTGTATTCAAACAGGACACAAACTTTCTGATCCCGATAGATTTAGATTTAACACTGATAAGCTTTATTTTGCTTCTGAAGAAGAAATAAGGGAAAGATTTAAAAACTATCCTTCTCAAATACTTGACCATACTCTTGAAATTTTTGAAAAAGTCAATTTAGAGTTAAAATTAGGGGAACCTATTTTCCCAAAAGCCAAAGTTCCTCAAGGAGAAACTGAAGAAAGCTATTTAAAAAAAAAGGCTTATGCAGGTTTAGAAAAAAGACTCAAAGAATTAGAAGAAAAAGGAGAACTTTGGACTTTTAAGGAAAATTATTTTAAACGACTGGAAGAAGAGTTAAAAGTAATTATAGAAAAAGGTTATAGTGGTTATTTTTTAATAGTTTCAGATTTTATTGAGTGGGCTAAATCTCGGGGCATTCCGGTAGGACCTGGAAGAGGTTCAGCTGCAGGCTCTCTTTGTGCTTATGCTCTTGGAATTACTAATTTAGATCCTCTTCGCTGGGGACTTATTTTTGAAAGATTTTTAAACAGAGAAAGACCTAGTTTGCCTGACATAGATGTAGACTTTTGTATGGAAAGAAGAGACGAAGTAATAGAGTATGTTGCTCAAACTTATGGAAGGGACCGAATAGCTAAAATTGCTACCTTTGGACAACTTAAGGCTCGTCAGGTAGTAAGAGATGTGGGAAGAGTTCTTGGTTTTAAACCTAAGGAAATTGACCCCTTAGCTAAAATGATAAGCTTAGGACCAAGTGTTACTTTAGAAAATGAGCTTAAAAAACCGGAATTTCAAGAACTAATTAAAAAAAATGAAAAAATAAAACAACTCTTCGAACTAGCACTTAAACTTGAAGGACTTCCAAGACATGTAAGTCAACATGCTGCTGGGGTAATTATAAGCGGAAAACCTATTATTGAAGTGGCGCCTCTTATGAAGATTGATGAAACTGAAAATTTAGTTCAATTTGACATGAAGGCTTGTGAAGCAGTAGGACTTATAAAATTTGATTTTTTAGGACTTAAAACTTTGACTATTATAGACCACACCTTGAAACTTATTAAAAAATATGAAGGATTTGAACTTGAACTGGACAAAATTCCTCTTGATGATGAGAAAACTTTTGAACTTTTAAGGGAAGGAAAAACTGATGGAGTATTTCAACTAGAATCTTTTGGTATGAAAGAACTTTTAAGAAGACTTAACCCCACTGAATTTAACGATCTTATAGCAGTTTTAGCTCTTTACAGACCAGGTCCTCTTGAAGGGGGTCTTGTTGACCAATACATTGAAACAAAACATGGAAAGAGAAATCCAGAATATCTTCATCCTTTGCTTGAACCCATTTTAAAAGAAACTTACGGAGTGATTGTGTATCAGGAACAAGTAATGGAAATTGCTAGAGCCTTTGCAGGTTATTCCTTGGGAGAAGCAGATCTTATTCGTAGAGCTATTGGTAAAAAAGAAAAGACACTTATGGAGAGTTTAAGAGAAGAATTTGTAAGAAGATCAGTTGAAAGAAATATTCCTCGTGACATTGCTCTTAAAGTTTTTGAATTAATAGAAAAATTTGCAGATTATGGATTTAATAAAAGCCATTCTGCTGCCTATGCACTTCTTGCTTATCAGACAGCATACTTAAAAGCTCACTATCCTATTTATTTTATGACCTCTATTCTTACCTACGAAGCAGGAAAAAGCGAAGAGGTAAGTAAATACCTAAGGGTAGCTTATGAAATGGGCATTCCCATTTTGCCTCCGGATATAAATAAAAGTGAAGCAGGATTTTCTATAGAAGAAGAAAATAAAATAAGAGTTGGACTTCAGGCTATTAAAAACGTAGGAGAAGAGGCTGTTCAAGAAATTATTAAAAAAAGACCTTATAAGTCTTTTATAGATTTTTGTAAAAAAGTAGATACTAAAAAGGTAAATAAAAAAACTATAGAGTACTTAATTAAGGCTGGAGCTTTTGATAGTTTAGAGCCTAACCGAGCTAAACTTTTACACAATTTGTCTCCAGTTCTTTCTTTTGCTTCTCAAAGTCGATACTCTACTATTTTTGGACAATTTACTTTGTTAAATATTGATTCCAACATAAAACTAGAAGAAATCCCTGATTGGAACTGGGAAGAGAAGCTAAACTTTGAAAGAGAGGCACTTGGATTTTATTTAACTGACCATCCTCTAAGGAAATACAGACCTTGGATAAATATTTTTACTTCTTTAACTCTAGAAACTCTCAAAAATTCTCCAGATGGTTACAAAGCTACAGTAGCTGGTTTAATTTCTGAAATAAACCTTAAAAATACTAGAAGCGGAGACAAGCTTGCTTTAGTAAGAATTGAAGATGAATTTTTTTCTATGAAAGTTTTAATACTGCCCGAACTTTATAAACAAAAAATGGAAAAAATTAAAGAAGGAGCTTTATTATGGTTTAAAGTAGAAATAGATAGAAATGAAGAAGAAGTTTTTTTACTAGTGGAAGACCTAGAAAATTTAGAAAATCTAAATTTTTTTAAAGATGGAGTAGTAGAACTTAGTTTTTCTTACAAAATCGTTAAAGAAGATTTTTTATATAAGTTGAAAGAGTTTCTGCAAAGAGAAAAAGGATTACCTGTAAGGTTTAATCTGTTTTATCCAGATTATAAAGTTGTTTTTGAAGTAAACGGATATAAAATAAATCCAAGTTATGAGGAGATAACTCTGTTTCTTTCAACTTTTTCAGGGGTCAGTTTAAAGGTAGTTCAAAAGACATTAAATACATGAGCTGTCTTTTTGTGGTAGGTCTTCCTATAGGAAATCTTCAGGACATAACTTTAAGGGCTCTGGAGGTTTTACGAAAGGTCAAATATGTAGCTTGCGAAGATACACGTTCTTTTAAAAAGCTAATTAACTACTATAAATTAGGAGAAAAAAAACTTATAAGTTTACATAAAAATAATGAAAAAAAAAGAGTTAATCAAATTTTAGAACTTCTAAAAAAAGGTAACGAAGTTGCTTTAGTGAGTGAATCAGGAACTCCTCTTCTTTCAGATCCTGGAGCTTTTCTGGTAAAAAGTGTTTATGAAAATTGTATTAAAATTGTTCCTATTCCAGGAGTTTCAGCTTTAACTTGTGCTTTAAGTGTTTCAGGCATTTTTTTAAATAAGGGTTTTATTTTTCTTGGGTTTCTTCCTAGAAAGGTGATAGAAAAGGAAAAGCTTTTAATTAATCTTCCCAAAGATATGCCCTTTGTTATCTTTGAAGCTCCCCATCGTTTTAAGAGAACTTTAAAAGAACTTTTAAAAATTTTAGGAAATAGAAAGTGTTTTTTAGCTCGAGAATTAACCAAAGTTTATGAAGAACTAATCTGGTCTGATTTTGAAACTCTGCTTAAAAGGGAAGAATTTTTGGGAGAAATTACTCTTATAATTATGCCTGAAGAAAATGATTTTTTGGAAAAAAACTCAAATAAAGAAACTTTAGTATTTATAGAAAATTTAAAAAAAGAATTTCAAACACTAAGAGCCCAAGGATTTAAACTTAAAGAGAGTGTAAAGTTATTGGCTAAAAAGTATAAATTATCTTCTAAAGAGCTGTATCAGCTTTTTTCTTAAGAGCCTTTTTGTCTTTTTCACTCATACTGTGTAAAACTTTAGTTAATTGATCTGAAAGAACTACTCCTATGTGTTCAAATCTTAAAGTGTCTTTATGAAGGCCAATAAGTTCTAGAGTTTCTTTAAAAATTTTAAGTCGTTTATCAGCAATATAGTTTCCTCTTAAATGATGACAGTTTTGGGGAGGACATCCAGCAACTAAAATTTTGTCAACCTTTTGAGAAGCCAAGATTTTAATTAAAACTGAGGGGTCAATAGAGGCTGAACAGCGAATTCTAATAGTTCGTGAGTTAATAGGAAATTCAAATCCTTTAGGTCCAGCTAAATCTGCAGCAGCATAAGCACACCAGTAGCATAAAAAAGCTAAAATGCGCGCTTCATCAGGCTCAGCATGTTCAAAGGCTTTATCCACCATATTTAAAAGCTGAATTTCGCTAAGATTTCTTAAAGTAATAGATTTAGTAGGGCATATACTTACACATAATCCACATCCTTTACAAAAGGCAGGGTCTATATAAACTTGAAGAGGTTCTTTTTTGACTCCTACAGCTCCATGAGGACAAATTCTTACACAAGTTAGACACTTCCGACACTTAAAAGAGTCAATTTGAGAGACAAATTTTTTAATTTCACCTTTTAAAGAAACATAGGCTTTCCATGCAACATAAGCCCCTGATTCAATGCTTTCTTGAACATCCTTTACTCCCTTCGCAGCCCCTGCAATAAAAACTCTATCTACATAAGTTTCTCCTGGTCTTATTATTTTAGGTTCTTGAGATTCAATTGGAAATCCAAACTTATCTGTAGGAACCCTTAACTGTTTTAGTATTTCGGACTCCTCATAAATAAAAGGTTCAGCTAAAACTACTAGGTCTGCTTCATAATCTCCTTCTAAAGTTTTAATTAAAAGCCAGCCTTCCTCTCCTTCTTCTACAGAAAGAACTTCAGTTTTAACTAATTCGATACCTTTTTTTAAGGCTGTTTTTAAGAAAAATTCTCCATGTCGTCCAAGAGGTGCTAAGTCTTGATAAATAACTGTTACTTGAGTTCCAGGATAAAAATTAGCCAATCTAAAAACATGTTTAGCCATAATATTACAACAGATTTTGGAACAGTATCCTACTTGATCTTTGGAACACAAAATAAAAACTACACTAAGGGGTGGTTTCCCAAAAAATCTGTAAGCCGTCAGACGTTCTAGTTGAGTAAAAGTAATTATTTTAGAGTTTCTTACAGTAATCTGAGGATAGGTTTTTAAGGTCTCTTCAAAAGTAGCTGGACGAAAACCAGAAGCTATAATTACTGCTCCAAAAGTCTTTTTAATTACTTGAGGTTTTGCTTCTAAATCAATAGCTTTGGTTGGACAAATTGTAGCACACTTACCACAAAAAGTACAAACTTCTGAATCTAAAAAATAACTGTCTGGTAAATGTAAAAAAAATTCCTTGTCTATGGCCTTTTTTTCTTTATTTCCAAATTCAAAAAGATTAGGAACTGTTATAGGACATACTTCTTTACACTTACCACAAGAAATACACTTATCATATTTTACATATTCTGGGTCCTTTTTAAGAATTACTTTGAAGTTTCCCTCTTCTTTAAAAATTTTTTCTACTCTAGTTGAAGTAAGAACTTCTATTTTATTTGAAAAAAGTACATCTCTTACTAAAACAGGAACTACACATTCTGAAGTACAGAAACTATAACTTCCTTCACTTTGCCAAAGAAAAGGAATTTTACAAACTGTTCCACCTAAGTAAGGTCTTTTTTCTACAAGAGTTACTTTTAATTCTAAATTAGCCAAGCTTAAAGCTGAAGAAAGTCCAGAAACACCACCACCTACTACTAAAACTTCATTAATAAAGTTTTTTATTTTTACAGCAGGCTGATTAAGAAGTAGCTTCGCATGGGCCATAAGAAGTAGATCTATAGCCTTACGAGTTACTTTTTCTGCAGGTTGAGACCTGTGAACCCATACACATTGTTCTCTCAAGTTTACAGTTTCAAAAAAACCTCTATCTATGTTTAAATAATCTAAAAGTTTAAAAATGCGCTCCTCTGTAAAAGTTAAAGAGGAACGTTCAGAACAAGCACCTATTAAAAGGTGAGTTACTTTCCCCTTCCAGGATTCTAAAACTTTTTCTGGACTTTTACAAAGAAGGGAAACAGTTAAAACTTCACAAACCTTTTCCAAACTTTTAGCTACCTCTTCTAAAACTTCAAAATTTAACTTTTCTCTCAGAGTTCCTCCACAAGTACAAAAAACTACCCCTATTTTTTGCATTTCTTTTTCTTTTAAAATAAAGTTCATCTTTTTTGAAAATTATTTTTTAAAAATTACTATAAATTAATCTAAAATCAATACCTAAAAGAAAAAACTTCCAAAATTTTGGTTAGTAAATAATAAGTTGTTTTTCAGAAAAAAACTATAAAAAGCTTTATCAAAAAAAATAAAAAATTAAATTAAAAAAGTTTTTAATTTAAGAAAACTATA
>JAUQQL010000053.1 GCA_030578315.1 Thermodesulfobacteriota bacterium | reverse complement strand
ATTCTCTGGTACCTAAAATTTTTCATATAAAAATTAAGCAAAATCCTCCTATTAATATTACTGGAAAAATAAGAAAAGTTTTAATAACAAAAAAGTAATTTAAAAATTTAATAATTAATATTAAAAAAAAACTTGCTACAAATAAAGTAAAACACCCTTTTATTAAAAAATCAAATTCTGTAATTTTAAGTCTTACAAAACTTATTGAAATTAGAAAAATACTTTGAAAAAAGAGGGAAAGAGTTGTTCCAAGAGCTACAGCTTTAATATTCATTTGTTTTATAGTCAACAAAATTGTAATTATGTTAATAAATACTCCTAAAATACTTCCTAGTGGGGGGATAACAGTTAGTCCAAGAGAATAAAAAAGTGGAGTGGCTGTTTTAGAAAGACCGTAAAAAGGAAGTCCCAGGGCAAGTATTTGTAAAATTTGAGAAGTTTGAAGGGTATCAAAAGAAGTAAACTTTCCTCTTTCAAAAAGAAAAGAAATAATAGGATAAGAGAGCAGATAAAGACCTATAGCTGACGGAAGAGATACACTAAGAGAGATAATTATAGCTGAAGAAAAAGTTTTTTTAGCCAAGTTTAGGTTGTTGCGCGCTATTTGTTTAGAAAGTTCAGGAAGTAGAGCTTGTGAAATACCTATGCCAAAGAGTCCTAAAGGTACATACATAATTCTAAAAGCATAAGAATACCACGAAACAGCCCCTTCTCCGCAGGAGGTTGCAAAAAAGGTATTGATGAAAATATTTATCTGGACCAAAGAAAATCCAAGAACTACTGGAAGAATAAGCTTGAAAACTTCTATAAAATATGAATTTTTAAAGTCTGGACAAAACTTAAAGGAAAATCCTTGTCTTTTAGCTATGAAATATTGGAAAAGACACTGAAGAGCTCCTCCCAAAGTAACTCCCACTGCTATAGCATAAATAGGTTCTAAAGAGAAATTGATTAAAAAATAATATCCTATAATTCCTATAATTATAGAACTTAAGTTAAAAAAACCTGAAGAAAGAGCAGGTAAGAAAAAAATTCTTAAAGAATTTAACATTCCAGCTAAAACAGAAGCAAGACTAATAAAAAATAGAAAGGGCATCATAATTTGAGTAAGATTTGTAGTAAGTTTAAACTTGTAAGAATCTTCCTTAAACTCTGGAGCAATTAAAGAAACTAAGTGAGGAGCTAAAAAAATACCTAAAATCACTATTATTAAAAGAATAATTAAAAAGTTAGAAATTAATATCTGAGCAACTTTAAAACTTTCCTTAAGCCCTTTTTTTTCCAAATTGAAGCTAAATACTTTAACAAAAGCTCCAGTCAAGGCACCCTCAGCAAAAAGATCCCTTAAAAGGTTAGGAATTCTATAACCAACCACAAAGGCATCCATACTCTTTCCAGCTCCAAAAAAGTAAGCTAAAACTTGTTCCCTTACCAGCCCAAGAATCCTACTTATCAAAACTGCCAAAGTTATAGAAGTTGCTGAGTGAGTTATTTTTTCTATCATCAGCTTTTTCTTATTACCTAGAGACTTAAACTTTTATTTTATTATAGGTATTTTTTTTCCACACTGAGGGCATTTGTTATCAAAAGTTAATTTATACTCCAAAACCCTTAAAGCATACCTTTTTATCAAAAGAAAGTTACATTTCGGACAATAAGTATTTTCAAAAAAATGCCCAGGTACATTTCCACAATATACATATTCAAGTCCTTCATCCTTACCTATATACCTTGCTTTTTCCAAAGTTTCTAAAGAAGTAGGTGGATGATAAGATTCCCATTCAAACTTATATGCAGGAAAGTAACGATTTACATGCCAAGGAGTATCTTTACCAAGTTCATTTTTTATTCTTTTAGCGATGTTTCTTAAAATTTCTTCACTATCGTTAACCCCAGGAATTATAAGGGTAGTAATTTCAATCCATATCCCTTTTTCCTTAGCTATTCTAGCATTTCTCCAAATTTTTTCTACATCTGCTCCACAGTAATGTGCAACAACTCTTTCATCTCCTTTTATGTCAATGTTCATAGCATCAAGTCCTGCTTCTATAAGTAAAAAAAGAGCCTTTTCAGTCATATAGCCATTAGTAACATAAGTATTGTAGTATCCATAATACTTAGCTAGTTTAAATACATCTAAGGAATACTCCAAAAGCAAAGTTGGTTCATTAAAAGAAATACTTGTTCCTTGACAATTATAAATTTTTATAAGTTCTATAAACTTTTCAGGAGATAAGTAAATTCCTTTACCAATTTTTTCTGGAAACTTACTTATTTCATAATTCTGACACCAAGGACAGGTAAAGTTACATCCCCATGTTCCTACAGTTAAAGCTTTACTTCCAGGAAAAAAGTGATAAAAAGGTTTTTTTTCTATAGGATTAGCACTTAAAGAAGAGATTTCTCCATAAACTAAAGTATAAATTTTTCCTCCTATATTTTTTCTAGTTTTGCAAAACCCTGTAGCTCCTTCAGAAATTATACATTTTTTTTCACAAGTTAAACATCTTACTTCTTGTCCTAAACTTTCTTGTAAAATAGCTTCTTTAAAAGCCATAGTCAACAAATTTAAAAAAAACATTTTTAATGTTTTTATCTCCTAACTTTTCATTTTAAAATAATTTTTTCATTTTTTGTAGGATTTTTAGAAATTTTTATATTCCTTAGAAAACCTTTAAAAAATAGGTTGCTTTTTTTAAAAATCGTTATTTAATAAACTATCTGAGTAATTGATTATCTTCAACAGGAGGTAAGATTAAAATGATTATTATTATGGAACCTAACATTACTCAAGAAAGTGAAGAATACAAAAAATTGTTAGAATATTTAGAGCGATTTCCTCACATAAAAATTAAACCGATGGAACATGTTGGGGTTACTCGTAAGGTTTTAGAAATTCATCTTATAGGGGAAGATTACATGATTTCTCAGGAGGAAATAGAAAATTTACCAGGAGTAGAAAGAGCTATTAGGGTTACTACTAAGTACAGGCTTATAGGTAGACACGGGGCTTTAGAAAGTTTTGGTTTTGAATATAAAGGTTTAAGTTTTTCTCAGGATTCTTTTCACATATTTGCAGGTCTTTGTGCAGTTGACTCTTATGAAAATGCAGAAAGTATTTTTAGAGCTTTAAAAGAAAACGGACTTTGTTGTGCTAGAATGGGGGCTTATAAACCTAGAACTTCCCCTTATGATTTTCAAGGATTGGGGAAGGATTGTTTACCCTGGCTTTTTGATTTAGCGGGAAAATATGGAATAAAGATTATTGTAATGGAGGTTTTAGCTTCTCATCATATAGAAGAAATTAAAGAAGCCTTAGAGCGTACAGGTAATCCTTGTGGAGTGATTTTACAAATAGGAACTCGTAATGCTCAAAATTTTGAACTTTTAAAAGCCGTAGGCAAACAGCAAGAATTTCCTGTACTTTATAAAAGGGGATATGGGCTTTCTTTAGAGGAAAGCCTAAATGCAGCAGAATACATAGCTTCCGAGGGTAATACCAAAATCATTTTCTGTTTAAGAGGAGTTAGAACACATTTAGGAGACCCTCACAGAAATTTGGTTGATTTTTCTCATGTACCCGTAGTAAAAAGATTAACCCGTCTCTCGGTTTGTGTAGACCCCTCTCATCCTATAGGTTCTCGGGTTAAGTCTTCTGATAATATAAGAGACATTTATCATGTTGCAGCTCAGGGTATCATAGCTGGAGCTAATGCTATCTTAGTTGAGTTTCATCCTAAACCCGAAAAAGCTCTTTGCGACGGACCTCAAGCCCTTCTTCTAGAAGAACTCCCGGTATTTGTAGAGTATATTCAAAAAGTGCGTAACACTTACTTGGAATTAAAAGAACTTGTAAATAAACATACTTCATCTTTAAGAAGGTAAGAAAGTGGAAAATTTTTATATAGAAGAAATTCATGAGCCCGAAATAGAAAGTTTACCTGTAGAAATAGTAGAACGAAAAGGTTTAGGTCACCCAGATACTATTTGTGATGCTATAGCAGAAAATGTAAGTATAGCTTTGAGTCAGTATTACTTAGAAAAGTTTGGGAAAATTTTTCATCACAACATTGATAAAGTTCTTCTTGTAGGAGGACAAGCTTTACCTAAGTTTGGAGCAGGAGTTTTACTTCAACCTTTAAGAATAATTGTTTCAGGAAGAGTAACTACTGAAGTAGTAAAAAACTCTCAAAAGTTTCAAATACCTTTTGGAACTATTATCAAAAGTTCTGTAAGAAAGTGGTTTAGAGAGAACTTTAGATTTTTAAATCCAGACCTTCACACCATTATAGATTATAAAGTAGGACCAGGAAGTTGGGATTTAAGATGTTTGGGAGAAGAATTTGAAGAAGTTCCTTTAGCTAACGATACCAGCGTAGGAATTGGGTTTGCTCCCTTAAGTACATTAGAAAACCTGGTTTACAAAATAGAACATTTTTTAAATAGCAAAGAATTTAAACATCAGCATCCCGCTGTAGGGGAAGATGTAAAAGTTTTGGGACTAAGAAGAGGAAGAAAAATTACTCTTATCATTGCTTCGGCAATCGTTAGTAAATATATTTTAACTTCTCAAATGTATGTAAGTTTAAAAGAAGAAATTACTGAAGAAATTTTGCAGAAAGCTAAACAGATAGTCCCTGACTATGAAGTAGAAGTATTTTTAAATACCGGAGATTGTTACGAAAAAAATATATATTACATTACTGTTACAGGAACCAGTGCAGAACAAGGAGACGATGGAGCTACTGGAAGAGGAAATAGAGTTAACGGTCTCATAACACCTTTTAGACCTATGACTATAGAAGCTACTGCTGGAAAAAATCCTGTAAATCACGTAGGTAAAATTTACAATGTGGTAGCTAAAAACATTTCAGAAATAATTTATCAACAGTTTTCTTCTTTCGGAATAAAAGAAGTTTATACTTTCTTACTTAGTCAAATGGGAAAACCCATTAATCAGCCCCTTCTAACCTGTATAAAAATAAAAATGGATAAAAAGAAAAAACTTACTCAAGAATTAAAAAAAGAAATATTTAAACTAGCAAAAGAAAAAATTCAAAATATAAAAAACTATACTTTAAAAATTTTGGATAAAGAATTTACTTTATTTTGATTTTTCTGTTAAATTAAATGAAAAAGTTTAAGTCTTTTAAAGAACAAATTTGACTTAATTTCTTTTAACGTTATAGTAAATATTAACTTTAAAAATTTTAACCATTTTTGTAGGAGGTGTATAATGAAAAAGGTTAAGGTATTTTCTTATCGAAGAGTTTGTAAGGGTGCAAACGGAACAGGTCTTTCACACTATCTTCTTTTAACTCCTAAAAAATAATTTTTCCTTAAGTTTCCCGCCCTTAAAATAGGGCGGGAAACTTTTTTCTTTAAATCTACCATTTTCCTTTATATCATTTTTATCTTTTTTTGAAATTTAGAATCTACTCTTTACAAAATATTTTTTAGGTGTAGGCTTAAATTAATAGAAAAACTAAAAGGAGGTTTGTGTAACATGTTTAGAGGTAAGGTTAAGTGGTTTGATGAGAAGAAAGGGTATGGTTTTATTTCTAAGGAAGGAGGCGGAGATGTGTTTGTACACTACTCTGCCATTGACATGCCCGGTTTTAAAACTCTTAAGGAGGGGCAAACTGTAGAGTTTGAAGTTGTTCAAGGACCTAAAGGGGAACAGGCATCTAAAGTTAGGGTTCTAGATGCAAAACCTCAAAAAAGAACCCAAAGGTCTGAAAAAGTTTAAGTTTTTTATCAAGAAAATTTATGGGGAGGTTTTATTCCTCCCCTTTTTCATATTTTCACTTTGTGCAAAGTAAAGTCTTAAAAATTAAAATTCAACCTGAAAAAATAGCTTACCTTCGATTTATCTTGGAGGGATATTCTCATTTAGCTGTAGTAACAGTTGAAGATTCTAAAAAAGGTATAGTTTCTCTTCACTTCTTTCCTTCTGAAGAATTTCTTATAATGGAAATTCTTGAAAATCTCCAAAATGAAAGGTTGCTTTTTAAATAAAATTCTTTAATCTTAAAAATTTAAAAAAAATATTTTAAAGTAAGGGAGGGTGAGATGTTTAAGAATTTAAGTATTTCAAAAAAACTTTTTTTTAGTTTCGGTTTTTTTATTTTGATTTTTATTGTTCTTTTTGTTTTAAACTTTTACTTTATAACTTATAACAAAAAGTTTTTATCTTTTTTAGACGAGCGAGTAAATAAAAAAATGAACACCGCTGTGCTTATAAAAAGCGAAATTATAGGTGGGATTCAAATGAAGATTCTTGAAATGATAGTTAGTAGAGATCCTAAAATGGTAGAAGAGGGAAAAAAAAGAATAGCTGAAGCTCGTGAGAATTACTTTAAAGCTTTTGAGGAGATAAAAAAAATAACCAGAACTCAAAAAGGTTTTGAAATTTTAAAAAAGATGGAGGATACTGTAGCCGATTTAAGACAACACAACAATAAGGTTTTAGAACTTGTTTCTGCAGGAAGGTGGGACGAAGCAACTAAAGTTTATTATACAGAATGTGTTCCAAGGGTAGCTAAAATGGAAAAAATGTTAGAGGAAGAGGTCGAATTTCATCAAAAACGTTTTAGGGAAGAAATGGAAGAGATAGAAACTACTATGTTTAAACAGCAATTAACCATAACTGTTTTTGGTATTCTTGCGGTTATTTTAGGAATTCTTTTTGGTGTAATAATTTCCCGTTCCATTACCAAGCCTACAGGTTACCTAGTGGAAGTTTTAAAAAGAGTAGGAGAAGGGGAATTGGGAATTGATTTAAAAGTAGACAGAAAAGACGAGATAGGGAGGATGATGTCTTCTTTGAAGGAGGCTTTAGAGGGTATAAGGCGCGTTCTTTCTCAGGCAAAAGATATATCATTTTCTTTAGCTGGTTCGTCTGAAGAATTATCGGCTAT
>JAUQQL010000052.1 GCA_030578315.1 Thermodesulfobacteriota bacterium | reverse complement strand
CAATTAAGTCTTCAATTTTAGCAGTAGATATAGGGTCAAGAGCTGAGGTGGGTTCGTCGAAAAGTAAAACTTCTGGTTCTACTGCAATAGCACGGGCAATACAAAGTCTTTGCTGTTGACCACCTGATAAAGAATAGGCATTTTCTTTAAGACGGTCTTTTACTTCATCCCAGAGAGCTGCATCTCTCAAAGCCTTTTCTACTCTTTCTTCTAAGACTTTTTTATTAGTTAATCCTTTTATTTTTAATCCATAGGCTACATTTTCAAAAATGGACTTGGGAAAAGGATTAGGCTTCTGAAAAACCATTCCAATTCTCATACGAATGTAAATAGGTTCGGTTCCGTTACCTACTATGTTTAATTTATCAGGAAAGAAAATAATACTTCCTTCGTAGCGAATTCCTGGATAAAGGTCGTGTATTCTGTTAAAACAGCGAAGAAGAGTTGTTTTTCCACATCCAGAAGGACCAATAATAGCGGTAACTTTTTTTTCAAAGACAGGCATAGTAATATTTTTTAAAGCGTGATAACTTCCGTAATAAAAATTAAGTTTTTTTATCTCAATTTTGATGTTACTTTTGCTTTTCATTGAGTTTTTTTTACCATTGGTATTTTTTTCTTATTTTATACCTAAGATAATAGCTAACTGAGTTTAAAAGTAGACAGAGTATGAGAAGGATAAAACCTGCTGCTGCGGCATTTTTATGAAAAGCTTCTTGAGGTCTTGAAACCCAATTAAAAATTTGAATAGGAAGAAAAGTGAAAGGACTTTTTAAAAGTCCTATAAAATCTTCCCAGGGTAGGGGAGGGAGAAAAGCTATAAAAGTTAAAGCTCCAATAGTTAGAAGAGGAGCTGTTTCTCCAATAGCACGGGAAGTAGCAATAATTACACCAGTTAAAATTCCTCCAATAGAGTAAGGAAGAAGATGATGAAAAACTAATTCGTAATTTGTGGCTCCTAGAGCATAAACTCCTTCACGAATAGTTTTGGGAATTCTTCTCAAAGATTCTCGAGTAGTTACCACAATTACAGGTAACATAAGAATACCTAAGGTTAAACTTGCAGTAAGTATACTTTCTCCAAATTTAAAACGATGTACAAATATTCCAAGAGCTAGAAGTCCATAAACAATAGAAGGAACAGCAGATAGATTAGTAATATTGGCTTCGATAATTCGAGCTAATTTACCTTTACCTCCAAACTCTTCTAAATAAATTCCTGCAGGAACTCCTAAAAAGATGGACCAAAAGATCGCACCTACCATTATATAAATAGTGTCCACCCAAGCTGAAAGAATACCTGCCTCTTCAGGAAATCTTGAAGGATAGGAAGTATAAAATTTAATATCTAATATTCTGTGAACTCCGTCTAAAAAAAGTTTAATTACTATAGAAAATAAGAAAGTTAAAACAAAAAACACACACAAAATTCCCAAAAACTCGAAAAATTTATCCTTGTTTTTCATTAATTTTTTAATTAAATTTTTCTTCTAATATCTTTCAACTTTTGATTTTACATAAATAGCCATTAAGTTAAAAAACAAAGACAACAAGAAAAGTAAAAATCCTGCAGCAAAAATAGAAAGGTATTCAAAAGAAAGAAAAGGAAGATCTCCAAGAGCTACTTGAACTATATATCCTGTTATAGTTTGAACAGGCTCCAAAGGATTTAAAGTTAGATTAGGGTACATTCCTGCTGCTACAGCAACTACCATAGTCTCTCCCACAGCTCTGGAGGCTCCAAGTAAATAAGCAGAAATAATACCAGATTTTGCAGCAGGAATCACTACTCTAAAGGCTGTTCTTAGTTTAGAAGCTCCCAGACTGTAAGAAGCTTCTCTCAGGTAATGAGGCACACCCCTTAAAGAGTCTTCTACTAAAGATGCTGTAAAAGGAAGTATCATAATTCCTAAAACTATTCCTGGAGATAAAGCATTCATACCTTGAACTTCTATGTTAAATTTACCAAAAAACCATTGCAAAAGAGGAGTTACACCCAAAAGAGCAAAATAACCGTAAACTACAGTAGGAATAGCTTCTAAGAAATCTAACCAAGGTTTTACAGTTTCTCTTACTTTATGAGAAGCAAATTCACTAAGATATACAGCAATTATAAGTCCCAAGGGCACTGAAATACCCATAGCAATACCTGCAATAAGAAAAGTCCCACAAAGAAGTGGTAAAATACCAATTTTTTTAGTTACAAAAGTGGGAGTCCATTCCCTTTCAGTAAAAAATCTAATAACAGAGAAGGGGAAGCCTCCTCCTTCTGGATGATTAAAAAATCTTATAGTATCCTCAATCAAAGCTATAACTATTCCAATAGTAACTAAGATAGAAACTAAAGCAGTGAGTATTAAAAAAGCTCTAAAGATTAAATCAAATTTCTTCTTAAATTCGATCTTCATTTTTAGTGTTTAGCCTCTCTTTTAAGAAGTTCTTCTATAGTTAAGCCTACTTCAGGTTCGCCGCCAAACACTGTTCCGATAATTCTTTTTTCAAAACGTTTTTTCACTAAATTGTAAGCTTTAGGAGGAAGTGGAATATAACCTACTTGCTTAGAAATTTTTTCTACATTTTTTAAATAAAAATCTACAAATTCCTTAACTTCCGGACGTTCCAGAGCTTTAACATTTACATAAATAAAAAGAGGTCTTGATAGAGGTTGATATTCTCCAGATTTTACTGTATTTATAGAAGGTTCTACACATTTTCCGGTCTTGGGATTTTTAATTTGAACTGCTTTAATTTTTCCCTTATTTTCTTCTACATAAGAAAGTCCAAAATAGCAGAGAGCTCCTTTTTCTCTTTGAGCAAACTGAACTAACACATTGTCATCTTCAGAGGCTAAGTAATCCCCTCTTTGAGCTTTAGCTTTTCCTACTATAGCTTCTGTAAAATAATCGAAAGTTCCAGAATCAGAACCAGGGCCACAAAGCCTTATTTCTTCTTTAGGCCACTTAGGGTCAAGGTCAGACCAGTAAAATTTTTTTCCCTGAGATTCGGGTTTCCAAACTTTTTTTAATTGTTCAACAGTCATACATTGAGCCCAATTATTTTTAGGATTTATAACTACAGCTAATCCATCATAGGCTATAGGAAGTTCTATATAAGCGATTCCATTTTGTTTACAAACTTCCATTTCCTGTTTAAGAATAGGTCTTGAAGCATCGTTTATATCCGTCTCCCCTCTGCAGAACTTCTTAAATCCTCCACCAGTTCCTGAAATTCCTACTGTAACCTTAACTTCTCCTTTTTTAACTTTTTGAAATTCTTCAGCTACTCCTTCAGTAATTGGATAAACCGTAGAAGAACCGTCAATTTTGACCATTTTTGAAGCTTGAACACTGCCGACCAATCCAAAAAGTCCAAAACTTATCATTAATCCACTTAAGAGCCTTCTAATCTTTTTTTTCTTCATAACCTCCCTCCTTTTTTAGAAGATTTAGAATTTCTTTAAAGGATAAGATAAAGAATGATTTTTAAAAATACTTCAAAAGAAGTTTAAACGAATGTTAAAAAATTATAAAATTGAATTTTACATAATATATCTTATCGGAAGTTTATAAAACTTATAAAAAACTTTTAGTTTTTAAAAATCACCTCTTTAAACAAACTCGGAACCATGTTCAAAGTTTCTACTTGAAGATTACAATTTCTGCTTATCGTACAAATTATGTTTTTATACCTTTTCTTTCTATATAGATCTCTATCATTTCCTATTTGGATACAAAATCTTTCAACCTCTTCATCAGAAGCTTTTAAGAGTTCTACTAAATTAAAATCAAAAAGGGTTTTTAATTTAAAATAATTTACATACCAGATTCCATTTTTTATAAAATCTCTTTCATCCATTTCTCTATCAAGAACTGCTACAATATGCTTATCTTTAGACCACTCTACATAGTGTCTGCTTTGAAAACACTCTCTACATCCATAAAAAGTAACCATCTCCTCACTTTGAGGTACTTTAATTTTATGCTTCCAAAAGTAAACTATACAATTAGGACATACTAAGTTATCAACCTTATCACTAATTTTCTTTTTAGTTTCATAACTAATATTTTTTAAAATATAAAAAATTTTTTCTTTAAGTTGAGGAAAATAAAACTCTTTTACTAAATATTTCACAGCTTCACCACCTAAATTTACCAGAAGTTGGGAACCTATAAAACGTTCTTTCCAATCTTTACTTTCTAAATAAGAAATAAGTGTTTCGGCTGAAGGAGAGTTTTTTTGAATTTTTTCTAAAAGAGTTAAAGTTTCTTTTATTTCCTCTACAAAAAATTTGGAATGGAAATAAACAAGAGCCTCTTTAACCTCTGACAAAGTTGGACGGTTTTTCCACCAAAAAAATAAATATCTTTTCTCAAACATATATTCTTTTCCTTTGTTTATATTGTAAAATGCGGTTATTACAGCAAAAATTCCTCCTACAAATATAAAAGATAACCAAATAATAAGTCCTCCAACTATCCCCATTCCAAGTCCAATATAAACTGGACTCAAAGAGTTAATAGCTAATCCAATAGTTAATCCTCCAAAAAAACTCAAAAACAATCCTCCAATTCCAAGAATTAATCCAATAAAAAAACCAGGAGAAAGACCTAAAGAGAGGCTGCCTAAAAGATGTTTATGTTCTTTATGTGATACAAAAAGGGTTAAAAAAGAAATTAGGTTTTTCCATTTCCAAGTTTTTAAATTTATTAACCAAAAAAGAAACCCCCTAAAGCCCCAATAAACATACCTTTTTTTAGAAAGGGAATTAAATCTTTCCACACTATATATGAACCAATCTCGTCTATCAACTCTAAATTAGTAAAGATAAGACCTGTTATCATTCCACCTATAATCCCGAAATAGAAAGTACCAATGAATAAGAAAATTAATAGAGCTGGAAATTTAGCTGACTTTTTCTCCTAATAATTCAAATAAAAAACTTGCAAACTCCTTATCCTCACAATTTTTCCATTCTTGCCAAAGTATCTTCCTTGCCTTTTTTAAAGTCACATTTTAAGATCTTTGCACCTCCTTAATTTGGAGATATTCTTTGATCTCTCTCAAAAGAATAGCAGGATTTTTAATCGGATATTGAAGATTTTCTATAATTTCTTCTACTGGAATTCCTTTAATAAAAATTCCTTCTAACTTTTCTTTTAAAATTTTAGGTTCAGTTACGGGATACTTTAATCCTTTAGATTTTCTGAGAACAAGATAAGCCCAAGGAATTTCCAAGGTTTTAACTATATCTTCCGCAACTATAGAACAGTAATGAAGAAGTGTTTGAGCTTCATGCCCAAGCTTTATTTCTTTATAAGCAAGTTTAGCAATCCCTCCTGCAGTATGAACTTTGAGTTCTTTAACTTCTTCACTCAGAAGTTCCTCTATAGCTTTTATTTTTTTTAGAGCTGCCTCTGGATCAGCCTTTAATATATTTTTAACAGTATTCTTAGTAAGTCCTACTTTTTGAGCTATTTCTTCATCAGTTTTCATATATTCTTCTTTCAAAACAACTACTATAGCAGCTCTAGCTAGCGAGGGAAGCCAAGTAAGTGTTCTAAATTCAGCAAGTTTTTCAAGTCCACCCAACAAGTCAATTGCTTTAAAGAAAACTCTATTTATTAAATGCTCTATTTCTATTTCTAAGGTTGCAGGTATGCCGACAATTTGAACAACCATTTTTTTCTCCTTTATTTTTATCTATATTTGGAAATAACTCCCTTAATTACCACTAAACCGCTTTCAGTAATTTCAAGTAAATGAGTTCGGGTATCATGACCGCACATTCTACATCCATCAATTCTAAAAAGTCTAACTATATCCCCCACTTCTTTTCCATAAAGCTTAGCTTTAAAAGTTGAATCTATTAACTCTTTAGCTAAAACCATAGTTCCATCAACTATATGACCTACAGCGTATCCTCCAGCAGCCTCAGCAGTAAGTTCTTCATGGCCGCTTCTTTTTTGAGACACTAAAAGAGAGGTTTGATACCATTTCTTCATAAAGTTATAGATTCTTCTTACTACATTTCTTGCTAACATCTCTTTTGTTTCAAAAAGACCTGTCACAGAATCTATAATGGTAAAGTTTGTTTTATAAGTTTGAATAACATAAGCCAAAGTAGACAAAAGGTCTGGAAGATTTTCTCTAAGTCTAGTAGAAGATGCAGCATCTATAAGAATTAGATTATCTTCAAAATTTTCAAACCGAAGTCCCATAGCTTGAGCTCTAAGTTTTAAAGAAGCTACAAGAAAGTTAGCAGGTGTTTCTACTGTAACAAAAGCTACTTTTTCTCCTAAGGAAGCTTGTTTTACAGCAAACTGTTCTACCATAAGAGATTTTCCTGTATCAGAAACTCCTGTAATATTTAATACAGAGTAAGCGGGAATACCTCCTAAATTTTTTTTAACTAATTTTCCATTTTCTGAAGTTACTATAAAAAAAAGTTCATCAAGTCCTTCTATCCCTGTAGGGATTCCATATATTTTAGGAGCTTTTTTTAGAGCTTGAGATCCTGTAAAAATTGATTTTAAATCAGGTTCCCCTACTCCAGATGATACATCTTTTGTAGTGTGTTCATCTTTAATATAAATTTTTATACCTCTTAATAAAATTTTTTAATTTTTTATATTTTATAAAAATTTTCAGTTAAAGTCAATAGGTATTAAAATCTTTACTAAACCAAAATCTCACAATAAGGAGGGGACTCCTAATAATGTTTTTCCTAAAAGTGCATTTTAAGTTTGACATACCTTATCTTCCACTCCCAACAGATGTAATGAAGACCTTTCAACGAAAAAAAAGTTTTAAAGCCTTTTCTAAAAGTTTAAATGTATAGTCAAACATCTAATTGCTTGATTTTTTATAAATAATGTCTAAACTTTTTAAAAAAGCAAGTTTTTTAAATAATTAAAAAATTTTTTTTTT
>JAUQQL010000017.1 GCA_030578315.1 Thermodesulfobacteriota bacterium | reverse complement strand
AAAGTAAATTTTTCTAATAAAATTTCTGTAAATCCAAGAATAATAGTTAAAGTATTATTAATTTCGTGAGCTATTCCAGCAGCTAAAGTTCCCATACTGGCAAGTTTTTCTGTGTAATATATTTGTTCTTCTAATTTTTTCTTTTCAGTTATATCTCGAGCAATTCCTAAGACTGCATAAATATTATTTTTGTCATCTTTTAAAGGAGTAAGTTTAGTATTAAACCAATATTCGTTATCAGAAATAGTAAATTTATGAGTAATTTCTATATTTTTTCCAGTATTAAAAACTTATTTAATACTTTTTATTAAACTTTGGTCATAAGAATAGAACAGTTCTTCAATTTTTTTTATTTAATAACTCTTCTTCTTTATCAATATTAAAAAAATCATAACAAGCTTTGTTAACAGAAAGAATACTACCTTCTTTATTTACAGTAAAAATAATGTCTTCTGCATTTTCAATTAAACTTTTATATTTTTCTTCTGATTTTTTAAGTTCTTAGGTTTTTTTAATAACCTCTCTTTCAAGTAAATCTGACCATTTTATTAAAAATCCAATTACTACAAAACCTCCTAATAAAATAATAGTAAGTACAATACCATAAAGTATTAATTGAACGATTTGAACAGACCTTATAGTTCCTTCAACTTCTTTTACAGGGGCTACTACGGCTACAGACCATATAATAGAACCTTTATAATGTGTAATTTTGATAGGGGCATAAGCAATTAGTTTTTTTACTAAACCTTCTTCGTTTCTGTGCCACTCGGAAATATACCAATCGGTTCCCTCTTCACCTTTTAATATTTTTTCTTTTTGAATTGTGTTTATTCTTTCAAAAATTTCATTAGAAGCTAATTTATGTCTAATTTCAAAAGAATTTTCTCCTATAAATTCTTTTTTAGGATGGTAAAGAAAAATTCCATTATTATCAATTACCCATGCATAACCTGTTTTTCCAGAGGTAATATTTTCAGCTATTTTTTTTATTAAATAGCTTACGTCTATTTTAAATATTAAAATACCTGAAAATTTATTAGTTGGTATAGGATGCGCTTCATCTATAGAAATTTGATATACTGGAATAACTACATTTGTTATTATTTTTTTTTTCATTATTTTCAGTTATTGTCTTTGTATTTGTAAACAGTATTTTTCCTATATTCTCTTTATAAAATGCCCACTTTATCCATTCTTTTTCTTCATTTGAAAAATTTTTTTCTTATCGTATTTAAAATCTTTATAAACTATATATTTAGTTTTGTTTTTTACATCGATAAAATGAATTTCTTCAACGCCTTCGTATTTTACTCTTAAAAGAGTGTGATTTATACTATTAATAAATGCTGGATATTCTATATATTGAATTGATGGAGAAAGACTTAAAAGGAAAAGCTCCCTTTTTAAAATTTTCCAACTGTTGATGATTTGAAAACTTGTATGTTTAGCAAGAATTAATTGCTGTTGATTAAAGTTTTCTATTGCTATATTTCTTACTTTTTGATTTAAAAAATTACCTAAAATAAGAATTAATCCTACAAAAAATGTAGAAATAACAACAAAATATATTTTAAATTGATTAAATTTATATTTCTATAAAAATTTTCTACACTTTTTAAAATCCAATATAACATTTAATTTATAATTTAATATTATTTCATTATTTCCTAATTTTCAAAGTCCTTCTCTCACCCCCCTTTAAAAAAACTAATTTGATTTTTATAAAAATATGTCATTTTAAATTTGTTTTTTCACTACTAATACTGGAAAATGAGAATTTTCAATAACTCTTTCAGTAACGCTTCCCATGAAAAATTTTTCAATTCCAGTTCTTCCGTAACACCCCATAACTATTAAACCTACATTTTTTTCTTTTGCGACCTCTAAAATTTTTTCAAAGGGTTCTCCCTTAACTACCAAAGACTCTACTTTTAATCCTTCATTTTTAACTTTTTCTACTAAGATTTTTACACTCTCTTCTGCATAAGGTACATTTTCTTCTCTTTTAGCTACAGATAAAACTATTAATTCACTTTTTAAATTTTTTGAAAGTTTAATAGCAAAATCTCCTGCAATTTGACTGTAAACAGAACCATCCGTAGCTATAAGAATTTTATTCCAAATCAATACAGCTTCCGAAGGAACTACTACTACAGGACATAAAGATTTACCAATTATAGTTTTGCCTACCCTTCCTAAAGACGCCTTTTTTCCTATTATTATTAAATTAACTTCTAACTCTTTAGCTTTTTCTAAAATTACTTCCTCTGGAGCAGAACTGCTGTAAACAAAAGTTTCAAAAGGAATTTTTTCCTTTTCAGCATTAAATTTTAAATAATTTACAGCTTGCCATGCTTTTTTTTCTAAGGTTTCTATTAATTTAGGAAAAATTTCTACAAATTCCGGCCCCAATACTGGGATTTCAGCTACACTTATTCCATAAATTTTGCTGTTTAAAATTTTAGCCCATTTTAAACCTAAATTTATACCTCTTTCAGAAGCCTTAGATCCGTCTGTAGCCACTAATATATTTTGTAACATACTAAACCTCCTTCTTTACCTTGGGTTTTTTAGTAGAAAGTCCTAAACCTTCTATAAGGTACATTACTGCAAATCCCCACCATACAGTATAGAATATATAAAATACTAACAAACCTATTAAAACTCCTGCTTGTTGTTTTACATTTTGAGGTTTGATTTCGTAAAAATTATAAGCTGGCTCAATAGCTTTAGTAACCACAGTATTAACAATATTGGCCTGTTCTACCTTTTTTTCCAAAATTAGTTTTTTATTAATAGCCGAAAGAGTGTTATGCCACTGCCTAAACATTTTCTTTTCATTTTCATACTCATATTTTTCTTTAATAATTTCTCCTTTATTACGATACATGGCTTCAGAATCTTCTAAAGCTGCGCTTAAAATTTCTCCTAAGTCTCCTATAATATGTATTTTTCCTTCTTCAACTACTTCTACTTTTGCTCCAACCTTAGTATAAAGTTTAGTGCACAAGGTAATTCTCTCCAAAGTATCCTGAGGATTATCAGTAGGTTTTTTAAGATCTATGGTAATGTCTAAGGGCTGTCCTTTAAATTTTTCAACCTCAGTTTTTATTTTAGGTATAAAATAAGCTGAACCTTTTGCCAATTGATTAAAAATTTCATCAGCATAAGCTAAAAAATTCTGCCCTCTTCCAAAATAAGGCTGAAACATAATTACTAAAATTCCTATAAATACTAAGGTAAAAATAACACCTAAAGTTAACTCTTTTTTCCTTGTAGTTCCCATAGTTTATCCCTCCTCTCTTAGGGTAGGTATGTTTTTAAAGAAACTTAATAAAACCCAAATTCCAAAAAGCCCAATAGCTCCCCAAAAAAGAATATTTCCTATAAGGATAATAATATCACATACGTCTTTGGAAATAGTAATAAGATTTAAAGTTCTAAATTTATCTGGTAAAACTGAGACTCTGTTAAAAAATCCTGCTAAAATAGTTAAAGCATAAAAAGCTCTTATAGTAATTCCTGGAACTACTTTAGTAGTTAAGGCTCCAATTTGAATACCAATTAAAGAACCAATTAAAAGTCCCATAGCTAAAGTGTAAAATACATAACCATAAATAGCATACTGAGTTAAAGAAGAATATCCAGCAGTGAAAATAATTTGGAAAATGTCTGTTCCCACAGTAGTAGGAGTAGAGACCCCAAAAACATAGACAAACATAGGAAAAGTAACAAAACCTCCTCCTACTCCCATAATGGCTGCTAAAAATCCTACTACAAATCCTCCACCTACAACAAAAATAGCTGAAATTTGTCTCCCTCCAAAATCTTCGTCAAATCTTAGAATAGGAGGAATATTTATCTGTTGAATTCTTACGGCAAGCCTTGTAGTTCCTACTGGACCACTATGAGCTCCTTCATGAGGATTAGAAGAGGGTTTACTTATTCCTCCTTTTACTTTAGCTCTAGTGCTAAAGTAATCGTAAATGGCATAGAAACCTAAGAAACCCAGAATAACTGCATAAACTATACTTATAAAAGCATCACTTAAAACTGGGTCTTTAGAATAAAGAGTTCTATTAATGTATCCACCTGTTGTAGCTCCTATTATAGAACCAAGAATAAATACTATAGCTAAAGCTATAGATACATTTCCTAATTTTTTGTGTAGTACTGTTCCCATAATAGCTTTAGCAAAAATATGAAACTGGTCGGTTCCTACAGCCATAATACCCTTTACTCCTGCAGACATAAGAGCTGGGGCAATAATAAAACCACCTCCTGCTCCAATACAACCTGTAATTAATCCTGCTGCAAATCCTACAACGATTGAAGCCCAAAATACAACAGGAGTATAATGAGCAGGTGCATAGGCACTTTTACCTCCCAAAATATCTGCTGCCCCTAAAAGAGAAGTAACTAAAATAGGAAGAAGCATGATAATTAAAATTAATAGTCGTTTCCTATTTCTTAAAATGTTGTCAGCTATTTCCTTTTCCCAACGAGCTTGAGCAACTGCAGCGCTCATCATAAATTCATAAAGAAATTTCAGTTTACCCATAATTTACCCCCCTTATTATAAAGTTATTTTATATTTTAAAACTTTAAGAACTTTTTTAATAATAATCAATTTTTTTTACGGGCTAATTTTTCTAAAATATTTTTTATTTTTTCTTCTAATTTTTCTATTTCTATAGGAAAAAGAAGCTCATCAGAAGCCCCAGATTTCATAGCTATAATAGAAGATTTAATATTATGCTTACAGCAGGTAAGAACCATTATTTCTAATAAACTGTTTACTTTTTTTAAGCTGTTAATAAATGAAACAATTTCATCTTCTTTAGTTTCACGAGTATCTAAAATTAACAAATCTATTTTTTGAGAGTTATTTTCTTCTTTTAAAACATCATAAGGTACTACTTTACTTCCTAATTTAGCAATCATATTTCTAAGCAATTCTTCTAAATCTTTATCCTCAGTTTTAATTACCACAACAACTTCTCTCAACTTTTTACTTCAGCAAATTTTTTTTAATTAAGTTAAATTTTCCGAAAACTCCTTAATCAAATAACATGCCAAAAGGTTAGCATTTTAAAACACTGGAAAATTAAAAAATTATGAAACTAACTTAATCTTTTTATTTCAAAATGTTTCAAACAAAATTAAACACTTTTAAAACATGTTTCAAAACTTTTTAATTAAACATTAATTAATTGACTTTTGAAGAAAAATTTTTAAATTAAATATTAAAACAATTTGAAACATTCTTGAATATGAAACTTAAAATAGAAAAGATTAATTTAGATTTAAAAAAGTTTTTAGAAGCTATTCCTTACGGAGTGGCTTTTTTAGATGCCAGATTGAATTTGGTTACTATGAATCCTTTTTTAGAAACTTTAACGGGATATAAGAGTGAAGATGTAAAGGGTATTGAATTTAATTATGTTATTAAGACAAATCTTTTAAAAGAAATTAAAAAAGCGGTTGAAAAAAATGAGGAGTTGGTAGCCTTGGAAGGAGATATCATAGATTGTCACAGGCGTAAAATTCCTATTAAAATTACAGTTAGCACTATTATTAATGAAAAAGACAAATGGGTAGTTTTGATTCTAGAAGACATTTCTTTACTTAAGGAAAAAACGAATTTCTTATCTGAAACTAGAAAAGAGTTAATATTAGGTAATAGTTTACAAATGATCAAGCTAAAAGAGATGCTTCCTATTTTTGCCTCTTCAGATACCACTCTTCTTATAGAAGGTGAAACAGGAACTGGAAAAGATTTACTCGCTGAAATAATTCATAAACTTTCTCCTCGTGCTAATCATCCTTTTATAAAAGTGAATTGTGGAGCTCTTCCAGAAACTTTACTTGAGTCCGAACTTTTTGGACATGTAAAAGGTGCTTTTACTGGAGCAACTTCAGATAAGCCTGGGATGTTTAAATTAGCTAATGGTGGGACGCTTTTTCTTACTGAAATAGGAGACCTTCCTTTAAACCTTCAAGTAAAACTTTTAACTTTTTTAGATGATAAAGAATTCTACCCCTTAGGAAGTACTAAGAAAGTTAAGGTTGATGTAAGAGTTATAGCAGCAACTAATAAAAATTTAAAACAGATGGTAAAGGAAGGAAAATTTAGAGAGGACCTATTTTATAGACTTAATGTTTTAAGGATTCAACTTCCTCCACTTAGAGAAAGAGAGGACGATATACTAATTTTAGCTGACCATTTTTTAAAAGAATTTGCAGATAAAACTAATAAAAGAATTAAAGGATTCTCAGAAAGTGCTATTAAGATTTTAAAATCTTATAAGTATCCTGGTAATGTAAGAGAACTAAAAAATATTATTGAATATGCTGTTCATGTCTGTTTGGAAGAAATTATTTCTGAAAAACATTTTCCTGAATATGTGATTACTTCAGTAAAAGAGGAATTTGAAGAAAACAAAAAAGTTGAAATTAAAAACTTTAAAAATAGAGATTCAGAAAGGTCAACCTTAGAAGAAATTGAAAAAAGAAGAATAATAGAAGTTTTAATAAATGTTGGAGGTAAAAAAAGCGAAGCAGCTAAGAAACTGGGCTGGTCAAGGAGTACTCTTTGGAGAAAACTTAAAGAATATGGCTTAACTTGAAAATGAAAATTTTAATTACAGTGGAAAGAGATTGGATAGCTCCGAGATTTGATTTAACACGAGAAGTACTTATTGTAGAAAAAGAAGAAAAAAAAGTAAGGACAGTTATTCTTCCTAGGTCTTCAGCTGAGGAGCTATGTAGTTTTATTTTAGGCGAAAATATAGATATAGTAGTTTGTGGAGGAATTGAAGATACTTATTATCAATATTTACTATGGAAAAATATTAAGGTAATAGATCGAGTAATAGGTCCTGTCAAAAAAGTTTTAAAAAAAATTTTAAATAAACAACTGAAAGAAGGAGACATAGTTAAATGATTTTTAGTTTTCTTTTTTTTTCTACTCAAAGATTTGAACAATTTAGAAAAATATTTATAATCTTATTTTTATTTCTCTCTATTTTACCTCTTACTATTCTCACACTTCTTAGTTATTACAAATACAAAAACTTAATAAAAGAAGATACCTTAAAACAGACTTACTTATACACATACAATATTAGACAAACTATAGAATCTTACATTACGGAACTTAAATATGCTATAATTTTAATTTCAGATATGTATTCTTTCGAAGAACTCTCCGAACAAAAAATCCTTGATCAAGTTTTTGAACAACTTAAAAAAAAGTACGAGGGCTTGGTTGATTTAAGTATTATTGGTCCTGACGGAATTCAAGTAGCTTATTCAGGTCCTTTTAACTTGAAAGGCAAAGATTATTCAGAAGCCTTTTGGTATAAAAAAGTTTTAACTAGGAAATTGTATGTAAGTGAAGTTTTTTTAGGGTATAGGAAGATTCCTCACTTTATTATAGCAGTAAGTAAAAAAATTAAAAGAAAACAAAAATATTGGGTTTTACGAGCAAGTATTGATAAAGAAACTTTAGACAAATTTCTTTACCGAATAAAAACTGAAGAAGTTTATAATGTTTTTCTTATAAACGAAAATAAAGAAATTCAGAGTTCTATTTTGAATTTAAAATCTAGTTATCCTTCTATTTACACTTTCGTTAAACTTCCTTCTAGTGAGAATGAGATTTTATTAGAAGAAATTGAATTTGAAGATAAAAACTTAATTAGAGCTGTGGTTAAAATTGAGGAAACTCCTTGGTTTCTAGTTTTAGACCACTATGGATATACCTCCAGAAGTAGCTGGAGTTTATTTGTAGAATCACTTCTAGGAGTATACACTATAAGCGTTATAGTTTTAATTCCTGTGAGTATCTACTTAGGAATTTTACTAACTCGAATGGTTAAGGATTTTGAAAGAGAAAGAGAAGCTGCTTTGATTAAAGCCGAACATGCAGACAAATTAGCTTCTATTGGAAGACTTTCGGCAGGGATTGCTCACGAAATTAATAATCCTTTAGCTATAATTAATGAAAAAATAGAATTGATGAAAGATATTTTAAATACTACCGAAAACTTCCCTTACAAGGATAAATTTTTAAAACAGATAGAAGCAATGGAGAAAGCTATACAAAGGGGGAAAAGTATTATTCATCAGTTGCTTGGATTTACTAGAAGAATCACTTCTCACTTAGAACCTGTTCAAGTAAATGAAGTTATAGAGGAGTGTTTAAGGTTTATTGAAAAAGAAGCAAGTTATTATAACATTTATTTGGAAAAAGATTTTCAATCTGACCTTCCTCCTATAACAGCAAATTATGGACAGCTCCAACAAGTATTTTTAAACTTGATTAATAATGCAATGGATGCAATTATAGAAGCCCAACGAAAAGAGGGTGTTATAAGACTTAAGACCTTTCGATTAAACCAAGATTATATTCAAATAGTAATAGAAGATAATGGAATTGGTATGTGCCCCGAGATCAAGAAAAAAATTTTTGAACCATTTTTTAGTACAAAATTAAATAAGAGTAAAAGTGGAACTGGGTTAGGGCTTTTTATTACTTATGGCATTGTAAAAAAATTTGGAGGAGAAATATCGGTAGAAAGCGAAGAAGGAAAGGGAACTATTTTTAAAATAATTTTTCCTATTAAAAATACTTAAAAAGATATGTTATGGTAAAACCTAGAGTTTTAATTATAGATGATGAAATTGAATTTGCTGAAACCTTAGCAGAAAGAATGATAATGAGAAATTTTGAAGTTGAATTTGCTGAAAGTATAGAAAATGCTTTAGTTCTTATAGAAAAAGGTTGGATTCCAGAGGTTATTCTTTTGGATTTAAAATTGCCTAAAGTTAGTGGACTAGAAGGTTTTGAAATTTTAAAAAAGGTTATTCCCTCAGTCCATATTATAATGATTACAGGGTATGGCTCTATCACTTCAGGAATAGAAAGTATGAAAAAAGGATTTTGTGATTATTTTGTAAAACCTATAATTATAGATGAATTAATAAATAGAATTTACAAGTGTTTAAAAGAAGAAAGATAATTTAAAAACATGCTCAAACTTGAAGGAGAAGCTATTTTAAATAAGTGGCGAAAAAATCGTCCTCTTTCTCGTTTTCCTATAATAGCTGTACTTGACAATTTAAGAAGTGCCTACAATGTAGGTTCTATTTTTAGAACTGCTGAGTGCGCCTACATAAGTAAATTGATTTTATGTGGAATTACTCCACATCCTTTTCATCCCAAAGTAGAAAAAACTGCTCTTGGAACTACTAAAATCATTCCGTGGGAGTATATGGAAGATACTTTCTTAGCTATTAAAAATTTAAAAAAAGAAGGATATACAATAGGAGTTTTAGAAATTACTAATCAGAGTATCCCTATACAAAGTTTAAATTCTAACTCTTTTCCTTTAGCTTTAGTTTTAGGAAATGAGGTTACTGGAGTTGAAGAGAAAATTTTAAAAGAAGCAGATTTTGTTTTAGAAATTCCGCTTTTTGGAGAGAAAGAATCTTTAAATGTTGCAGTAGCTTTTGGAGTAGCTTTATTTTTATTAATAGAGAGGTTTAGAAATCGTGGGTAAGTGTGCAGTGTGTACTCAAGAAAGTCCTTATATATCTAAATTTTTAGGAATTTGCAAAGAATGTATACGAAATTTCCCCGAAAAAACTAAAGACTTTATAAAAAAAGCTCATCAAGAAAGTAGAAAAGTTTTTAAACTACCTTCCTTTCCACCAAAGGTTGAAAAGGGGCTTAAGTGTAAAATTTGTGCTAACGAGTGTGTGATACCTTTGGGAGAAACAGGGTATTGTGGTCTTAGGAAAAACGAAAATGGTAAGTTATTAGGACCTTTTATAAACGAAGCTAAGGTTTCTTGGTATCTAGATCCGCTTCCTACTAACTGTGTAGGAGATTGGGTATGTCCGGGAGGTACGGGTTGTGGATATCCTAAATTTGCTTATTGTAATGGACCCGAATATGGATACTATAATTTAGCAGTTTTTTTTAATGCCTGTAGTCTAAATTGCCTTTTTTGTCAAAATTGGCACTTTAGGGAGTTAACTTATACATCTCAAGTTCAATCTTTAGAAAACTTTTTAAAAAGTTTAAATCCTTTAGTATCCTGTATTTGTTATTTTGGAGGCGATCCCTCTCCTCAGATACCTTTTGCTATAAAAGCTTCTAAAGAAGCCTTAAAAAATAAAAAAGGGAAAATTTTGCGCATATGCTGGGAAACAAATGGTCTTATGAATAAAAACCTACTTAAAAAAGTTGTAGAACTTTCCTTAACCTCTGGAGGTTGTATAAAATTTGATTTAAAAGCTTGGGATGAGAATTTACATATAGCTCTAACAGGGGTTTCTAATCAAAAAATTTTAGAAAACTTTGCTTATGTTTCCCAATTTATAAAAGAAAGACCAGAAGTACCTCTTCTTATAGCTAGCACCTTGTTAGTACCTGGCTATATAGACGAAAAAGAAATTGAAGGAATAGCTAAATTTATTGTAAAATTAAATCCTGAAATTCCCTACAGAATTCTAGCCTTTTACCCTCATTTTTTTATGAAAGACCTACCTCTTACTTCAAAAGAATTAGCTTATAGATGTTTAGAAGTTGCTAGAAAAGCAGGTCTAAAAAGAATTTCTATAGGTAATGTACATCTTTTAAGATAAAAATCTTAAGAGTAAAATCCCTGTCTTATCTTTTGAGCTTCTATTCCAATAAAGAAAGTTATGTCTTTGAGTAAATGTTTAAGACTATCTTCTGGTAATAAATTTAAAATTTGATTTATCTCTAAAGCCTGAGCTAAAAGAAAATCTCCCAAAGTCTCAGCAGAAGAAGTATCTAAACCCTCAGGGGCAAGACTTTCTAAAACTTCCAAACTTGTTCTTACTTTTTGTAAAATTTCTTCTAATTTTTTAGAATTAATATCTTTAGAGAAATTTTTTTCTTCTTTAATTTGAGCTAAAACAATTTTTAAATATTCTTCAAAGGTAGAATTTATCTTCTTGGAAGATGAAATATTTATATTAAAATTACTTTCATATAGGGTTTTAAAATCTATTTTCATAGGAGCCTCCTTATGAATTATTTTAAATATTTTATCGGAAAAAATCAAGGTTTTGTAAAGTTTGCAATAATTTTCACTTTAGGATTTTGGTTGAGCTCTTGCGGATGGATTGTAATTGGAGGTGGAGCCTACGAAGGATATAAAGTAGTAACTGACCCAAGAACCTTAGGAACTCAGGTAGATGATGGAATTATTACCTCTAAAATAAAGCTTAAGCTTTTAGAAGACCCAGTTACTAAAGCTAGAAAAATAGATGTAGACACTGTAAATGGAGTGGTAACTTTAACAGGGGTAGTAGATAGTGAAGAAGAAAGACGAAGAGCAGTAAAAATTGCAACTAGTGTAGAGGGTGTAAAAAAAGTAGTTAATAATCTTAGAATTGAAAAAAGATCCTTAGGAAGTTATCTTTCAGATAAAGAAATAACTGCTAAAATAAAATTAAAACTTATTGAAGATCCAGAACTTAAAGCACTTTCTATAGATGTAGACACTGTAAATGGAGTGGTAACTTTAACAGGGGTAGTAGATAGTGAAAGACAAAGAGTTAAAGTTTTAGAACATGCTAAAAGTGTCTCGGGAGTTAAAAAAGTAATTGATAATCTTCAGATTAAAAATAAAATAAACTAACATCAAGGAGGCAAATTGAAAATGGCGCTTAAACAAACTATAGCTTATAATTATCTTAAAGCTACTAATCTTTCTTTTGAAAAACTAGGATTAAGAGAAGTTTCTTTAACTTCTGCTTCGAGATTTAAAGAATATCCAAATGCTCCTAAAATCAAACTTTTTCTTGGTGATTATCCTAAAACCAAAAGTTTTTTTGAAATTTTAGAAAGTAGGAGAAGTGAAAGAGATTATAAAAAGATACCTATAAGTCTGAAAGAGCTAAATTGGTTATGTTATGCAGTTCAAGGGATTACTGCAACTGTTGGTTCTTATCTTTTACGTACTGCTCCTTCTGCTGGGGCACTTTATCCTATAGAAACTTACTTAGGAGTAAATTTTTCTACAGACCTTAAACCAGGAATTTATCATTTGGAAATAAAAACTTTTTCTTTGGAACTTTTGAAGGAGGGATATTTTGGTAAGGAATTAACTGACCTAGCTTTAGGCCAAAGCTTTTTTGCTACGGCAAGCGTAGTTTTTATATGGTCTGCAGTTTTAAGAAGAACGCTTTCTAAATATGGAAGTAGAGGATTAAGATATATTTTTATGGATTGTGCTCATATTTGTCAAAACTTACTTTTAGCTTGTGAAGCTCTTGGATTTAAAGCTTGTCCTGTAGGAGCTTTTTTAGACGAAAATTTTAACGAATTTTTAGGTCTGGATGGGGAAGAAGAAAGTGTTATTTATTTAGCTACTGTAGGAAAATGACTTTTTATTTACTTGAAAAAAGAAGTTCTACTCTAAATTAAAAACAAAAATAATTTGAGGTAAAAACTTATATGGAAAGAATAGTAATAGAAAATCTTACAGAAAAACCTATTATAATTGAAACTGGAGAGTATGCTAAACTTGCAGATGCCTCGGTAGTGGTGAGACAAGGAGACACAGCAGTTTTAGTTACAACGGTTATGGGAAAACTCATAGAAGATGCTTTAGATTTTGTCCCTCTTTCGGTAGACTACAGAGAACAGGCTTCTGCTTGGGGTAAAATTCCAGGAGGGTTTATAAAAAGAGAAGGCAGACCAACTGACAGAGAAATTCTAGTTTCTAGAATGATAGATAGGTCTTTAAGGCCTCTTTTTCCAGAGGGTTTTTTTAATGAAGTGGTAGTTACAGCTATTACTTTATCAGCTGATGAAAAGTATGACCCTGATGTATTATCCTTAATAGGAGCAGGTACAGCTTTACATATTTCTTCTATACCTTTTGATGGACCCCTTGCAGCTTTAAGAATTTGTAAAGTAGGAGAAAACTTTTTAATAAATCCAACTTATGAAGAAAGACAAAAAGCAGAATTAGAATTAATAGTTAGTTGTTCTCCTCAAGATATTGTAATGGTTGAAGGAGGAGGAAAAGAAATTGAAGAAGAAGTTTTATTGCAAGCTTTATATCTAGCTTTGGAAAAGTGTCAAATTTTAATTAAGGCCCAAGAAATTTTAAAGCAAAAAGTAGGAAAATCTAAATTAGATATCCCCATGATAGAGCTTCCTGAAAATTTGAAAAGTTATTTAGAAATTGTAGGAATTTCCAAAATAAAAGAAGCTTTACAAATTTTCAATAAAAAAGAAAGAAAACAAAGTTTAGAAGAAATTTTTAAAGAACTTGTAAATACTTTTCAAGAAAGTTTTCCAGAGTCTTTTTATTATTACTATTATAAGAAACTTATAAGCAAACTTTTAAGAGAAAAACTTTTCTTAGAGGGTAAAAGACTTGATGGAAGAGGTCCTAAGGATATTAGAGAGATTAAGATAGAAGTTCATCCTTTTGAAAGACCTCATGGAAGTGCTATTTTTACCCGGGGACAAACTCAAGTTTTTGCAACAGTAACTTTGGGTTCTCAAGAAGGAGCACAGATGGTAGAAACTATTTTTGAAGGAGAAACTTTTAAAAGGTTTATGTTACATTATAACTTTCCACCTTTTTGTGCAGGAGAGGCTAAACCATGGGGTCCTCCTAGAAGAAGGGAAATTGGTCACGGAGCTTTAGCCGAAAGAGCTTTAGAACCGCTTATCCCTTCTGAAGATGAATTTCCTTATATTATTCGTATAGTAGCTAATGTCTTAGAATCTCACGGTTCCACTTCTATGGCTACTGTTTGTGCAGGTTCTTTAGCTCTTTTTGATGCAGGAGTTCCTATAAAAAAACATGTAGCAGGTATTGCTATGGGATTAGTTAAAGAAAAAGATAAATACCTTATTCTTACTGACATACTTGGTGATGAAGACCAATTAGGAGATATGGATTTTAAAATAGCAGGAACTGAGAACGGTATAACAAGTGTACAAATGGATTTAAAAATAAAAGGTCTTCCTAAAGAAATTATGAAAGAAGCCTTACTGCAAGCTAAAGAAGCTCGTAGGTTTATTTTGGAAAAGATGTATTCAGCTATACCTGAACCAAAAAAAGAGTTATCACCATATGCTCCTAAAATAGAAATTATAACCATTCCGGAAGATAAAGCTTTTACTATAATAGGTCCTGGTGGAAAAACTGTTAGAGAAATAAGAGAAAAAACTAATACAGTGATCTGGGTACTTGAAGGAGGTAAGGTTTCTATTACAGGACAAACCAAAGAAGCTATTGAAGCTGCAAAAAAAATTATTTATGGTTTAGTTGGAGAAATTGAAATAGGTAAGGTTTACGAAGGAAAAATTACAAGAATTGAACCTTATGGAATTTTTGTAGAGATCTTTCCTGGGAAGATAGGACTTTTACATATTTCCAAAATGGAAAATCCTCCAAAAGACCTAAGGTCAGTTTATCAAATAGGAGATACTATTAAGGTAAAAGTTATAGAAATTGACGAACTTGGAAGACCAAAGTTTAGCTCGGTCTTTTCGGAAGAAAAAAATGTCTTCAGAACACCTTTACTTTAAAAAAGTAGAAGAATGTTATAAATTTTTAAAAAAAATTTTTCCTTTTTCTCCTGAAATAGTAATTACTTTGGGAACTGGTCTTTCATCTGTAGCGGAGGCTGTTGAAATAGAGGTTCTTATACCTTATGTTGAGATACCTCATTTTCCTATTTCTACAGTAGAAACTCACAAAGGTCAGTTAGTTTTAGGATATTTAGAAGGAAAAAAAGTTGTTGTTTTACAAGGCAGATTTCACTTTTACGAAGGTTATTCTTGTAAGGAATTGACCTTCCCCTTGAGAGCTCTTACTTTGTTTCAGCCTAAAATTTACATAGTATCTAATTCGGCTGGAGGACTTAATTTAACTTTTAAACCTGGAGATCTGATGCTCATTAAAGACCATATTAACTTAATTCCTGATAATCCTTTAAGAGGTCCTAATAGAGAAGAATGGGGACCAAGATTTCCAGACATGTCTCAAGCCTATAGTGTAAGACTAATTAATTTATTTAAAGAAATAGCTTTTAAATTTAAAGAAGAAGTAAAGGAAGGAATATACGTAGCGGTTCCTGGTCCATCTTTAGAAACGCCTGCAGAAACTCGGTTTTTAAGGTTAATTGGAGCAGATGCTGTAGGTATGTCAACTGTTCCTGAGGTAATTGTAGCTGTTCATGCTGGAATGGAAGTTTTAGGAATTTCTGTTATTTCTAATATAAACGACCCTGATCACTTTAAGCCTATTATTTTTTCTGAAGTTGTAGAACAGTCCAAAAAAGTTGAAAAAAAACTTACTAATCTTTTAAAAGCTTTTTTGGCTAGACTTTAAAATGGGAAAATTGTTAATTAGTTATACTCCTTTTGAGACCAGAGTAGGACTTATAGAAGGAGGACAGTTAGTAGAGTTGTACATAGAAAGACCTAGCGAAAAAGGATTAGTAGGAAACATTTACAAGGGTAGGGTAGTGAGAGTAGTCCCAGGAATAAATTCAGCTTTTTTAGATCTAGGATTAAACAGGACGGCTTTTCTTTTTGGTGACGACCTTTTTCCTGTTGGAGAAGTAGAGTGGGAAAAGGAGTTTTCTGTAGTTACTAATCTTTACGAAGTTTTAAAGGAAGGTCAGGAAATTTTAGTTCAGGTTATTAAAGAACCCATTGGAAATAAAGGAGCAAGAGTTTCAACTAATTTGACTTTGCCTGGTCACTACTTAGTTTATTTGCCTTTTATGAATAGAATAGGAGTTTCAAGAAAGATAAAAGAAGAAGAAAAAAGAAAAAGGTTAAAAGAAATGGTTGAAAAGTTAAGACCTCCTTCTACAGGATGGATTATAAGAACAGCTGCTGTTGAAGCGACTTTAGAAGAATTAAAATCTGAAATGGAATTCTTACTTTGTCTGTGGAATGAAATTAAAGAAAAGTCTGAAAAAACCAAAGCACCTTCTTTAATTTACGAAGAGTTAAACATAGCCTTAAGAGCTATAAGAGATCTTTTTAACAAAGAAATTTCTTCTATTGTAGTAGATAATAAAGAATTTTACCAACAAATTGTAGACTTTTTAAAGAGATACTTTCCTCACCTAGTACCTTATGTAACTCTCTACGAAGGGGAAGAGGACCTTTTTTCTGCTAATGGAATTCAAATAGATGTTAAAAAGTTACTTTCTCGCAAAGTTTGGCTAAAGTCTGGAGGATTTATTATTATAGAACCATGTGAAGCTTTTACTGCCATTGATGTAAATACAGGAAGATATACAGGAACTAAGGAGCTTGAAGAGACAGTTTTTAAAATAAATTTAGAAGCAGCTCAAGAAATAGCTTATCAGTTGAGATTGAGAAACTTAGGAGGCCTTATAATTATAGACTTTATTGACATGGAAGAACC
Organism: Thermodesulfobacteriota bacterium; assembly: GCA_030578315.1. Taxonomy (GTDB): domain Bacteria; phylum Desulfobacterota; class Thermodesulfobacteria; order Thermodesulfobacteriales; family Thermodesulfobacteriaceae; genus Thermodesulfobacterium. The sequence continues at coordinate 19,550 of JAUQQL010000017.1, read as the reverse complement.
AGCCCATCAAGAAATGGTTTTACAAACTTTAAAAGAGGCTTTAAAAAAAGATAAAGCTAAATACAGCTGTCTTCCTATTTCTCCTTTTGGAATTCTTCAAATGACTAGAGAAAGAAAAAGAGAATCCCTTTATCAAGTTTTTTATGAACCTTGTCCTTACTGTAGTGGGGAAGGGTATATTAAAAATAAGAAAACTATCTATTATGAAATTTTAAGAAGAATTATTAAAATGGGACCTCACATCAAAAACAAAAAGTTAGAAATAGAAATTCATCCAGGACTTTCTGAACTTATAGGAGAAGAAATAAGTTATCTAGAAAGCTTGGAAAAAAAATATCAGTTTATTTCTATTTTAAAACCTAATAAAAACTTAATGCCTTGGGAGTATAAGTTTCATATTGTATAAACCTAAAATTCTTATTGTAAAGCTTTCAGCTTTAGGCGATGTAGTTCAAACTTTACCTTCTCTTACTCTTTTAAAAAAATGTTTACCCTTTGCAGAAATTGACTGGGTAATTGACGAAAGAAATGCCGAAGTTCTTATAGGGCATCCTTTTTTAAGAAAAATCTTAGTTTTTTCTATAACTTATCTTAAATCTTTAGAAAAATCGAAATCTTTTTTAAAGAAACTAAGAGAAGACTACTATGAAGTAATATTAGATTATCAAGGGTTACTAAAAAGCGGACTTATAGTAGGATTAAGTAGAGGAAAATATAAAATAGGATTTTCCAATCACAGAGAAGGTAGCTCCTGGTTTTACAATTTTAAACTTCCTCCTTACGATATAAATCTTCACGCAGTAAAAAGATATTTAAATTTAACTAAAGAGGTTTTGAAACTTTTAAATAATACTAGAGACATAAATATATCTGAAGAAATTCCTGAAACAGTGTTTCCGGAAACCACTTTTCCAAAATTTTTAAGTTCAGAAAAATTGTATATTTCAATTATTCCTAAAGCTAGATGGGAAACTAAAAATTGGAGTTTTAAAAACTGGGAAAAACTTATAACTCTGTTATTAGAAAAAGAAGAATTTAATTTTTTAATTTTAGGAAGTTCTTCTGATTTAGAACTTAAAAGTTGGGCTCAAAACTTGGAAAAACGATTTTCTGAAAGATTAAAATCTTTAGTAGGTAAAATTAGCCTTTCTCAATTGGTTTCTGTCTTAAAGCACTCTAAATTAATAATAACTGTTGATACAGGTCCTATGCATATTGCTTCAGCTTTAAAAATTCCTACTATAGCTTTATTTGGTCCTACTTCTCCTGAAAGAACTGGTCCATGGGGAGGAAAGTATTTGGTGGTTAAAAGTAAAATATCCTGCAGCCCTTGTTTTAGAAAAAGTTGTCCTACAAAAGAATGCATGAAAAAGCTAGAACCATATCAAGTTAAAGAAGCTGTGGAAGAACTTATAAATTATATATGACGAAAAGTTTGATATAAGTTTTTATAAAGGGGGCAGTTTTCTAAGAGTTCTTCATGGTTTCCCTGGGCAACAATTTTTCCGTGGTCTAAAACTAAAATAAGATCAGCTTTCTTTACAGTAGACAAACGATGGGCAATGATAATAATAGTGTGATTTCCTCTAAAATTTTCTAAAGCAGCTTCTATAGCTTTTTCAGTTATACTATCAATTTGACTAGTTGCTTCGTCTAAAATTATAATAGGTGGTTTTCTAAGAAAAACTCTTGCTAAAGCTATTCTTTGTTTCTGTCCTCCAGAAAGAGAAAAACCTTCTTCTCCTAAAATAGTGTCATATTTTTTGGGAAGTTCCTCTATAAATTCATGAGCTTGAGCAAGTTTACAAGCTTCTATAACTTCTTCTTTGGTTGCAGTTGGTTTCGCCAAGATAAGATTTTCCCAAATACTTAGGTTAAAAAGAAAAGGTTCTTGAAGAACTATTCCGAAAAGATTTCTTAAACTAAAAATTTCGAATTCTTTAAGAGGGGTTTGATCTAAATAAATTTCCCCTTCTTGGGGATCATAAAATCTTGGAAGTAAGGATACAAAAGTAGTTTTTCCAGAACCACTTGGACCTACAAGGGCTATTACTTTGTTAACAGGTAAAAAGGTTGATATGTTTTTTAAAGCCATAGAAAGGTTAGAATCATAAGAAAAAGAAACATTTTTAAAGTAAAAACCTTGAGAAGGAGGCTGAGCCTTTATTTTTCCTCCTTTTTCTTCCTCCAAATTTAAAACCTCAGCAATTCTATTCCATGCTCCTTGAGCTTCTTTCAATCCTGTATAAGCCCTAGCAATTTTTCTTAAAGGATTAAAAATAAAAAGTATAGCTGTAAGAACAGATAAGAAAGCTCCAGCACTCATTTCTCCCTTGATTACTAAATAACCTCCATAACTTATTACCAAAGCTCCTCCAATACCTGTCATTAAATCTACTAAACTTTTAGATCCTTCTCTGTACTTAGTTATTTTTAAACTCCAACGATAAAAATGTAAAAGTTCTTTAGAAAAAAGGTCTAAAACTTTAGTGTAAGAAGTACTAAGTTTGATTTCTTTTATTCCACAAAGTAGTTCAGACATTCGGTGAGTTAACTCTCCTGTGGCACTTTGAGCTAGCTTTCTTGCCATGCGAGTTTTGGTCCCCAAATATTTGGCCCCCAAAGTAATTCCTGGAATAGTAATAAAAGCTAGAAGAGTTAAGTCCCATCTTTGATAAAAAGCTACTCCCAATAAAACTATCACTGTTAAGGTTTCACTTATCAAAGTTTGAAAAATATCTCCTAAAATAGGTTCTATTTGAGCAGTATCATTTATTACTCTAGAAATAGTTTGACCGGTACCTTGTTGGGAAAGCTTAGCAATAGGAAGATTTAAACACTTTTTAAAAAGTTCTAAACGAATAAGATTTACTACTCCTGTTGAAGTTGCTTTCATAAAATAAGCATGAAGAAGTGAAAAAAGCCCATTTAGACCAAAAAATAAAATTAAAAAAAGGGGAATAAATTTGAAATATTCATAATGTTTTTCTACAAAAATAAAATTAAATATAGGTTTAATAGCCCAAGTAGTAAATCCTGTAACTCCCGAAGTTAAAAAAGCAAATAAGATCCCTAATAAAAGAGTTTTCCAAAAATTCCTAAAATAAGATAAAAGGGTTCTTAAAAAGGAAATTAAATTTTGAGACAATAGTGTTTAAAACCTTATTTAGCTAATTTCAACAATTTAGCAATTCTTTCCTCAATAGGTGGATGAGTAGAAAAGAGTTTTAAAAAAGTTTTTCCTGAAAGAGGATTTACAATATACATCTGAGCATGAGCAGGATTTACATTCATAGGATAAATTTTGTTCCAATTTTCCAACTTTTCTAAAGCCTTAGCTAAAGCTAAGGGATTTTTAATGAATTTAGCTCCGGTTTCATCAGCCAGAAATTCTCTACTTCTACTTATAGCTAATTGAATTAAAGTAGCAGCAATTGGGAGAATTATTATTCCCACTAAAACTCCTATAAAAGAAAGAGGATTTCCTTCCTCCTCTTCACTTCTTCCTAGACCTCCTAACATTAATCCCCAGTGAGCTATATTAGCTAAGTAAGTGATGGCCCCCACTAAAACAGCAGCAATAGTAGAAATTAAAATATCTCTATTTTTAATATGTGCAATTTCATGAGCAATCACACCTTTTAATTCCTCTAAGGTTAAAAGTTTTCTTAATCCAGAAGTAACAACTACTACTCCCTTTTTGGGACTTCTTCCTGTAGCAAAGGCATTAGGAGTTTCAACAGGTATCATATAAACTTTAGGTTTTGGAATTCCAGCTTGTCTTGCTACCTCCTCCACAATTCTATGAAGTTCAGGATCTTCATGAAATTCTACCAGAATAGCTCCTGTTGAAGCAATCACTAACTTATCGGAAAAAAAGTATACAAAAAAATTCATTCCCAAAGCCAAAATAAAGGCCAAAGCAGCACCTGTATTTCCTCCAATTAACTTTCCTGCTAAAATAAACAGAATAGTTAAACAAGCTAAAAATAAAAATGTTTTAAAAACATTAAACATAACTTCCAACCTCCTTAATTAACCCTTTAAGTTTTAACACACTTTTTAACAATTTTTGATAAAAATATAAATAAACTCTTTTGATTGTCAAGATGGTGTGAGAAAGCTTACAAGGTAAAAGCAAGTTTGATTTATTTAAAAATAGTTTTATAATGTTTTTTAAAAATTGCAGGAGGCATCTTATATGAAAATTAAATTGTTTACAGGAATTTTTTTAACTATTTTTATTCTTATAGGTTGTGAAAAAATAGGAAGTTCATCTTTTAGTTGTCCACCAAAAGAAAAATTTCAGCAGGTTTTAAATATGCTTCAACCTGGAATTTTAATAGAAAGTATTCAAAAATCTCCCATTGATGGGCTTTGTGAAGTTACTATTCAAGTTTCCCCTGACCAAAAAGGTATTTTTTATGTAGACGCTAAAGGTCAATATGTGATATCAGGTAGAATTTTAGATTTAGAAAAAAAGAAAGATCTAACTGCAGAAAGATTGGAAACATTAAATCTTAGAATTTTATCTCCTCAAGAGTTGTCCGAACTTGAAAAAAGAGTTTCCTTTACTTATGGTAATTCCTCAAACTTTGTTTATTTCATTACTGATCCAGACTGTTCTTTTTGTAAAAAAGCTGAAAATATTCTAGATCAGTTGGTTAAAGAAGGAAAAATTTCTGTTAAAGTTATTTTGTATCCTTTAGAAACCTTACATCCTCAGGCTAAGAAAAAAGCTATTTCTTTACTCTGTGATAAAAAAGGTTTTGAAGAACTTAAAAAAGGATATCAAAGTAAAAATCTTTGTTCTGAGGGAGAAAGAAAAGTAAGTGAAACTATAAATTTTTTGAGTAATAACTTAAAAATTAGAGCTACTCCTACTTTTGTTTTTCCTGATGGGGAGATTAAAACAGGTTTATTAAATCCTGAGACTATTTTGAATAAATTTAGAAAAAGTAGTTAAAAAACGATGCTTTTAAAAAAAGAGAAAGTCTTTTTATTAAAACTTGCCCGAAGAGTTTTAGAAAATTACTTCGAAAATAAAAAAGAAGAAAAATATTTGCCTCCTCCGGAGTTTAAAAATCTTTGGAAAAAAAAAGGAGCTTTTGTTACACTTTTAAAGGAAAAAAAATTAAGAGGATGTGTGGGAATTTTAGAGGCTATTTATCCTCTCTATGAGGTAATAAAAGAAATGGCTCTTTCAGCAGCTTTTAAAGACCCTAGATTTCCACCTTTAGAAGTTAGGGAATTACCTTTTTTAGAAATAGAGATTTCCGTTTTATCTCCTTTAAAAAAAGGTTCTTTTGAAGAAGTGAAAGTAGGGAAACACGGAGTTTATTTGGTTAAAGGATTTAATCGAGGGGTTTTACTTCCTCAAGTTCCTGTAGAACATGGGTGGGATAAAGAAACTTTTTTAAGACATGTTTGTTTAAAGGCAGGACTAAGTCCTAATTGTTACAATGATCCTGAAACAGAAATTTATCTTTTTACAGCTGAAATCTTTAAAGAAAGCGATTTTAAAGAAGAAATTACTTTACCTTTATAAAAGCTGTTTAAAATTTTTCGTAACATTTTTAAATTAAATTTCTGAATTTTAAATTCTTTGACAAAAGAATTAAACATGTTATTTTTTAGAATATATAAGTAAGTACTTGCATATTATAAGATGGCTCAGGATACCAGAAGGAAAATTTTAGAAACTGCTCTTAAACTTTTTTCTCAAAAAGGATATTTAGGAGCAACTACCAAAGAAATTGCTTCTTTGGCTGGTGTAGCTGAAATAACTCTTTTTAGGTATTTTCCTTCTAAAGAAGTTCTTTTTGAAGAAGTAATAAACAATTTTTCTTTTTATCCTAAATTAAAAGAAATTTTAAATGAAATAAAAGATAAACCTTATAGAGAAGCTTTAATAACTATTGCTTCAGAATTTTTAATTCTTTTGAAATCTAAAAAAGAGCTTATAAAAATTATGCAGTGTGAAATGGAACGTTATCCAGATAAAATTCAAAAAATTCATGATACTATTATTTACAACACCACTCAACTTTTATCTTCCTATTTTAAAAGTCTTCAAGAAAAAGGTGTATTAAGAAATTTTGATTCAGAATCAGGAGCTATGGCATTTTTGGGAATGTTTTTTTCTTATTTTTATGTAAAAGAATTTAAAAAATTGTCTTATTATAGAGAAGAAGAAACTAAAAAAGTTATAGAAGAATTTGTAGATATTTTTATAAATGGGACTTTGCAAATATATAAATAATGAACAATCAAAAAGCTAAAAAATTAGGTTTTTTAATTCTTTTAGGATTGGCTCTTTTTTTCTTAGTTCTTTTAGGTTATTTTGTGTGGCACAGATATACTTATGCTGTAACTGACGCGGTTTTTGTTCAGACAGATAATTTAGTTTATTTGAGTTTTCCTAAAGTTAGTGGAAGATTAGTAAAATTGTATAAAAATGAAGGAGACTTAGTAAAAAAAGGTGAACTTTTGGCGGAGTTAGAGGATTTGGATTATTTTTGGAAGGTCAGACAGTTAGAAGAAAATTTGAAAAACTTAGAAGCTCAAAGAAGTTCACTAAGAGAACAAATTGAAAAAACAGAAAGAGAAATTGACTTAAAGATAGAACAACTTTTAAAGGAAAAAGAAAGGTTAAAAGAAGAAGAAAAAACAAGGTTTTACTTAAAAAAAGCTTTGCAGAGTAAATTAGAACAAGTTATAAAGGACCGTGAAAGATATGAATTTTTGTATAAAGAAGGTGTTGTTGCAGCTCACGACCTTGAGCAACTAAAAACTTCTGAAAAAGAAATAACTAATCAAATAGAAGCAATTAACGCACAGCTTAAAGCTATTCAGCATCAACAAGAAATACTACAAAAAAATATTGACCTTATGATAAACGAAAGAAAAACTATTTTTTCTCAAAAGCATCAACTTCAAGGACTAACTTATCAAAAAGAAGCTCTCTTTAATCAGAAAAAAGAAGCTCAACTCTATTATAACTATACTAAACTTTACAGTCCTTTAGATGGAATAATTGCTAAAAAGTTTCATTCAGAAGGAGATGTGATAACTTCTGGGGAACCAATTTATAGTGTGGTTGACCCTGAATCCTTTTATATTTTAGTGCTTTTAGAGGAGACCAAACTTAAAGGAATAAAAGAGGGGGCTCCAGCTAGAATTAAAATTGATGCTTATCCCGAAGAGAAATATGAAGGTATAGTAGAAAAAATTTTACCAGCATCTGCAGCAACCTTTGCACTTGTTCCCAGAGATATTTCAGCTGGAGAATTTACTAAGCTTGCTCAGAGAATTTTTGTCAGAATCAAAATCACTCGGGGAAATAAAAATCTTTTAAGAGTAGGACTTGGAGGAGAAGTAGAGATCAAAAAAGTGAAAGACTAATAATACTTTTATGGCTCAAGAAACTTCCTTTTATTTTCCAGTTCCACCAAATCAAAGAATTTTTATAACTTTTGTGGTAATGATAGGAGCATTTATGGCAATTTTAGATACAACTATAGTAGATGTAGTGATCCCTAAAATGATAGGACCTTTATCCACCGACCTTTACGGAATTCAATGGGTAATAACTAGTTACATGATGGCTGCAGCTACAGCCCTTCTTTTTGTAGAAAATTTTGCTAAATATTTAGGTTATTCTCATACTTTTATTTTAGGACTAGGACTTTTTACTTTTTCGAGTTTTCTTTGTGGAATAGCTCAAACCCTTCCTCAAATGATCTTTTTTAGAGTTCTTCAAGGAGTGGGAGAGGCTTTTATCATGGCTTGCGCTCAAACTATTCTTTTTAGTGTTTATCCTATAGAAAAAAGGGGAGCCGCAATGGGAATATATGGTTTAGGAGTTAGTTTTGCACCTGCTCTTGGCCCGACTCTTGGAGGCTTTATTACTGAACATCTTTCTTGGAGATGGGTATTTTTTATTAATATTCCCGTAGGAATTTTAAATTTTATAGCAGCTCTTCTTATTCTTCCTTCAGCTTTAGGTAAGAGAAAGATTTTTGAATTTAATTTTATTAGCTATTTTTTTATAGCTATAGCTACTATCTCTCTTTTAATTATGCTTGCCAAGGGACAACAATACGGTTGGTTTCAATCTGAATTAATTCTGTATCTTTTCTTTATAAGTTTTGCAAGTTTTTGTTTATACTTTGCTAATGAGTTTAGATCTAAAAAACCTCTTATTGACCTTACCATCTATTTAGTTCCTGAATTTGGACTTACCATGGGATTTCATTTTTTTATCTTAGGTTTTGGACTGTATCAAATTTTTTATCTTTTACCTCTTTATTATCAACATTTAAAAGGACTTACTACTTTTCAAACTGGTCTTCACATGTTAACTTTTGCTATGTTTATAGGGTGTTTTAGTGTAATTTCAGGATATTTATCTGATAAGTTAACTCCTATAATAATTTTACTTTTCAGCTTTTGCATGTTTTTTATTACTACATATTTTTTAATTCCTTCTTTAAATTATTACACTCCTTCTTGGAAAGCTGCTATTTTAACTATCCCCTTAGGAATAGCAATGGGAACTTTTTTTGCTCCTCTTTCTGCTATTTCTTTAAGAAAGTTAGGACCTCGTACAGGCTTAGGGGTAGCCTTACTTCACTATCAAAGATTTATTGGTGGGTCCTTTGGTACAGCTATAGCTACTAATCACTTAGAATATCACACTAAGGAAAATTTTTTACGTATAAATGAATTACAAAATTGGAATGTTTTATTTCATTTTATTCATTCAAAGATTCCTGTAGCAGAAAAATTTTTTTCCTCTGATATAGCTGAAAAAAAGGTTCAAGTACTTTTATATCAGGCTCAATATATTCAAGCTTTAAGTTGGGGATTTCAAGATACTTTTAAAAAAATAGCTTTTTGGGCTTTAATAGGAGGAATCTTTTTATTTATTCTCCTTTTAATAAGAAGTAAAAACCTTTTAAGGGTTTTTAAACTTTATTATCAAAGTAAAAATTCCTAAGGTTGTCCTTTACCCTTTAACATTTTAAGAGCAGACTTAAAAACCTTTATCGCACAATAATCGCCGCACATGGTGCAAGTTTTACTTTTAGAAATTCCTCCTTCTAGGCGGTACTTACGAGCTTTTTCGGGGTCAATAGAAAGATTTATTTGAGTTTCCCAGTCAAGTGAAGCTCTAGCTTTTGCCATTTCTAAGTCCCACTTCCATGCAGAATTTATACCCTTTACTAAATCTCCTATATGAGCTGCAATTTTAGAAGCTATAACTCCTTCTTTAACGTCTTCTACTGTAGGTAATCTTAAATGTTCAGCTGGAGTAAGATAACACAGAAAATCTGCTCCAGCTGCAGCAGCAAGTGCTCCCCCGATAGCTCCTACTAAATGGTCGTATCCTGGAGCTATGTCAGTAGGAAGAGGTCCTAATACATAAAAAGGAGCACCGTGACAAAGTTTTTTTTGTAATTTCACGTTAGTTTCAATTTGATCTAAAGGTATATGTCCAGGACCTTCTATCATCACTTGAACACCTTTTTCCCATGCTCTTAAAGTAAGTTCTCCTAAAATAATTAATTCTTGAATTTGAGGACCATCAGTTGCATCAGCAAGACAACCAGGTCTTATTCCATCTCCTAAAGAAAGAGTTATATCGTATGTGGCAGCAATTTCAAGAAGCTCATCAAAATACTCGTAAAAAGGATTTTCCTTTTGATTATAAACCATCCATTCAATGATAAATGAACCTCCACGAGAAACTACCCCCATAACTCTTTCTTTATTTTTAAGCCTTTGTAAGGTTTCTAAAGTAATTCCACAATGAACTGTCATAAAATCAACTCCATCTTCAGCTTGTTTTTGAATTACTTTAAAAATTTCAGACACCTTCATTTCTACTATAGATTTATGATATTTCTCTACAGCTTCAATAGCTGCTTGATAAATAGGAACTGTACCTAAAGGTACCGGGCAATTTTCTCTTATAATTCTTCTAATTTCATCTAGGTCTCCACCAGTTGATAGATCCATTATGGTATCTGCTCCATATTTTAAAGCTACTTCAAGCTTACGAAGTTCCTCTTCTACATTTGGACGATCTTTAGATGTACCAATATTCACATTTACCTTAGTTTTAAGGCCTTTACCTATAGCACAAAGTTTGCTCAATTTGCTTTTTTTATTTTTGCAAATTACAATTTCTCCCTTAGATAAACCTTCTAGAATTACTTCCGAAGGTAATCTTTCATTTTTAGCACAAACAATTATTTCTTCCGTAATTTCACCTTTTTCAGCCCTTTGTTTTTGAGTCATTATTACAAAAGCCCCCTTTAACTATTATAAATTTAATTTAATTACTAAATAATTGAAGAAGTAAGTATTAGAGAAATATTTCACTTAACTACTTACTTTCTAAACAAATCTGGTCTTTTCCATGAAGTTCTTTAAAATAAACTGATACATACTCATTAATCCCTATTTTCTTTACTTTTAAACCTATAAAAGTTGGTTCTATAGGAAATTCTCTTCCACCTCTGTCTACCAAAACTGCAAGTTCTATTTTTTTTGGTCTTCCAAGGTCAATTATAGCATCCATAGCAGCCCGAGCAGTTCTTCCGGTATAAATTACATCATCTACTAGAATAACTATAAGGTCTTCTATAGAAAAGGGAATATCACTTTTTTTAACCTGAGGATGAAAAGAAATTCTAGTCCAGTCGTCTCTATATAAAGTTATGTCTATATATCCTGTAGGAAGAGAAAAACCCGTTTTTGAAAATAAAAAATTTTTAAGCCTTTCCGTTAAAGGAGCCCCACCAGTTTGAATACCTATAAGAGCCACTTTTTCCAAAAAGGGATGAGTTTTTAAAATTTGAGTTCCTATTTTTTCTATCAAAGTTTGAATTTTTTTAGAGCCAGCTATTATTTTTTGAAATTTTTGAGATAAAATATCTTTATTCATAAATTGAAAATTTAAATCTAAGTTCCTATTTTTCAAGGTATGAAAGAAAAAAAAATTGTAGAAAGCTTTTACAGGGTTCTTTATGCTGATACTGACCAAGCTAAAGTTATGTATTATGCTAATTACTTAAAAGTTTTTGAATTAGGAAGAGCTGAATTTATGAGAAATTTAGGTTTTAGTTATAAAGATCTAGAAGAAAAAGAGGGCATTATTTTACCGGTAGTTGAAGTTTACGTAAAATATAAAGCCCCTGCCAGATATGACGAGCTTTTAACTGTAAAAACTTCTTTAAAAGAGGTTAAGTCTTTTACAGTAGTTTTTGAATATCAAATTTGTTCTGACCATTCTTTATTAGCTTATGGTTTTACAAAACATGTTCCTGTAAACAGAGAAGGGAAAATTGTAAGACTTCCTGAGGAATTATTACACATTTTAAAAAAAGTTTTATAAAAAGTTGAAACATTTATCCGAATCTGCCTGTTATGTAGTCTTCGGTGAGTTTATGGTCTGGATTGGTAAAGATTTTTTCTGTTGGACCAAACTCAATAAGTTCTCCCAAGTACATAAAGGCGGTATAGTCTGAAATTCTGGCAGCTTGTTGCATGTTGTGAGTCACAATTACTATAGTGATCTTGTTTTTAAGTTGAACAATTAAGTCTTCAATTTTAGCAGTAGATATAGGGTCAAGAGCTGAGGTGGGTTCGTCGAAAAGTAAAACTTCTGGTTCTACTGCAATAGCACGGGCAATACAAAGTCTTTGCTGTTGACCACCTGAGAGTCCCATAGCACTGCTATAAAGTTTGTCTTTTACTTCGTCCCATAAAGCAGCTTCTCTTAAAGCTTTCTCTACTCTTTCTTTTAATTCTTTTTTATTTTTAATGTTTCTTAATTTAAGTCCATAAGCAATGTTATCAAAAATACTCATAGGAAAAGGAGTAGGTTTTTGAAAAACCATTCCTATTTTAGTTCTTAATTCAATTAGGTCTATATCTTTAGAAAGTATGTTTTTTCCCTGAAAAATAATTTCTCCTTCGTATCTGTTTCCAGGATAAAGATCGTGCATGCGATTAAAACAGCGAAGAAGAGTTGTTTTTCCACATCCAGAAGGACCGATAAGAGCAGTAATTTTATTTTTGTAAATAGGAATATCTATGTTTTTCAAAACTAAAATATTTCCAGCATAGTAAAAATTTAATTTTTTTACTTCTATTTCAATCATTGCTTTTTAAAACCTCTTTTAATTAAAAATTTGCTCACCAAAGTTAAAAATAAAATTAAAAGAGTTATAATAAGTGAAGCTCCCCAAGCTTGAACATGCCAGTCTTCATAAGGACCCATGGCGTACTGAAAAATAGTAACAGTAAGAGAAGCAATAGGTTGGTTCATGTTTAACGAAAAATAAACATTATTAAAAGAAGTAAAAAGAAGGGGAGCAGCCTCTCCTGTAACCCTTGCAACTCCCAAAATTATCCCTGTTAAAATTCCTGTAGAAGCACCTCTATAAACTATTTGAAAAATAACTTTATAATAAGGAGCTCCTAAAGCAAAAGCAGCCTCTCTTAAAGTCCATGGAATTAGAGAAAGCATATTTTCTGTGGTTCTCATAATTACAGGAATCATTATAATAGCCAAAGCTATGCTTCCTGCCCAGCCACTAAAATGTCCCAGTGGTTTTACTAAAATAGCATAAACAAAAGCTCCTACAATAATAGCTGGAATACTTATCATAATGTCTGCAAGTGAGCTTATTATTTTAGAAATTTTATATCTCCTTCCGTACTCAGCCAAAAAGGTTCCTCCCATTATCCCTATAGGAACTCCTATAAGAGTAGCAAAAAAAGTAATCAAGAGATGTCCTCCTATAGCGTGTCTTAAACCTCCTCCATGAACTCCAGGAGGTGTTGGATCTTTTAAAAATAAATTAGGATGTAAAGCCAAAGATCCATGTCTTAAAACATCAAAAATGATAAAAAAAAGCCAAAACAGTCCCCAAACAGCAGTTAAAAAGCAAAGAATTAAAGCTACTATATTAATAATTTTTCTTTTGATGTTCACTTTTCCTGAGTTTTAATAAAAAGTATTTTAGCTATAGCCAGAATAGTAAAACTCATAATAAAAAGAAGCAAAGCTAAATAAAAAAGAGAAGCTAAGTGAATATCTTTATCGGCTTCTGTGAATTCGTTAGCTAACTTTACAGTTACTGTAGTTGATGCTTCCAGAAGTGAAGTAGGTATTTTATTTACATTTCCTAAAACAAAAGCTACAGCCATAGTTTCTCCTAAAGCTCTTCCTAAAGATAAGCCTATCCCTCCTATAATTCCTAACTTAGAGTAGGGTAACATGATATCTTTTATTACTTCCCATTTAGTTGCCCCTATAGCATAGGCTGATTCTTTAAGAACTGAAGGAGTTAGAGCTAAAGATTCTTTAGCAACTGAAGCAGTAAAAGGAATAATCATAATACTTAAAATTACACTTGCTGTAAAAAGGTCAATTCCAAGAGGAGTACCTTTAAAAAGTTTACCAAGTAAAGGAATTGGTCCTATAATTTTTTGAAAAAAAGGTTCTATATATTTAGCCATAAGAGGTGCTAAAGTAAAAAGTCCCCACATCCCATAAATAATGCTTGGTATAGCTGCAAGAAGTTCTATCCCTGTGCTAATGAATTCCTTTAAAAAAGAAGGAGCAACTTCGGTTATAAAAATAGCTATACCTAAGGCAACAGGAACAGCTATAATCATAGCTAGGAAAGAAGTAATTAAAGTTCCTATTAAAGCTGGAGCAGCTCCAAAAACTTCTTTTACAGGATCCCATTCAGTTGAAAAAATGAATTTTATAAAACCAAAGCTTTTTATTGCAGGATAAGCTTGCCAAAAAAGTACTACAAAAATTCCTACCGTTAAAAGAATTATAATAAAACTTGCAAAAAAAGTAGTTATTAAATAAATAAAATTCAAAATAAATTCTTTTTTAAAAGAAAAAATCATATCTTTAATAAAGATTATAACTTTTCCACAAAGTTCTAACTTTTTCTTTTATTTCTTCTGGAAGAGGAACATAATAAAGATTTTTTGCTATTTGGTCTCCATTTTTAAAAGCCCAATCAAAAAATTTAACCACTTCCTTATTAATTTCATGTTTCTCTTTAGCTAAAAGAATGTAAGTGGCTCCTACAATAGGCCAAGCATTTTTACCTGAGGTATTAGTTATCCATGTATAAAAGTGTTTCTTGGGATCAAATTCTGCAAAAGAAGCTGCTTCCTTAAAAGAAACTTCATTTGGAGTTACTATATTACCTTCAGAGTTTTTCATTTTTACACAATTTAACTTATTTTGTAAGGCATAAACATATTCTACATAGCCAATAGTATAAGGAGTTCTTTTTACATAGTTTGCTACACCTTCATTACCTTTAGCTCCAAGACTTACTTTCCAATTGACCAAAGTTCCGAATCCAACTTCTTTAGCCCATTTAGAACAAACTTGTGTTAAATAATAAGTAAAAATAGCTGTAGTTCCAGAACCATCAGATCTATAAATTGGAGTAATAGATTTAGATGGAAGGTTTAATCCAGGATTTAAAGCTTTAATTTCGGGAGCATTCCAATTTTTAATTTCTCCAAGATATATTTTACAAACTGTAGTTCCATCTAAAACCAAACTGTTTGAAGGAATTTCTGGCAGATTTACCACAAGAACTACTCCACCAATAACTGTAGGAAATTGAATAAGATTATTTTTTTCAAGTTCTTCAGGTTTTAAGGGCATGTCAGTTGCACCAAAATCAATGGTTTTTTCTATAATCTGTCTTATTCCACCTCCTGAACCAATAGATTGATAATTAACTTTTATTTTAAAATTTTTGTAATACTCATTTGCCCAAGAAGCGTATAAAGGATATGGAAAAGTAGCTCCAGCTCCATTTAGAGTTTTTTGAGCTTTTTCTTCTTTAGGAGCACATCCTATTATTAAAAAAACCAATAATAAAATAAACATTACATTTAAAGATTTCATAAAATTTTCCCTCCCTAAAATTTTATAATCTGAAGTATAAATTTTTAATTAAAGATGTCAAGAAGATAAAAAAGCTATAGTATAGTAAAATACACAATTTTAAGATTATACCACTTTTGAGGACTATGAGTTTAAGTATTGTCTCTTTTAAATTTTATATTAATATTTTTTTGTAAATGTAACTTTAAAGGAGGTTTTCATGAAAAAAGTTTTAGAAGAATTTAAAAAAAATTTAGATGAAATAAGGATAAAGAATGCCAAAGTAACCACTACAATTTGTCCTTATTGTTCAGTAGGTTGTAGTATTCTTGTGTATACTAAAGACGGAAAGGTGGTTAATGTAGAGGGAGATCCTGAATCTCCTATAAATGAAGGCACTTTATGTCCAAAGGGAGCTTCTCTTTATCAGATGGCTAACAATCCTTACAGGGCAACTAAACCTCTTTATCGTGCTCCTTATGCTAAGGAATGGCAAGAAGTTTCTTGGGACTGGGCTTTAGACCGAATAGCTCGTTTGGTTAAAGAAACAAGAGATGCAACTTTTGTGCAAAAAAATGATAAAGGGCAAGTAGTGAATAGATGTGAAGGTATTGCCCATGTAGGTTCTGCAGCCTTGGATAATGAGGAATGCTATATTTTACAGAAATTTTTACGAGCTTTAGGAATTTTTTGGATTGAACACCAAGCACGAATATGACATTCTCCTACGGTAGCGGCTCTGGGAGAGTCGTTTGGAAGAGGAGCTATGACCAATCACTACATTGATTTTAAAAATGCTGATGTGTTTTTAATAATGGGAGCCAATCCCTCTGAAAATCATCCTGTTTCTATGAAGTGGATTTTAAGAGCCAAAGAAAAAGGAGCCAAACTTATTGTAGTTGACCCGAGGTTTACTAAAACTGCTTCTAAAGCAGACCTTTATATTCCTATTCGTTCAGGAACGGATATAGCTTTTCTTGGAGGATTTATAAAATACATTCTTGATAATGAACTTTACTTTAAAGATTATGTTCTTTACTATACGGATGCCAGTTTTTTAGTTGACCCTGAATTTAAACTTCCTGAAGATTTAGATGGTGTCTTTTCTGGATTTAATGAGATAACAAGAAGTTATGACAAGTCTACCTGGAAATATCAATTAGACGAGAATGGAATTCCGAAAAAAGATCTTACTTTGCAGGATCCGAACTGTGTTTTCCAACTTTTAAAGAGACATTTTTCAAGATACACTATTGAAGCTGTATCAGATATAACAGGAGCAGACAAGGAAAAAATTGAAGCAGCTTATAAGATAATGGGAGAAACTGGAAAGCCTGACAAGGTTTTAACCATTCTTTATGCAATGGGTTGGGCTCAGCATACTGTTGGGAGTCAAATTGTAAGAGCTGCTTCTATTATTCAACTTCTTCTTGGTAATATAGGAATGGCAGGAGGAGGTATTAATGCCTTAAGAGGAGAATCTAATGTTCAAGGGGCCTGCGATCAAGGACTTCTTTATCATATTTTAACAGGTTATAATCCAGCTCCTACAGCAAGTGATGTAGATTTAAAAACTTACCTTGAAAAATACACTCCCAAGAGTGCCGAACCCAAGAGTATAAATTGGCTTTCTAACAGGTCTAAATACATTATAAGCTATTTAAAAGCTCTTTATGGAGAACATGCTACTCCAGAAAATGATTTTTGTTATGAATACCTTCCAAAAAGAGAGGATGGAGAGAGCTGTACCTGGCTTGAACTCTTTGATAGAATGTATGAAGGAAAGTTCAAAGGATTTTTTGCGTGGGGACAAAATCCTGCTTGTTCTTCAGCTAATGCTAACAAGGTAAGGAAAGCATTAACTAAACTTGATTGGATGGTAGTAGTAAATCTCTGGGATAATGAAACAGCTTCCTTTTGGAGAGGACCCGGTATGAATCCTGAAGAGATAAAAACAGAAGTATTTTTCCTTCCCTGTGCAACTTCAGTTGAAAAGGAGGGAAGTATAACTAATTCCGGAAGATGGGTTCAATGGAGATACGAGGCAGTAAAACCCCCTGGAGAGTGCCTACCAGATGCAGATATTATAAATGAGCTTTATTTTAGAATAAAAAAACTCTACGAAACCGAGGGAGGGGTTTTTCCCGAACCTATACTTTATTTAACTTGGGAATATGGAGAAAAAGACAAAGATGGAAAAGTAAAGCATGTGAATCCTCATCTTATAGCTAAAGAAATAAATGGATATTTTGTAAAAGATGTAGTAGAACATCCAGTTGATAGGAAAGCTTACAAAAAAGGGCAACAAGTTCCTAATTTCTTATATCTTCTTGATGACGGAAGTACCGCTTGTGGAAATTGGCTTTACTGTGGTAGTTATACTGATGAAGGGAATATGATGGCAAGAAGAGGAAAGGAAGATCCTACAGGGCTTGGAATGTATCCAAACTGGGCTTGGTGTTGGCCTTTAAATAGAAGAATTTTATATAATCGAGCAAGTGTTGATCCAGAAGGTAAACCTTGGGATGCTAAAAGAGCAGTAATTAAATGGGATGAATCTCAGGGAAAGTGGATAGGGGATGTACCTGACGGTGCAGCTCCACCTCTTGCTAAAGAAGGAGGTAAGCTTCCTTTTATTATGAAACCTTTGGGAGTAGGAGCTATCTTTGGGCCTGGTATGGTAGATGGTCCTTTCCCAACTCACTATGAACCTCCTGAGTCACCTCTTACTAAACATCCTTTTTACAGTAAAGTATTTTACAACCCTATAATTAAAATCTTTTGCACACCTGAGGATGTGTTAGCAGTTTGTGGAGATGAAAGATATCCGTATGTAGGCTCAACTTACAGAGTCACTGAGCACTGGCAAACAGGTCTTATGACTAGAACTACAGATTGGTTAAGAGAACTTGAACCTCAAAACTTTGTAGAAATAAGTGAAGAACTCGCAGAAGAACTTAGTATAAAAAGCGGAGACAAGGTGATAGTTTCTTCTTGTAGAGGTAAAATTTGGGCTATAGCTATAGTGACTCCCCGAATTAAACCTTTAAAGGTGATGGGGAAAACTATTCATTTTGTAGGACTTCCGTGGCACTTTGGATGGAGATGGCCTGAAGATGGAAGTGGAGGAGATAATGCCAATCTACTTACTCCTTCGGTAGGAGATGCTAATACTCTTTGTCCGTCAACCAAGGTATTTATGGTAAATATTGAAAAAATTTGAAAAAGTGGGAGGATTTTTTTATGAACAGAAAAGGTCTTTTAATAATTCCAGATTTATGTATTGGATGTCGTGCTTGTCAGGTAGCTTGTAAATCGTGGAATCAACTTCCAGCTGAGGAAACATATAATAAAGGTACTCACGAAAATCCTACAGATTTGACGCCTTATACATATAACCGTATAAAATTTATTGAAAAATCTATTAATGGAAAGGAAATTAAATACCTTTTTATAAGTCATAGATGTATGCATTGTGGTGAACCCCTCTGTGTTGAAGTATGTCCTATGGAAGCTTTATTTATATCTGAAGAAGGAGCAGTTCTTTATTTAAAAGAAAAATGTATTGGTTGTGGACTTTGTAGGAGAGCTTGTCCTTTTGATGTACCAAGATATGACGAAAAGGGAGAAATTTCAAAATGTCATTTATGTATAGATAGAATCTGGGCAGGACTTGAACCTGCTTGTGCTAAAACTTGTCCTACTTCAGCTATAAGATTTGGAGAAAGGGAAGAACTTATAAATGATGCTAAAAAAAAGGGATACAAAATAATTTATGGAGAAAAGGAATTTGGAGGTCTAGGAGTTATTTTTGCATTAAATGAACTTCCAGAGGTTTATGAATTACCTTAGTTTTTCTGAATAAAAATGCCACTTAAAAAAGTTTTTCATCAGGTATGCAGTTTAAAAGATGCTCTAAGTATAATGGAAAAAGTTTGTAAAGAGATAAGTCTTCCTTATTACAACTTCTATGAAATTATAGAAGTTAAAAAATCCCTAAAGCGTATTACTGCTGAACCTGTTTTTGCTAAATGGTCTTCTCCATACTTTTATTCTTCTGCAATGGATGGATATGCTGTTAAAGCTGAAGATACTTTTTCAGCTACCGAAAAGAATCCTGTAAGGCTAAAACTTGGAAAACAAGCTATTTGGATAGAAACAGGAGACCCTCTCCCAGAGGGATTTAATGCAGTAATTCCTGTAGAAGAAGTAAATATAGTAAACAATTTTATAGAAATTTATAAAGCGGTTCCTCTTTATCATCATGTTAGAGTAATAGGAGAGGATATAGTAGCTACAGAACTCATTATCCCTGAAGGACATATTATAAGGGAAGTAGATATTGGAGCTATGCTGGCAAGTGGAGTTACAGAAGTAAAAGTTTTTAAAAAACCGTTAATTGGAATTATTCCTACAGGTTCAGAACTTGTTTCTGCAGAAATTTTAAGAGAAAGACCTTTAAAACCTCCAGAGTTAATAGAATATAACTCTGCGGTACTTGCAGGGTTAATCGAAGAGAATTTTTCTGAGCCGAAAATTTATTCTATATGTAAAGATGAGGAAAAAGAATTAAAAGAAACTTTAGAAAAAGCTTTACAACAAT
>JAUQQL010000016.1 GCA_030578315.1 Thermodesulfobacteriota bacterium | reverse complement strand
ACATTTTGGAGCCATACTACGGAGTGAACGCAGGTTTACTTCTTACTTTGTTGGGGAATTCATATTTACTTTTTTAAACTTCGTCTTTACAACTTTTAGCCTTTATTTATACAGAGATTTTCGGTTTCTCTCAATTAGTTTGTCTCTTTCTCAAACCATAGCAACACTTTATATGTTTTTTTTAGGAAAAAATTTTTTACATTTTTGGTTTAGCCTAAGCCCGGATACTAAAAAATTGTTTAAACAGTTTTTACAACTCCTTATTTTATATGGAGTTTTTCATCTTTATGTTCTTGTTGACCGAATATTTGCTTCTCATCTTGGAGAAAAGGTAGTTTCAGCGTTAACCTATGGTTTTCTACTTGCTAGTGCTTTAAAGGGAATCTTGAAATTTGAAAATATTGCTATAACCTCGTTGGCAGAAGTAGGAGGGTCTTTAGAAAAGTTAAATTTTTATATTAAAAAACTTATCTTTTTACTTTTACCAATTAAGCTTGCTTTATTTCTTTTTCCTTCAGTTCCCGTAAAACTTCTTTTTGGATATGGCGTTTTTTCCAAACTTGATATAGACCTAACTGCAAAGGCTTTGAGATTTTACAGCCTTTCTCTTTTTTTTATGTTTTTATGGCCTCTTATTTATAGAGTTTTTCAGATTAAAGAAAAACTTTTGCAAGTTGGGATGATTGCAGTAGCAGGAATAATAGTAAATGCGGGACTTAATTATCTCTTAGTATTTAAGTGGCACTTAGGTGTGGCTGGTATTTGTCTTGGAACTTTTGGTGCTTATTTTACTATTTGTTCCTTAGGTTATTTTTTACTTACAAAAATGTTTCGTATTTGACTTGGTTAAAGGCGGTTTACAATAACTTTATAGAGGTGTAATATGTATTTTCAAAAAACTTCAAAGGAGGGATAAAAATTTATGAAAAAAGGCATAGGAATTATTGGCGGTGGGCAGATGGCTGAAGCTTTAATTAAAGGTTTTTTAGAAAGGCAACTTTTTTCTTCGGAAAATATTTGGGTTTCAGAACCGATACTAGAAAGAAGAGAATATTTAATGAGAAATTATTCTGTAAAAGTAACTCCTTCAAACTGTGAGGTGGTAGAAAATCAGGAACTTATTTTATTAGCTGTAAAACCCCAGGTTATGGTTGAAGTTTTAGAAGAAATTAAATTCAAAATAGATCCTGAAAAACATTTAATTATTACTATTGCTGCTGGTCTTCCTATTTCTTTTTACGAAAAAAGACTTCCTTTAAAGACTCGTTTAATTAGGGTTATGCCTAACACCTGTGCACTTGTGCATAAAAGTATAAGTGCTGTAGCTAAAGGAACTTTTGCCCAAGAAGAAGATTTAAATTTAGTAGAAGAACTATTTTTAGCTATTGGGGAAGTGGTAAAGGTTGAAGAAAAATACATAGATGCAGTAACTGCTCTTTCTGGGAGTGGACCTGCTTATGTAGCTCTTTTTTTAGAGGCTTTAATTGACGGAGGTGTAAGAGTAGGACTTCCAAGACCTCTTTCTGAAAAATTAGCCTTGTTTACTCTTGAAGGAACAGTTTTCTTGATGAAAACTCTTCAAAAAAATCCTTACGAAATAAAAGCCATGGTCACCTCGCCTGGCGGAACTACTATTTCAGCCTTAGAAGTTTTTTACAAAGAAGGATTTTCTGGAATTATTATTTCAGCTATAAACAAGGCATTTGAAAGAAGTAAAGAAATAGGACAGACTTTTAGTTAAAATCTTTATAAAAACCTAAAAATGTACAAGTGCAAAGGCCATACAACCCTCTTGACAAAAAGGTGGAAAGTGTATTATATTTTTTACATATGGCGGCGTAGCTCAATTGGTGAGAGCATGCGGCTCATATCCGCAGGGTTGGGGGTTCGAGTCCCTCCGCCGCCATTAAAAATTTTTTAATTTTCTTAAGATGGCGGCGTAGCCAAGCGGTAAGGCGACGGCCTGCAAAGCCGTGAATCCGGGGTTCGAATCCCCGCGCCGCCTTTTACTTCTTATTTACTAAGAATTTAATGTATCGTCTTAAAATTAAAGACCACTTTTCTTCAGCCCATTATTTAAGAAATTACGGTGGAAAATGCGAAAACTTACACGGACATAACTGGCAAGTAGAAGTGGTAGTAGAGGGAAATAAACTTAATGAAATAGAAATTCTTATAGATTTCAAAGAGCTTAAAACATTCCTTAAAGAAGTTTTGCAAGAGTTAGACCATAAATTAATTAATGAAATACCTTACTTTCAAATTCACAACCCATCTTCTGAAAATATAGCTAAGTTTATTTTTGATAAATTAAAAGCCAAATTAAATTCCTTTCCTAATCTTACCTTAAAAGAGGTTACCGTTTTTGAAAGTGATTCAGCCTCAGCTACCTATTTTGAATCTTGATGAAGTTAAAAATTTCAGAAATTTTCTTTAGTCTTCAAGGTGAGGGGCCTTTAGTAGGATGGCCTACGATTTTTATTAGAGTATTTGGATGTAATTTGCATTGCAAATGGTGTGATACACCGTATGCTAAGGGCGAAGGGATGTATCGGGAGATAGAACTTCAAGAAATTTTGAATTTTTGGAAAAAAGAGTATTCTGAAATATTTCACTTTACTATTACGGGAGGTGAACCTCTTTTACAAGAAGAGGTTTACTATCTTATGGAAGAGCTTTTAAAAAGAAAAGCAACGGTTTGTTTGGAGACCAACGGTTCTATTAGTATAGAAAAAGTTCCTAAAGAAGTAGTTAAAGTGGTTGATTTTAAAACCCCTTCTTCGGGTATGGAGAAATTTAACTTATACGAAAATTTAAAATTTCTAAACAAAAAGGACGCCTTAAAGTTTGTAATACAAGACAGAGAAGACTTTGAATGGGCTTTAAAGAAGATGGAAGAACTTAAAATTGGTGAAATTACTCAGGTTTTTTTCTCACCTGTGACCCCTGTTCTTTCGCCTAAAGTTTTAGCTGATTGGATATTAAAAACTAAAAAAAACATAAGATTTCAACTTCAGCTTCATAAGATTTTAAGCTTAAAATAAAAATTGGAAATAGTGCGTTTTATGGTAAAATAATCTTATGAAAAAGTATAGAAATTCTTTTGAAGAAATAAATTTTTCTGAGGAAAGTCCTTCTTTTTCGGTTCTTCCTCAGATTTTAGAGGAAGAAACTAGAGTTCCAGCTAAAATAGACCCTCTTCAAAAATATCTTCAGGAAATAAGTAGGTATCCAGTTCTTTCAAGAGAAGAAGAAGAAGCTATAGCTAAAAAGTATTACGAAACTAAAGACCCTCGCTTAGCTTACAAGCTTGTGGTTTCCAATTTAAGGTTAGTAGTTAAAATTGCTTTAGAATTTCAAAAATTTTGGGCTTACAATTTTTTAGACCTGATTCAGGAAGGTAATCTGGGACTACTTCAAGCAGTTAGAAAGTTTGACCCATATAAGGGGGTTAAATTTTCTTACTATGCTTCTTTTTGGATAAAGGCTTACATTTTAAAATTTATCATGGACAACTGGAAATTAGTTAAAATGGGAACTACTCAAGCTCAAAGGAAACTTTTTTACAAATTAAGAAAGGAAAAAGAAAGACTTGCAGCTATGGGTTTTGAGCCTACTTCTAAGGAAATAGCAGAAAGACTAGGAGTTAAAGAAAAAGAAGTAGAAGAAATGAATCAGAGAATGTTTTCACAAGATTTAAGTTTAGAAAGTCCAATAAGTTATGACGGAGAAGAAACCTTAGGTAATTTTTTGAAAGATACTCGTCCTACTCCAGAAGAAATTTTTGCTCACGAAGAGGTAATGAATAATTTTAAGCGTCTTTTAAAAGAGTTTGCGCAAAGTTTAACTGGAAAAGATTACATAATTTTTAATGAAAGATTAATAGCTGAAGAACCTAAAACTTTAAACCACCTTTCTCAAAAATTAGGAATTTCAAAGGAAAGAGTAAGGCAGATTGAAGAAAAGATTATCAAAAGATTGAAAAAGTTTTTACAGGAGAAAATACCAGATGCAGCCTACTATTATCTTGCTCTTCCAGAGAAGTAAATTTTTTCTTTTTTTAGTACTTTTTTTTCTGTTTTTGACAGCCGACACTCTTTATGCTAAAGCCAATAAAAAAAAAGATTTGCTTTATTACTATTATCTTTTAGCTTGGTACGAATCTACAGACCTTAATTTAGCTGAAGAATTTATTAAAAAAGCTATTAAACTTGAGCCTAACTCAGTTTTTTTAAAAAAAAATCTTATATACTTTTATCTTCAAAATCAAAAACTAGCTGAAGCTGAAAAGTTAGCTTTAAAACTTTATCAGGAAAGTCCTCAAGACCAAGAAATTCTTTTATGGCTAAGTAAAATTTATCTTATGCAAAATAGAATTTCTAAAACTATAGAACTTTTGGAGAATTATCTAGAAAAAAGTCCTAAAGACGAGAAAATTTTAAGTTTTTTAATTAATCTTTACGTGGAGCAGCAAGACTGGGAAGCTGCACTTAAAAACTTGGATAAACTTACTAATTTGGACCCTCAAAATTATGTAGCTTGGTTGTTTAAAGCTCGCATTTTGAAAGAACAAAAAAAATACGAAGAAGCTAAAGATGCTTACTTAAAAGCTTTGGAAAATTTTTCTAACAATAAGTTAGTTCTTTTAGAAGTGGTTAAATTTTTAGATGAGATCTCCAATTTTTCTGAAGCAGAAAAGATTTTAAAAGATTACTTAGCTAAATATCCAGAAGACAAAGATTTAACAAGACTTCTTCTTAGCTTTTATTTAGAACGCTCAGCTTGGGAAGAATCGGAAAAACTTTTAAAGGAATTTTTGGAAAAATACGGAAGTGATGCAGAATTTCTATTTTACTTAGGATTTAGTCTAGAAAAGCATCAAAAAGAAAAAGAAGCTATTGAGGTATATCAGAAGATTCCTACCGATAATCCATGGTTTTGGGAAGCTTCTAAAAGAGTAGTTGCGCTTATTAAAAAGTACGAACCTGAAAAAGCTTTAACTTATTTAGATAAGTTATCTAGTTTGCCAGTAAACACTAAAGAGTTTTATATTTTTTTAACTAATGCAGCTGAAATATTAGACTTATGTGAAAAAGGGATAGAGTTTGGTAAAAAGGGGTTAGTTCTTTTTCCTGAGGACCTAGATTTAACCTTAGCTTTAGCCTCCGTTTATGCTTGTTTAGATGATTATAAAAAAGTTTTAGAATTAGTTAATCCTTTTCTTAACAAATTTTCCGAAGACCCTTATGTACTAAATTTTGTAGGCTACGCTTATGTAGAATTAAACGAAAATTTGGAGGAAGCTGAAAGACTTTTGATGAAGGCTTTAAAAAATAAACCTGAAGACCCTTACATTTTAGATAGTTTGGGTTGGCTTTATTATAAGAAGAAAGAATTAAATTTAGCCTTAGAGTATATGGAAAAAGCAGTTCAAAACTTAAAAGAAGATGATACTATTATAGTAGAACACTTAGCTGATGTAGTTTGGCAAAAAAGCGAGTTGAGTAGAGCTTGCGAGCTTTATAAACGAGCTTTAAAAGCAGTTATTCATAAAAAAGACAAAAAAAGAATTGAAAAAAAATTACAAAACTGTCCTTAAAAATTGGTTTTTCTTTTTGGTTCTTTTCTTTTTGTTGTCTTGTACAGTTAAATCCTCTAAAAATATTAAGTATTTTCCAGTTGAAAGCCAAATTTACAAAGGGAAAATTTGGTGGAAGCTAGAAATTTTCGATAAAGAAGAAGACAAAGTTTGGGGAGGATATGCCAGTTTTGAAACAGGAACTGACCATTTTTATCTTTTAGTTAGAGGCTTTTTGGGAGAAAATATAGCTTTTCTAAAGTGGGAATCAGAAATTCCTCAAGAAATAAGTCTTTACAACTTTAAAAAAAGGAAAGTTTATATATGGATTCTAAAAAATTTTTCAGAACTTAAAGACCTTCCTTTGTACTTTTTAGGATTTAAAGACGAGAAAAAAGTAAAAGTAAACTCATTTGTTTTGAGTTATGTTTTTTTTGAGGAAGAACAAAAAGGTATTATTTTTTCAGAACAATTTAAGTTAGAGTGGCAAATAAAAGAAGTAGGTTTAAAAGAAAGTGAAAAAACTCTTAAGGAAGAAATAGAAAAGGTTTCTCCTTGGGATGTAGAAATTTCTTCGTATTTTTTACAGGTTAACTAGTGGAAAGTCTGAAGATAAAGAAAAGTGCTGTTCAGAAGGTAGAGGTAAAGTAAAAAGAAGCTCTTCAATTTTTTCTAAAAGTAGGTCTAAATTTTCACCTGTTTTAGCAGAAATTCCTACAGCTTTATACTTACTTAAAAGATTTTCTAACCACAAAGAAGAAAAATCTTCTCTTTTTTTGAGAAGGTCTATTTTATTAAAAGCTATTAAGCGAGGAAGTTTTAGCAAGTTCATTTCTTCCAGTAAATTTTCCACTGTAAGAATATGGTTTTCAAAATCAGGGTGGGTTATGTCAACAAGGTGAAGAAAAAGGTCGGCGTTGTAAAGCTCTTCTAAAGTAGCTTTAAAGGCTTTTTTAAGTTCTTCAGGTAAGTTTCTTATAAATCCTACAGTGTCAGTAATTAAAAATACTTTACCACTTTTTAAGGTTACTGCCTTAGTTACAGGGTCTAAAGTAGCAAAGAGTTTGTCTTCTGCTAGGTAAGAGCTTTTAGATAAGGTATTGAGTAAAGTTGTTTTTCCTGCGTTAGTATAACCTATAATAGCTACGGTTTTAAGATTTAGTCTTTTTCTTTTCTTTCTTCTTAACTCTCTTTCTTTGGAAATCTTTTCTAGTTCTTCTTCCAACTTAGCAATTCTTTCCTTAATTCTTCTTCGGTCTATTTCTAGTTTAGTTTCTCCGGGTCCTCTACCTCCTATACCTCCAGTAAGACGAGAAAAAGCATCGTCTTTAGCTCTTAATCTGGGAAGTGCATACTTAAGTTGAGCTATTTCTACTTGAATTTTACCTTCTCTTGAACGCGCTCTTTGAGCAAATATGTCTAAAATAAGTTGAGTTCTGTCAATTACTCTTAAATCAGTAATTTCAGTTAAAGCTCTAACTTGAGAAGGAGTAAGTTCGCAGTCAAAAATTAACAGATTTGCCTTACTTCTCATAGCCAAAATCATAACTTCTACTAATTTTCCCTTACCAATGACATATCTTGGATCAGGAGAAGCTCTTTTTTGAATTACTTCTCCTACTACAGTTACGCCAGCTGTTCTAGCTAACTCCTTTAGCTCCTCAAGACTTTCTTCTACAAAAGGGTTTTTTAAGGTTTTTACCGAAATCAGTAAAGCCCTATCTGAATTTTCAGAAACATCTTTTAGAGGCTTAATTTTTTCTAATTCGTCTTCTAGATTTTTAATCATTTCTAAAAAGTTTTCCTTTAATTCCCATACGTAACAGGGTTTTAAAAAATTAAAAAGACGAACTTCTTCTTGCGGAGCAAGAGTAGCTAATTCTGGATTAGGGAGTATATGAGCTAAGTAAATTTTTCCTGGATTACCATCTTCTACTTCTAAAGCTCCTACTAAGTCTAATCTTAAAAAAGCCAAGTCTAAAAGATCATCCTGATCTAATCCTTCTTCTTTACGATTTTTATTAACTAAATGGGTATGAATAAGTCTAAGCCCTTTTAATCTTGCAAGATGGTCTCTATATCCTTTTAATTCCGGAATTACAATTCTGTTAAATGTTCCTACTATTACATAGTCTATTTCTCCTTTTCTGTTAATTAAAATTCCCACTTGTCTATTTAACTCAAAAGAAATTTGACTTACTTCGCGAGCAAGTTCAAGAGTAATAATAGAATTAGGAGGAATTCTTCTTCTGTAAAGTCTTTCTAATCTCTTTAATTCACTTGGTTTTAAACCTAAAGTGTTACCAAATACAATATAACTCAAAGTTTTTGGTAAAATGTACTAGGTATTTAAGTTTCCTTAATCTTTTCAGTTTTTTTAAATATAAGCTATTTTGAGAAAAAAACAAGAAAAGACTTTATTTGAAATTTTTAAAAGTTTTTGGTATACTTCAGAATTAGTTTTTTGGCAAAATAAAAAATTTGGTTTGTGAATTTAAGCAAGGGGGTTTTAGAAATTATGAAGAAAATAGGTCAAGTAATTTGGCATACTCCTATGGTTACAAGAGAAATGAGAGAATTAGTAAACGGGCACAGGTCTGTTGCCATTTGGTTTACTGGACTTCCAAGTTCTGGAAAGTCAACTATTGCTCACGGAGTGGAAAAAAAACTTTATCAATTAGGTGTAAGAACTTATACTTTTGATGGAGATAATATTAGACATGGACTGTGTGCAGACCTGGGGTTTACTCCAGAGGATAGGAGAGAAAACTTAAGAAGGGTTGCAGAAGTAATTAAACTTTTTCTTGATGCGGGGTTGGTAGTTCTTTCGGCCTTTGTTTCTCCATACGAAGAAGATAGAAAATTAGTAAAAAAAATTATTGGACCTAAGGATTTTGTTTTAATTTACTGTAAGTGTCCGGTTGAAGTTTGTGAAAGTAGAGACCCTAAGGGAATGTATAAGAAGGCTAAAGCTGGGATAATTAAAGAGTATACTGGAGTTAGTGCTCCTTATGAGGAGCCTGAAAATCCTGACCTTATCTTAGAAACTCATCTTTTAACTATTGAAGAGTCCGTGGAGAGAGTTTTAAATTTTGTAAGTGAAAGGATTTTTATGGGTTCTTTTTTAGAGAGTCAAAAGTTAAATCTAAGGTGTGAGAAAAAAAACTAGTGGTAAAGTTTTTTGTGGAAAGTTGCTAAAAATAGAGAAGTTTTGAGATGTTGAGGAAATTTTTTTGGTTGGTTATTTTTATGGTTTTTTTAGGAAAGAAGGTTTTTGGTTTAGACCTTCTTACTGCAGTTGAAAAGGCTAAGAAAGCCGACCCTAAATTTTCTTCGGTAGTTCATGAATACAGGGCTGCTCTTACTCTTCCCAAACAGTCAAGGGCTTCTCTTTTACCTCAGGTAAGTGCTTTTTATTATAGAGCTAAGCTTAACTATCATTCAGCCCCACCTGCTTACTTTGATTACTACTCTTACCAGTTTAGAATTTCTCTTCAGCAGTCGCTTTTTAATCTTCCTTCCTGGGTTGAATATTCTCAGAGCAAGCTTAAGGCTCAGATGGCAGAAAGTAAACTTACTTTTGAAGAACTTGAGCTTATAAAAAGAGTTTCCGAAGCTTACTTTGACCTTCTTTATGCTATGGACTACTTAAAGGTTTTACAGGAAGAAAAAAAAGCTTTTTTTGAGCAACTTCAGATGGTAAAAAAACTTTTTTCTGCAGGAGAAGCTACTCTTACGGACATTCACGATGCTGAGGCTAGATACAGTGATATACTTTTTAAGATAGTTACTGCGGAAAAAGAGCTTTACTCAGCTAAAAACCGTCTTTCTCGGTTAATAGGAGAAACTCCTTCAGAGCTTGCGGTGCTTTCAGAAAAAGCTGAGTTTAAAGAAATAGAGCCTTCAGAAGTTGAAGATTGGAAAAGATACGCTAAAGAAAAGAGTCCAGTTATTAAATATTATCTTCAAGCAAAGGAAGTTTCCGAAAAGGAGGTTTCTAAGCAGATTTTTAGTTCCTTTCCTAAGGTTGACCTTATAGCTTACTACACCAAAAGTACAGCTATTGAATATTTGAGAACAGCACCTATTGACTACTCTTTAATTGGGATTCAACTTTCTATGCCTATTTTTACAGGCGGATATCTTTCAGCTAAAAGAGAGGAAGCACGAGAAAAGTCTTTACAGGCTCAAAAAGAATACGAAAAGGCGGTCTCGGATGTGATTCAGCAGGTGGTAGATTATTTTTTTGCAGTAAAAAGCAGTTATGCTCAGATTCAGGCAGGAATTACGGCTCTCAAAAGTGCAGAGCTTGCTCTTGAGTCAACCAGAAAAGGTTATCAAGCAGGAATAAGAACCATGGTTGACCTTTTAAACGCAGAGTCAAACTACTATCAGGCTAAGGTAAATCTTCTTAAAGCAAGATACGAGTATATAAAAAATTTTATTGGTTTAAAATATATTTGTGGTATTCTTAGTCTTAGGGATATAGTAGAGATAAACAGCTTTTTAGAATAAAAAAAGAGGAGTTTAAAATGCAGCCCAACTTAGGTTTTTTAAGGCAAATTTTTTTGAAACATCAAAAAACTGAACTTGAGGAGGTTATTTTTTCTTATAAAAAAATATTTTTTTGGCTTCTTTTCTTTTCAGCCATAGTGAACTTTATTTTAATTGTGCCTGCACTTTACATGTTTCAGATTTACGATTCTGTTTTAGCAAGCAGAAGTGTGGAGACCCTTCTTGTGTTGACTCTTATAGTGATTTTTCTTTACTTAGTAAATGCTTTTTTAAGTTGGTCTCGTTCTCAGATTTTGGTGAGGGTAAGTAAGGAGTTAGACGAAAAACTAAGTCCTCGGGTTTTTGAATCAACTTTTAGTGCTGTTCTTCAGACGGCTTCAATTACACCCACCCAAGCTTTTAACGACTTAACTAATGTAAGGCAATTTCTTACAGGTGCTCCTATTTTTGCCTTTTTTGACGCTCCGTGGGCGTTTGTTTACATATTAATAATTTTTCTTATTCATCCTCTTTTAGGAATTTTTTCTGTGATAAGTGGAGTAGTAGCTTTGATTTTGGCTATTTACTCTGAAAAGTGTAACAGAAAAACTATTCAGGAGTCAAACAAGTACTATCAGCAGGCTCAGAACTTTCTTTTTACTAATTTTCGTAATGCAGAAGTTATAGAAGCTATGGGGATGCATAAAAACATTTTTAAAAAGTGGCAAGAAAAATACAGTAAAACACTGGAATATCAGATTTTAACCAGTAAAAGAGCTGGCAAAATTGACTCTATTATAAAGTTTGTTCGCATCTCTTCTCAGTCCTTAATTTTAGGATTAGGTGCATATTTAGTTATTGTCAATAAGATAACTCCTGGTATGATGATTATGGGTTCCATTTTAATGGGAAGGGCTCTTTCTCCGATAGACCTTGTTATAAATTCTTGGAGACAGTTCGTTTTAGCTAGACAATCTTATTATAGGCTAAAGGAGCTTATGGTTAGCTATCCTTCCTCTTCCGAAAGACTTCCTCTTCCAATTCCAAAGGGGAGAATTACGGTAGAAAATTTAGTAGTTTCACCTCCGGGGGAAAAGAAAGAGATTTTAAGAGGAGTTAACTTTGAGGTAAGTCCTGGAGAACTAATAGTTATTATAGGTCCAACAGCCTCTGGCAAGAGTTCTCTTGCTAAAACTTTAGTTGGGGTTTGGAAGCCAGCTTTTGGTTCGGTTAAACTTGACGGTGCGGACTTAAGTTTTTACAATAAGGAGCATTTAGGAAAGTACATAGGTTATCTTCCCCAGGATATTGAACTTTTTTCTGGAACTATTGCAGAAAACATTGCTCGTTTTGGAGAGATTAATATGGAACTTGTAGTTAAGGCTTCTATGATTGCAGGGGTTCACGAAATGATTTTAAGATTTCCTAACGGATACGAAACTGAGATAGGAGAGGGAGGAAGTTTTCTTTCGGGGGGTCAGAGACAAAGGATTGCTCTTGCCAGAGCCATATACGGGGATCCTTTACTTGTAGTTCTTGACGAGCCAAATTCTAATCTTGACGAAGAAGGAGAAAGGGCCTTAATTCAGGCTCTTCACTTTCTTAAAAAAGAAGGAAAGACTCTTTTTGTGATTTCACACAAAACTAATCTTTTAACCTTGGCAGACAAACTCATGGTAATAGGCGGAGGAAGAGTACAGCTTTTTGGACCCACTAAAGAGGTTCTTCAAGTTCTTTACCAAAAAGGAAGGTCTTTGGAAAAAAATTAAAAAGGAGCACCAAAGTGGAAGCATACAAAATTGAGGACTCAGAAAATAAAGCTTTTTTAGACAGTCCTTACAGGCTGGTTAAACTTACTCTTTTAGTTTTGATTTTTACTTTAGGTATTTTTGTGCTTTGGGCAGCTTTAGCACCTATTGATCAGGGAGCACCAGCTAATGGACTGGTAACCGTAGCCAACTACCGAAAAGTTATTCAGCATCAGTACGGAGGAACAATAAAAGAAATTCTTGTTCGCGAAGGAGAAGAGGTTAAAAAGGGGCAGCCTCTTATAATACTTGAAGACACAGAGCTTAAAGCTCAGTTTGCTCAAGTAAAAGCAGAATACGTTTCTGCACTTGCAGTTTATGCTAGGCTTCAGGCTGAAAGATACTTTCTTCCGAGGATTATTTATCCTTCTGAAGTTCTTGAAATGAAAGATGTTCCAGAGATAAAAAAGGTTATTCAGGTTCAGGAGGAAGTTTTTAAGGCAAGAAGGGCAAAACTTGAAGTAGATAAAAAAATTATTTCAGAATCTGTAAGCGGATTTAGGGAGTATTCCAAGAATCTTGAAACTCAAAAAAATTACTATCAGAAACAGCTGGCTATTGTTGAAAGTCAGATAGAATCTCTTTCTAGTCTTTCAGAGGAAGGTTACTATCCCAGAAACAGACTTCTTGAGCTTAAGAGGCAGGCTGAGGCTTTAAGGGCAGAAATAGCCGAAACCCAGGCCAATAAAGCAAGGGCTGAGGCTTCAGTTAAAGAATATATGATGCGTCTTTCTGCTGTAGAAAGAGAATACCTGAAAGAGGTGGAAAGTGAACTTGCAGAGGTTGAAAAGAAACTTTTAGCTCTTAAAGAAACCTATTTAGCTATAAAAGATAAACTCGAAAAGACAGAAATTAAAGCACCGGAAGACGGAATAGTTATGAACTTAAGAATTCACACTGTGGGAGGAGTAATAAGACCAGCAGAACCCATTTTAGAAATCGTTCCTAAAAATTCAGAACTCATAGTGGAAGCTAAGCTTTCTCCTGCTCATGTTGAAGAAGTTAAAGTTGGTCAACCGGTAGATTTAAGATTTATCGCCCTTGACCCAAAAAAGACTCCTGTTTTAACCGGAAAACTTCTTTACATTTCACCTGATGTCTTTTACGAAGATACTCAGGGAATGAGAATTCCTTATTATCTTTTGCGTATAGAAATTGAAAAAAACTCTTTAGAGGAACTCAAAAAGTTAAATAAAGAAATCGTTCCTGGTATGCCTGTTCAGGCAGTGGTAAAAACTGGTAAAACTACCTTTTTGAGTTATCTTTTAAAGCCCTTTTTAGATCGCTTAGCAGTGTCTTTTTTGAAGTAACTTTAAAATGAAAATTCTTATCGGAGCTTTTAGCTTGCTTTCCCCTTTAACTGGGGTTGGAAGATACACCCTTTACTTGATTAAGGGCTTAAGAGAACTTTCTCCTCATTACGACTACTATTACTACTACGGAGTTTACTCTAAAAATTTACCTCAGGAAGTTTGTCCAGCTTTTTTTCAGAAAACTTTTTCTAAAACCAAGGAAATTTTAAAGAAAACTTTTTTGGCTTCTTTTTTAAGAAGAATTAAGCACGGATTGGCTAGTTTTTTTTCCCCTAATTTTGACCTTTATCTTGAACCCAATTTTATTCCTCTAAGAGGTATTAAAGCTAAAAGAATTTGGGCGGTTATTCACGACTTTTCTTTTCACTTTTATCCCGAGTGGCACCCGGCAGAAAGGGTAAAATATTTTAAAAATTACTTTTGGAAAGAAATTCAAAGAGCAGAACTTTTGATTTTCGATTCAGAAACCATTAAAAACGAAGCTTTAGCCCTTGGTTTTCCTAAAGAGAAGCTTAAAGTTATTTATCCCGGTATTGACCACGCTCTTTTTAAAGTCCTTGATAAAGAAACTTTAAAGGAGAAAGTCAGATTTTTAAGAAAAAAGTATTTGATTCCAGAAAAGTTTTTACTTTTCGTAGGTTCTCTTGAGCCCAGAAAAAACCTGAAAAATCTTCTTGAAGCTTATAGACTTCTTCCTAAGGACTTAAAAAAAGAGTATCCTTTGGTTGTAGCAGGTTTTTCTGGATGGAAAAACGAAGAAATTTTAAAAAGTATGAAAGAGCTTAAAGTTTACTATCTGGGCTATACTTCGGATGAGGAGCTGGCTTCTCTTTACAACCTTGCCACCCTTTTTATTTATCCTTCTTTTTACGAAGGATTTGGTTTTCCTCCCCTTGAAGCTATGGCTTGTGGATGTCCAGTTATCGTATCTAAAACAGAAGTTTTTCTTGAGCTTTACAACAATTCAACCCTTTTTGTAGACCCGTACAGTCCCGAAGATATAAAAGAAAGTATTCAAAAAGTTATAGAAGATGAGTCTTTAAGAAAAAATTTGATTCAAAAGGGATTGGAAAAAGCAAGCTCCTTTTCCTGGGAAAAAACAGCTAAAGAGTATTTAAAATTAATTTAGAAAAAATTACAATTGACTAAATTTTAAAAAATTTTTAAAATATTGTAAAAATAAAATTTTAATAATTTAAAAGGGAGGGGGTGATGAGAGTTAAGCACTTTCTCCTTATTTTTATTTTTAATTTTTTTTTTTATTTTTTTGGGGGTGTTTTTTAGGCTACTCTCAGATTAATTTCTTAGAGGAGGGGATTAAGCAGTACAGAGCAGAAAACTTTGAAGAGGCTTTAGAGCTTTTAAAGAGGGCTAAGGAGAAGTTTCCCGAGTCTTCTATAGTTGCCTATTATTTAGGACTGACTTACAAGCAAATGGAAGACTTGCAGTTAGCAAAGGTAGAATTTGAAAGAGCTTTAACTTTAAGTCCTAAAGTTTTAGATGCTTATCCTGAAATTGTAGAAGTTCTTCATCAGTTAGAAGAACTTAAGGAGGCAAAGATTTGGATAGAAAAGGCAGAAAAGGAAGGGGTAAAGCTGGGTGAGATTAATTTTCTTAAAGGGCTTGTTCTGGTTAAGGAAGAAAAATACAGCGAAGCTAAGAAAGCTTTTGAGAAAGCTAAGGAGTTTAAGCCAGAGATAGCTCAAGCAGCCAACTTACAGATAGCTTTAATTCAGATAAGGGAGAAAAGAATAAAAACTGCTCTTCAAACTTTAAGGGCAACTATTTCCATGGCTCCTGAAACTGAGCTTGCCGAGTTTGGAAAAGAATACGAAAAAAGTCTTGAAAGACTTTTAAAAGAGTATCGGGCTTTTAGAGCTTCTATAGGAGTCTTTTATCAATACGACAACAATCCTGCCTCAGCTGACGGAGTAATAGTTGCAAGAAGCTCAGATAGCAGTTTGATTAGTTACTTAAGAGGAGAATATGTGCCTATGCTTGAAGGTCCTTGGATTGCCAACTTTTACTTGGGTTTACAGGGACAAAAATACAGTAGACTTGATACCCTTGACAATCGTATGATTTACTTTTCTGCAGTGCCTGGCTACAATTTTTCAAAAGGAGCCTTTACTTTTCCCGTGTTTTATCAAAAAAGCTGGTTAGACAACAGAGAATATTCAGAAATTAAAACTTTAAGACCGACCCTTAGTTATGTCTTTTTACCAGGGCACATTTTGCAGACTTTCCTAACTTATGGAGACCAAAAAATTTTAAGAAAAGCACTTTTACCAGAAGAAAATAGAGATGCTACGCTTAAAGCTATAGGCTTAAGCCATTTTTATCCTTTTAAAGAAGGAAAAGGTCTTTTTAATTTAGGCTTTGAATTAGGAAAAAGTGATACCGAGGGCAGAAACTGGGAAGCAAATTTTTCCCGGATGATGGGGGTTCTTGTAATACCTCTGCCTTTTAGATTTTCTCTTTCTTTTTCTGGAGAGCTTAATTCTCAGAATTACCAATATACCCACACCATTTTTGCTAAAAAACGTAAAGACAAAACTTACAACTTGGGAACTACCCTTAACTGGCAAATTTATAAGCACTTAACTTTAAGTTTACAGTACAGTAGAGTTGAGGTAGATTCAAATATAAAGATTTACGACTACAAGAGAGATATTTGTAGCTTTGGTTTAGAATTTAGATATTAGAACTTTTAAAAAGGTTGGAGGAATAAAATGAAGAAAAAAAGGAAGATGAATAAACTGTTTGCTGTATTGATTTTTCAGATTTTGAGTTTTTTATTTTTGGCAGTTCCTCTTTATGCGGAAAAAATTGTAGGAAAGTTTACCGCTCTTGAAGGGACTGTAGATGTATTAAGAGGAGGAAAACTTCCTGCAGTACTGGTAAAAGTAGGAGACCCGGTATATGAAAAGGATGTGATAAGGACGAAGAGAAATTCCAAAGCTGAGATTACTTTTGTAGACGGAAATCTTTTAGGTATAGGTCCAAGTTCTAGAGTGGACATAAGTGAGTATCTTGCGGAAGAGGTCCACAGAGCAAAGTTAAATCTTGTAAGAGGAACGGTGCGAACGAAAATTGAAGAAGGGGTAAGAAAAAAGATTTCGGCTTCTCCTGAAAAGCACAGATTTGAGATAAGGACTCCTATTGCAGTAGCTGGAGTTAGAGGGACTACCTTTTTTAGCAGGCACGGAAGGGGTATGAGCTGGTTTTGGGTAAGAGAAGGTTCAATAGGGGTTTACAATTTGAGAATGCCTGAGGCAGTGACTGAGGTAGGAGCTGGGCAGATGACGACAGTTACGGAAAGAAGACCTCCCAGTTTTCCTGTGCCGGCACCTGAAAGGGACTTAAGATGGCTTGAAAGGGAAACCAGTGTGGGAAGAAGAACAGAGGGAGCACCTTTAATTTTTGCAAGAGAGGAACCCTTTTTTGATTTAACTTTTTCTCGTACAGAAACTTTAGAAACAATTTTTCCTCAAACTTTAGGCGAAACAGGCTTTAGTGGGACAGAGGTTCAGAGACAGTTTTTAGTGAGAACGCCACCTCCTATAACAGAAACCGAACCTACTTCGTTGACTCAACTTTTGTTTTTTTTTAAGCCCTCTCAACCGCCACCTTCTCAACCACCACCTTCTTCTTCTGAGCCCTCTCAACCACCACCTTCTCAACCACCACCTTCTCAACCGCCACCTTCTCAACCGCCACCTTCTCAACCGCCACCTTCTCAACCACCGCCATCTCAGCCACCTCCTTCTCAGCCACCACCATCTTCTGATGGTGGCACAGTTCCGCAACCACCTTCTTTATCTCCAGTTGTTTCTCTTATTGAACCTTATGTTGCTTATCCTATAACCATACTTTCATTTAACGGAACCAGTCTAAGTGTAGCTGGAAATTTAACTGGGACTATTTACAAAGTGGGTACTACTTCCTTTTGGCTAAGCAATGAAACTTCTCCACAACAGGTGGTTTTTAATGGAACTTTAAGTGAAACTCTGGGAGGCTCGGTTTGGTTTGGTTTAGTTAAGAAAGGAATGAATGCCACAGACCTTTTTGAAGGAGGAGCATTTAAGGGATTTCTTGCAGGTACAAAAAAGGAAAACAAACTTAGCGGAAGCATAATAGGAATCTATGTTAGACCAGAAAGTCAAACGGGAATTCTAAGATTTTATTTTGACGAAAATTCAACTGTGAACAGTAATTTTTCTCTTTCTGGTTCTGCTTATCCTGAGGCTACTCGTCCTGGATTAGGATTGTCTCCAACGGAGTTAGTTCCAAATACAACCTGGTATGAAAGCCCTGGAATCTTCGTAAAAAGTGAAAACTCAAATATTTCCGGGCTTGGAATAATAAACACTTTAGCAGTTTCTAACTCTACTCCTGGAGTAATTATGCCTTGGGGAGTTTACTTTTTAGTAATGGGAGGTAATTCAAGCACTCCTCTTAACAATACTGCAAGTGTTCTTAAATTTGGAGGAGAATTTACTCACTCTTATGATAACTTTACGGAAAATCCTGATTTTGGATTTATGATTGGCGAAATAGATTCCTATTTTGGAAGCAACGGATATATTCAGGACGGCAACCTTTCCGGAAAATTTATTACCAAAAGACTATACGGCACACTTTCTGGTGACCTTAAAGGAACTCACAGTAACACTTTTTGGGAGGCAGTAAGTCTTGGTACTTGGGAAGGAAGTTACTTAAGACACGGAAATGTATACAACGCGACTAACTCTTACTACGCCATATTAGGTGGAAATTCTTCTTTTTATAATGCTCCTTCAAGCGAGGTTACTCTTATGGGAAAAATGCCTTCCAACGGGATCTTTGTGCTTCCTTCCTTTAACAGAGTTTCTGAACCCATAGTTACTTTTTACACTGACGAGAGTTCTTACTTGTCTTTTATTGGAGGCTATCAGAAAGAGGACTTTCTTAATGGAACTCTTTTAGGAATTTTTAAAGCACCTGATAACCAAACAGGTATAATTTACGGAAATCTTGCTGGAGTTTTACATCAAAATTTGTCAGGACTTTTGGAGATGAATGGAACCATTTATCCCGTATACTTTAACGACGCAACCCTTTCTAATCTTGAAGACATAAGGAAGTTCTTTTCAAGTAGTTCTACGATCTGGTTTTCAAGCGGAACTTTTTTAAGCGGAGACAATATTTCTGTAGAAAATTTATCCTATTATGACGAATTAGTGCACACCCTAACTTCTTCAAATTTTGGTGTTTTTAGGTTTTTAGCTAGTGGAAGCTACACTGGAACACCTTCTAATACCTGGGAAATTATTAAAGGTAGTCGTTTTTCTTCTGATTCGGGTTTTGTAGAGCATTATCTTTATTTTGAAGGAGAGAAGTGGTCTGACGGCCTTTTAAGGGGGCGTTTTTACGGAGGAAAGGCTGACTTAACAAGCAACAATCCTTATACGGGAATTGTTGTTGGAGAAACTTTGGGGGTTTTTGATGCTAATTCGTGGAGTGCTATAAACTTAGGTACCTTTATTGAAACTACAAGGTTTCTTGAAATGACTAAAACTGATGAAGGAAGAAATGTTTTGCAAAAGTTAAATATTCCCTCAGTTGAAATTGGAAAGATAACCTTAAGCGGAACTAAGGAAGAAGGTAGTACCACTGCTTCTGTAAGTTTAAATGAGGTTACTTTTTTTGCTCCTTATGCTAATTCAAAGCCTAAAATTTGGGCTACAGGGAGTGTATCCGGAACTAATGGTTTTTCTTCCCCTGTTGAAATTCCTATTTCGTCAGGAAATGGTCTTAGTGGGAAATTTTCTATTGTAAACTGGAGTGAAGGAAAATGGAGTGCAAGGATAGATTCCTCAGGAAGTGTATATTTAAATGGTTATAGTGGGTCTTTAGAGATGGGTGGAGTTTCAGCAGGTAAGATAGGCGAAAATAATAATTTTTCTGGCACTGCTTCTGGCTGGGTAAAGTGAAATAGTTTATGTTTTTACTTCAAGTTTGTAGATTTTTACTGGAACTTCTTTTCCTTTAACTTTGACTTCGTCAAGATACAAAAGTTTTGCTTTTTCTTTTAGGTTTTTAAGGAAGTCTTTTTTAAGTTTTTTGAGGGTGTATTCTGAGAAGATTATTTCCGAGTTGTATTGTTTGTTTAATCCTTCAAGTCTTGAGGCGAGGTTTACGGTATCTCCGATAACGGTGTATTCCTTTTTTTTTCCTTCTGCTCCTATGTTTCCGACGAGAGCTTCTCCTGAATTTATGCCAACTCCGATGCGTATGGGGGGCCAGTTTTTGTTTTGCCAGGTTTCGTTTAATTTTCTTGTGGTTTTTATCATTTCTATTGCGCAAAGTATAGCTTTTTCTGCGTGGTCTTCTTGAGGAAGAGGTGCTCCCCAGAAAGCCATAACTGCATCCCCTATAAACTTGTCCAAAGTACCTTCCCACTTAAAAATTACTTCAGTTATGGCTGAAAAGTACTCATTTAGAATTTCTACCACCCTTTCTGGAGCCATTTTTTCAGAAAGAGAAGTAAAGCCTCTTATGTCGGAAAAAAGCACAGTGATTTCTCTTCTTTCTCCACCAAGTTTAGCCATTT
The DNA here is from genome assembly GCA_030578315.1 of Thermodesulfobacteriota bacterium. Taxonomy (GTDB): domain Bacteria; phylum Desulfobacterota; class Thermodesulfobacteria; order Thermodesulfobacteriales; family Thermodesulfobacteriaceae; genus Thermodesulfobacterium. The sequence continues at coordinate 16,336 of JAUQQL010000016.1, read as the reverse complement.
CTGGATTTTTGATAAGTTCTCGCATAACTTTTTCGGTTACATAACTTGAAAAGACTTTGCGAATAAATCTGGCTTCTTTTTCCAGAAAGGCAAATTTAAAAGAAACTAAAATGAGAAACTGAAAGACGGAAAGAGAAAAGGAATAGGTTGGAGAAAACCAGAGGCCTTTTTGAAAAAGAATAAAGGAAAAACTAAAAAGAAAGAAGCTGAAAAAAACAAGAAGGATAAGGGAAAAGACGGCTCTAAGTTTGGCAAAAAGAAGAGAGGTAAAACCAGTAAGTAAAAGACTTACTACAAGATAGGTGTTTGAGACTGGAAGAAGATTTTTTCCTTCAATAAGTGAGGCAACTACACTTGCGTGTTTTTCAATGCCTGGAAGAGCGGGACTTAAAGGAGTTACCTTTAAGTCGTAAGTTCCTACAGCTGTTGCTCCAATAAGGACAATTTTATTTTCAAAGAGAGATTTTTCTACATTATCTTCTAAGAGGTCTAAAACGGAGATGTGTTTAAAGCTTTGAAAACTTCCGTAGTAGTGAACGAGAATGCTTCCGTCTTTTTGGGTGGGGATAAATCTTTTTCCCATAAGGATTCCTTTTTGGGGAATTACTACAAGATTTTGCCGAGGAATTCCAAGATAGTAGCTTACAATTTTTAGAGAAAAGGAGGGAATAAGGTATCCGTGATAGTTTAAGTAGAGGTATTCTTTTCTTACGACTCCGTCTGGGTCTGGAAAGATATTTAGGTGAGCAAGTCCGGCTGAAGCCTCTTTAAGGGATAAAACTGGAAAAAGAGCACCCTTAAAAGAAGGAACTTCTAAAAAGGAATAAGAAGGGTCTTCCTCTGCTATAAAAAGAGCTGATTCTATAAGAATTTTGTCTGCCTCGGGGTCTTCTTTATCGTAAACCATAACCACAGGCAGTATAACATTTCCAGCTTGAGAGATACTTTCGGCAAAAAAAGGGTCACTTTTTTCTGGTTCACTAAAGACAATATCTATTCCTATAACTGCAGGATTTAAGGAAGAAACTTTGTTAATTAGGCGAGCTAAAAGTTTTCTTTCCCAGGGCCATCTTCCTAATTTTTCCAAACAGCGGTCGTCAATAGCTAAAATTACAATTTCAGAAGATGCTGGTTTTTCTCCTCTTAGAACAAAAAAAAGGTCGTAAACTTTGTAGTCAAAAAGCAAAAACCAAAACGGCTTTAGAAAAAAAAGAAAAAGAAAAAGAGCCGTAATTGCCAAATTTAAAATAAGGATTAACATTGCCTTTTATTTAAGATGAGAAGTTTAAAAAATTTTACCATTAGGACCAAGGTTTTTAAACATTTTTTAATAAAAATTTTTTTTCCTCTTGACTTTTAGAAATTATTTGTAATAATAAAATACAATATTTAAAGTGCTTTTTGAAAAATTTTTAAGAGGAGGTGTCATATGGCTTGGCAGGATCACTTATATACGGTTCAAAAGTTGTATGTGGCCTACTATCAAAGGCCTGCAGACCCTGTAGGTTTAAGGTATTGGGCTCAAGCTATTGAGGATTATGGAATAGATGCAGCAGTTAGAGGATTTGTAAATTCTCCCGAGGCTCAAGCTCTTTATGGTGGAGATATTAATGCAGTAATTACTGCAGTTTATCGTTCTGCTTTTGGGAGAGAACCTGAGCCTGAGGGACTAAATTATTGGAGAGGTGTTTACGAAAGAGGATGGGCAACTTTAGGAACAATTGTGTGGACTATTGTAAGTGCAGCAAAAGGTATAGATGCTATTGTTTTAAGTAATAAGCTTACTTCTGCTATGAATTTTACTAAAGCTATAGACCCTGAGCTTGACGGTCTTGGACCTTTTAATGCTACTTATGACGCAAACGACTTAGTAGCTGCAAGAGAATTTTTAAGAGATGTTACGGCAACTTCGGTTAAGACTGAACATGAAGCTTTAATTTATGTTCAGTCAAAAATTGCTGATTCTGGAGACCCTATTACTCAGCAGCCAACTCCCACTCAGGGAAAAACCTTTGTCTTAACTCCACAAATTGACGTACTAACTGGAACAAATTATGATGATGTTTTCATTGGAGATAACAGCTCTCTTTTTAACCCCACAGTTCAGGTAGGTGACCAGATAAATGGTGGAGGCGGAAACGACATTTTAAGATTATACGGCTTCACTAGTATGGCTGCTATTATTCCTAATATTTCTTCTGTTGAAACCGTAGAGTTTGTTTTTGGAGCACCTACTCAAGTTAATACTACTTCTTTTTCTGACTTAACATCTTTAAGAATAAAAGATGTTTTAAATCTTGCAAATAATGTTACCATAACTTATCTTTCGGGTCAAAGCGTAGAATTAGTAAATATAAAAAATGCTGCCACGCAAACTATTACTATTACTCCTTTTGATTCTAAGGTTGCCGATGTTATTGTTTCTGGCGTAGTAGAAAAGGTTGACGCAACTAACCAGACTGTAACAGATTTAATATTAAGTGTTCCACAGGCCGTTACTACTTTAAATATTACTTCTTTGGGAAGTCCTTCTGATATAACGGTTTCTGGACTTGCCGGAGGAGAAAAATTAAATATTAAGGGTAAAGCAGATATCGTGGTGAATTTTACACAAGCACCTGACAAAATTTTTATTAATGCTTCTTCTCATGAAGGAACTGTAACTTTAAGACTTGATAACATTAACTATGCTCCTCTTGCAGATAATAGGCTTTCAGGAGTTGATAAGATAGTTATTTTTAGTGCCGCTGGTACTACAACACTTGATCTTTCTAATCAGACTGAGGGGTTTGAGATAGTTGGCTCTAAGGGAAAAGATATTATTCACGATTCTTCCGGAGATTCGGTAATTAATGCTGGAGCTGGAAACGATCTTATTTTCCTTCTTGGAGGTTATGATGAAGTAACTGGTGGAAAAGGAAAGGATGTTTTTGTTTTTACGGATTTTTCTGTAGCAGATACTATTAAAGATTTTAATACCATAGATGATACCATTTATCTTGACCTATCGAAAAATTTAGTAGGAACAAAAAGAACGACTAATAATAAGGTTAGGGTTTTGACGATAAACGGTGGGACTGCATCAATTTCTATTAATCAAGCTTATGTCCCAGGTTTAGGAGGAACTCCTTTGGCAAATAGTTTAACTGATAGCCAGCTTTTTGTTGCTGCAAATACTGCTAAATTAATATCTAATGTTGTTAACGCAGCTAATGGTGGTGGTGGTGCAAACAACGATTTTGCTGTTGCTTTTGGAAGAACAACTGTTAACAATAAATTGTATTTAATTTTGTTAAGTGATGCGAATATAGCGACTTCTGGTGGTGCTAAGTTTGTAAAAATTATAACTTTAGTTAATGTAGGTGCAAATTTTGCGGCAGGTAATATTTTTATCTTTTAAAAGGTTTTTAAAGCAAGGGAAAGTTTTTAAGGGGGGTATCCCCCCTTTTTTATTTTTAGAGTTGGTAGAGTTTTTTAAGTTCGGGGTCTAAAATTTCTAAAGCTGGTTTTAGGAATTTTTCAAATTTTTTCCATCTTTCAATACTTGAAGTGTAGAGCGGTTTTCTTACTTGTTCTTGGGATGCGGTTTTTACGGGTTTTTCTTTTTGATAAAATTTTAAGCACTCCTCTGAGTAGGGGACTTCAAGGTAGTTACAGACAGTTTTAAGGGTTTCTTCAGGTTTGGTAACCAGGGTTTCGTAATCTATTTCTAAAAAGCCTTCGGGGAAGACTTTTTTCCAGTGTTTCATCAAGCGGAAGTACTGATTATAGTAGTGAGCAAGTTCTTTTAGGTCGTAGGTAAACTCGTGAGCTTCGGCAAAGGGTTGCTGAAAGCAGGAAAGTATGGTATCAAGAGGATGTCTTTTGATGTGAATAACTTTAGCTTGGGGAAGTGAAAGAAGTATTAAACCTAAGTTTAGGAAGTTGTAAGGCATTTTATCTATAATTCTTTTGGAGTTAGGCGAAAGTAGGCGGAGTTTTTGGTAGTAGCGTTTTCCTACTTCAAAGAATCCTTCAGGAGCCTTAAGCACTTGTTTGGGAACTTCTTCTGAGGAGGAAGTAAAAAGGACGCCTTCTATGTATATTCCGTCTTTTAAGATTTCAGAAACAAATTTTAGTTCTCCTGCTCCATAGATTTCTGGATGGGCATCGAGCATAGCTTCAAGAAGAGTAGTTCCCGAGCGGGGCATACCTACGATGAAAACTGGAACTTTGGTAGGAAATCCAAAACCACTTAGTTTTTGAACGGTTTTTTCAGTGAAAAGCTCTATTCTTAAAGTAACTGCCTTTTCTATGAGTTTAGGGTCGTAACTTATGCTTTGTCTTTTGAGCTGATTAGCTTGGAGAAGATATTTAAAGAACAAGTCATCTTTTCCGAGTTTTTCGTAAATTTTGGAAAGAGTTAGATAGATTTCTATTTTTTTAGTTAGACTTTTTTCTGTTTTTTCCAGATTTTTGAGACTTTCTATGAGGGAGTGATTTTCCTCTTTTAGGTCTTCTACTTCTACATAAAGTTTTAGATAGGTAGGATTGTAGGGTTGGAGTTCAAAGGCTTTTTTGTAGGCTGATTTAGCTTTTTCTTTTTTTCCGAGGATAAGATAAAGAGTGCCCAGGTTTTGATAAGCAGGTGGAAACTGAGGGTTGACTTTTAGTGCGGAAAGCAGGAGTTCTTCGGCTTCTTTAGGAAAGGGTATTTCGTGCATAAGTAAAACTCCTGCAAGGTCAGTTAAGATAGCAGGGTCTTTAGGATTTAAAAGAAGAGCTAGTCTTAGGTTATTTTCTGCTTTTTCAAGTTCTCCGGTTTTAAGGTAAAGTGTAGCCAGAGTTCTTCTGGCTAAGGGATTAAGTGGATTAAAGGAAAGCACCTTGGTGAGGAGTTTTTCTGCAATTTCAAAGTTTCCCAAGTCCATATGAATGATAGAAAGATTAATGTAGAGTTCTGGAAGGTTTGGATTTGAGAGGCAGGCTTTTTCATAGAGTTCTTTAGCTTTAAGAAGTTCTCCTTCGTCTCTGTAGATGTTTGCCAAGTTGTTTAGAGCTTCGGCCTGAGTAGGATTTATTTCTAAAGCTCGGATGAGAGCTTTTTTGGCAGCTTCTATATTTCCAAGCTTTCTGTAGGCAGCTCCTAAGTTTACATAGGCTAACACGAAGTTTGGGTCTAAAGAAAGAGCCATCTGGAAGGCTTCCACAGCTTCTTCAAATTTTTGACTTTCATAATAAAGATTTCCTAAGAGATTCCAGGCTAAGGGGTTGTGGTTTTCAGTTTGAAGATAATTTTTAAGTAGGTTTTCAGCTTCTGCATACTTTCCTTCCTTTAGCAATTTTTCTATGTGAAGAAGTTGGTCCATTTTGGTTTTTCCTCCTAAAGTTTTAGGATCCTAAAAACTTTATTTTAAATTCAGTAAGTATTTTTTCAATTTTTCTGTATGTTCTTGCCAGGTTAGAATTTTTAGGTAGTTTGGTTTAGGGTGAAGACCTTTTTCGTATAGAGAGAGCCAGTCTTTGATGGTTTTAGCTAAAACTTCGGGATTAGAAGTATTTTCAAAGTAAAAGACCTGTTCTTTTCCGAGTTCTTTAAAAACTGGCAGGTTTCTTGCGATGACTGGAGTTTGATAAAAGAAGGATTCTACAATAGGAAGTCCAAATCCTTCTCCTTCTGAGGCACAGATGGTAGCTAAAGCTTTTTTATAGAGGTTGGCAAGAAGGGTGTCAGAAATTTGTCCTGTAAAGAAGAGTTTTTTTCCAAATTCGGGATGACTTTTGATTTTTTGTATAAGAGGTTTAACCATCCAGCCTTCTTTTCCGACGATTACGAGTGAGACTTCAAAGTTTTCTTTCCACAGAAGTTCAAAGGCTGAGATAACTAAGTGATGTCCTTTTCGGGGTTCAACAGTTCCAACCATGAGAAAGAATTTTTGATTTTTAAGGACTTCAAGAAGGGACATTTCTTTTGGATCGAGTTCTTTGTGAGGAACTTTTTCAAAGTCTGCTCCTAAGGGTAGGATTTCTATGTTGAGATTTTTTATTTGAAGACCGAGTTCTTTTCCGAAGGAGACGAGGTCTTCGGCAGTAGCTTTAGAGATGCAAAGTATTTTGTCAGCCACTTTAAGCACAGCTTCCAGATAGCAGGCATGAACTTCTTTGGCACCTTCTGGGAAGTATTCAGGAAATCGCACTGGAAGAAGGTCGTAAACCAGAAAAACAATTTTTACCTTTCTTTTTTTAAGGTTTGAGTAAAGTTGAGTGTGACGATAAACTTCGCAGACTCCCCAGCCAAAAAGGTCTGGCACATAGTAAATATCTTCAGGATAAGGTTCTACCAGAGTATCTTCAAGAGGTGTTTCACTTAAGCTAAGAAAAGAGGAAGCAAATTTTTGAGCGTACTTTAAGGTCCAGAAGCCTAATTCGTCAGTCAGATAAACTGGTTCAATTCGGAACCCAGGAGGTGGACTTAAGAAAAGATACTTAAGCTGAGCTTTAACAACTCTTTGAATGCCTGTTTGCAAGTCCTCTCTTGCTAAAGCTGAGATGTCAACTAAAAGCTGTTTTTTTCTGAAAGGAGGATGAACCTTTTCTGAAAGGTTTTTAGCCAAAGAAATTAAAGAGTTTTGTTCTTGAGTAAGAGATTGATAAAAATTGATTTCTAAACTTTTTTGATAGAAGTTTTCTATAGTTTGAAAGTAAAGATTAGCAATTTTAGAGGGATTAAAGTTTTCATAGAGGAATTCTTTGGCTTTTAGGGAAAGGGAGTCTCTTAGGAGCTTATCGTAATAGAGTTTTTCAAGAGCCTTAGAAAGTTCTTCTACAGAAAAATTTTCGCTTATTTTAAAAACTACCGAATGGGGAATTTCTTCAAAGTAGCCGTGAGCGTTAACTATTACTGGTTTGCCTGCAGAGAAGGCGTCAAGAAGAGCACGACTTACCTCTCCTCTGGAATCTCTTCTTAGCTGAACTACAAGGTCCACTTTTTGGAGATAACTTTGATAAGTTTCATCCTCAACCCATCCAGTAATAAAAACTTTGTCGTAAAGCCCAAGGTCCTTTATTTTTTCATCCAGAACTTTATAATATTCTGAACTTACTGGTTCTCCAACCAAAAAAAGTTTTGCTTTAGGATTTTTAGAAAGACAGAAAAGATAGAAGGCTTCAATTAACTTTTCACACTCTTTATAAGGAGATAAAATTCCAAAAGAACCAATTAGAAATTCTTCTTTAGAAGTAGATTTACCAGAGGAATTTTGAGAAAGTGAAACAGTTGAACTTTGAAGTTCGGATGTTCTAAGAGGAGGAATAACAGCAACTTTAGAAGAATCTATTGAGGAGTAAAATTTTTGAAGAAGGTGAAAAGAATAGTTGGAGTGTAAGATGAGACCTAAGGCTTTGTTTATAACGAAAGTGTTTAGAGGATAAATTTGGGCAAGAGTTTTAGGGTCTTTTTCTTTAGCTTCAAGCAAAATAGAGAATCCACCAAATTCGTAAAACATTTGATAAATAAAGCCAGGTTTAAGTCCTGAGTTTTGAGCATAAAGAACTAAGTCTGAGAGAAAGACATCGTGAAGAACCACTACTCCAGGAATTTCTTCAAGAAGGTCAATCATATAAGCGTGAAAAGGGCTGTTTCCAAAGTGATAAAGAGCTCTGTCAAATAAAAAACCCTTCTTGAGAAATTCCTCGGGACTTAAAACAGGAAATTGATTCTTTAGAGAAGGTAAAATTTCTTTTTGGTTTGTAACTAAAGTTATTTCGTAATAATTTTTAAGATAAGACAGAAGTTCAAGACTGTAGCAAGCTATGCCGCTTTTAGCTGGAGGAAGAGGAGAAAGATAGGCAAGAGAGGGTTTTGAATTTGGAGAAGGAAGGAAAGGAGTTTTTTTGGGCAGGGACAGAGTTAGTCTTTTTATTCTGCGATAAAAGAGTTTTTCTCTTTCAGAAAGAAGGGATTCTTGGGATTCCTTTTTTTCTTGCATTTTTAAAGTTTTGGAAAATTTGAGAAAAGGGAATAAGTTGATAAGAGAGACAATTTTTCTTTTAGCTTTTCCCAGAAGTTGATAGAGTTTCCAAGGTTTAGAAAACCAGAGGGCGTCAAGACGAGCCTTTAATTCTTGACAGATATTAGAAAGTTCTTGATAGTTTTTAATTAGTTTCTGTACTTTAGCATAAAATTTTTGGTCAAAAGCTTCTGCAAGCTCAAGGGTTCCAAGACTTTGGAATAAAGAAAGTTTTTTAAAAGTTTGAGAAATTTGAGAGTAAGTTTCAAGATTTTGCGGTTCTTTTAGAGCTAAAAAAGCATAGTCTTGAGAAGCAGACTGCAAAATATCTTTTATGGTGGGTTTTTTTAGATTTTGGGCTCCGTGTAGATAAAAAAGATAAGTTTCTTTAAAGCCTGCATATTCACAGAGGAATTTTAAAAATTCAGGATGAAGGGGTTTAAGATGAGTAGGGTCAAGCCAGAAGTTTCTTGTTCCCACAATAAGATTTTCAGCGTTAGGAGTTTCAAAGATGGCAATTCCACCTGGTTTAAGAGCAGAAAAAATGCATATTACGAGTTCTACCAGAACTTCAAATGGAAGATGTTCCAAAAGATGAATGGCTGAGATAAGAAGATATTTTTCTTTAGAAGTTTTTTTTAAAAACGATAAAGCATCTTCTTGATAAACTTCAAGCCCCTTTTTTTTACAGTGCTCTACGAAAAGAGGGTTTAGGTCAACTCCATAAGCTTTAAAGCCAAGCTCAGTCAAAAGCTCTAAAAATTCTCCCCTTCCACATCCCAAATCTAAAGCTAGGGGAGATGAATCAGAAGAAACTTCTATTAGAACTTCAAGTAAGGGTCTGTAAAAATTTAGTCTTTCCTTAATAAGAGATTCAGACTCACGAAAACGTTCCTCAAATTTCTTGTAAAAGTCATCCCAATTTACAGACATTTATTATTTTTCAGTAAATTTTAATTCTTTAAGAATTTCTTCCAAATCTTCTAAAGGTGTTTCTTTAGAAGAAATTCTCTGAGCTTCAGGAATTTCAGGTGGCTGAGTTTTCAATGCGTGTAATTTTGCCAAATTGGCTAAAAGTTCTACATTAGCAAGAGAAAACAAGTGAGCATAAACCAAAAGGAGAGCTCCATACTTTCTCAACTGCAAAACCTCTTCATCTTTTAAAGAAGCATATTTTTCCCAGTTAATTCTGTAGAGACCATCTACAGGTTTGGTTTCTTCTTGAAATCTAATTTTAAGTTCCCATGGTTCAATCAAGTTAAAATCTGCAAGTTTTTCACAAAGTATAGAAATTGATTGATAACTTTTATGTCTTTTTATTAAAAAATTGAAAATTTTAATTACTTCTTCGTGAAGTGTTCCGTCTTCTTTAAAGAAAGGCAAACCGTTGGGTTCCTGCAGGATAAAGTCTTCGTCTACTAAAAGAAATGGTTCTTCCCTTTCAGTAAAACCTAAAAAAAAGGGATAGGTTATAAAGAACCAAGGAATGTATCTTCCAACCCATTTACCTTGATGGTCAACAAGAAGATTTCCCTCGGGCAGGAGATTTAAAAGAGCTATAAGTCCAAAGTTCTCTTCTTGAGTTTTAACAAAAACCAGGGGTAAAAAAAGGCATAAAATTCTTACTTCCTCTAAGGCCACTGGAACAGCACTTATGTTTTTAGCCCATAATAGATTTTCAGGCTTTTTCCAAAACTTGTTTTCAAATTCTTTTTTGGTTAGCGGAACTAATCTTCCCATAAAAATTTTACCTCCCTTAGAATTTTCAATCTTATAATATTTAACTTATTTTTATACAAATGCAACTTTTTAAAATGTTACTTTAAGAGTTTTTCTAATTGACTTTTTGAAGACTATCGTTTAAAGTTTTTTTAAAAAATTTTTTGAAAAGTTTAATTTTTTAAGTGAGGTGACGAAAATGACCTCATGGTCGCACGGTTACAACATTGAGGTTCCTTACACTGTTGGTTATTACAAAGAAACTTCTCCACTTTGGATTAGGTGGGGAGTTTTTCTGGGAGGGAAAAGACCGCCTTTAGAGAAAAACTTAAGAGTTCTTGAATTAGGGTGTGGACAAGGTTTTAATCTTTGTATACACGCAGCTTGTTTCCCCCATATGGAATTTATAGGAATTGATTTTAATCCTTCTCACATTGCTCACGCACGAGAAATTGTTAAGCTTTCTGGTTTAAGGAATGTCAGTTTTTATGAAGCTGACTTTGTGGAATTAGCAGAAGCCTTTCCTCAAGAATGGGGAGAGTTTCACATAGTAATTCTTCACGGAATCTGGAGTTGGATTTCAAAGTTTGTTAGAAAGAAGGTAGTTGAGATTTTAAAAAAGGTGGTAGTTCCTGGAGGTATTGTTTATATTAGTTATAATGCCATGCCAGGATGGATGACAGGAACTATTTTAAGAGAACTATTAAGAAGTTATTATAAGGTAAGCAATCTCCCAGCTCTTCAAGCTGTAGAGAAGGGTTTTGAGCTTGCTAAAGCTCTTCTTGAAGCTAATGCTCAGGTTTTTGTGGCTTATCCTAATCTTAAAAATAGGCTTGAAATGGCTATGAGGCATAATAGAAATTACGTAGTTCACGAATACATAAACGAAGCACATAAGATTTTTTGGGTTCAAGAAGTAATTGAAGAGATGCTTGAAGGTAAACTTTACTTTGCAGGTTCGGCTACGCTTATAGAGAACTATCTTCCAAGACTTTTGCCAGACCCTATGGAGAAAATTGTAAATCAGTTTAGTAATCCCGCTTTTAGACTTTTTCTTATAGACCTTCTTATTAATCAGAGTTTTAGGAAAGACCTTTATCAGAAAGGTGTAGTATTTCCTCTTGGAATGGAGCACATAAAAGAAATAACTAAGATAAAATTGATTAAAGTAGAGGACCCTGAGTGGAAGGAAGGAGAGGAATTTAAATTTCAAACTGTTGCAGGTCAGATTCAAGGAAGAAGGGAGATTTACGAACCTATTTTAAAGTTTTTTTCTGACGGAGAGCCAAGAAGTGTAGAGGAGGTGGTAGAAATATCTGAACTTAAAGCTCAAGGAATTAGACTGCCGGGAGTAATTCAAGCACTCACCTTCCTTATTGATAAGGGAATTCTTGCTTTTTATAACGAAGACTTTGACGTTTCTTATACTTTTAAGTTTAACAGAGCTATAGCTGAGCTTTGTTATGAAGGAAGAATTTATAACTATCTTGCTTCTCCGGTAGCAGGAACTGGTGTGGTATTGAATAATCTTGAGATGATGATTCTTGATTTACTTTTTAAGGGGGTAAATGAAATTTCCGGACTTATTCGGGGGCTTGAGGAAAGATTAAGAATTCTTGGAAGACAGGTAGTAAAAGACGGAAAGGTGGTAGAAAATCCTGAAGAAGCAAGAAAAGTTATTGAAGAAACGGTAAAAGAATTTATACTAAAAAAGATTCCCAAGCTTAAAAATTATAAAATTATTTTTTAAATTTCTGTAAAGGTAAAGACTTTATGCATGAGTTTGAGCTTATTAGGGCTTTAAGGGAGCTTCAGAGAAATATGCGTCTTTCTGAAGCTTTTGCTCTTCTTGAAGAAAGACCTGAGGTTGAGTTTTCAGACTTTGTGGAATTAAGAATTCTTTTTGGTATTTTAAAGGCTTTGAAAGGAGAAGTATTTCGGGCACGAGAAATTCTTGCTAACATAGAACCTTCTGAGCTTAAAGACGAAGAAAGTCTTTCGGATTACGGATTTCTTCTTTTTCTTACTCATCAACCTGAAGAAGCTTTAAAGTATTTGGAGAGGGCTTTAGAGCTAAATCCTAACTGTTTTATTGCTCATGCAAGGATTTCAGCTATTTACATACTAATAGATAAATTTGAAGAAGCCGAAAAGCACTTAACCAAGGCACTTGAGCTCTCTCCTGAGAGAGTTGAGCTTCTTTATAATCTTTCAGTTATTAAGTTTAGACAAGGAAGATACGAGGAGGCTCTTGAGATTTTGGACAGATGTATAAGATTGGCACCTGAAAGAAGAGAGTTTTATGTTAAAAGGACCGAATATTTGAAAGCTTTGGAGAGAGTGGATGAATATATAGAGGAGCTTTTTGAAAAAATTAGAGCTAATCCTGAGGATAAGTTTTTTTACCTTAATCTTACTTTGGTTTTTTTAAGTATAGGAAAAGAAGAGGAGGCTTTATCAATAGTTGAATCAGCTCTTGAGCGTTTTCCAGAAGATGAAGAAGTAAAGAGGGTTTTTATAGAGGTTTGTCTTAAAACCGAAAGTTACTATCTTTTAGGAACCAAGCTTAAGGAGTGGGTGGAAAAGGAGCCTGAGTCTGAGGATTTGAGATTTCTTTTAAATGAGGCAAGAATTAAGGTAGGATTTTTAGAGGCTGCGGAAAAGGACCTTGATGAGATGCCACAAGCTCTTAAAGCTGACCCAAGATGGAAGTTTCTTAAAGCTAAAATACTTCACGAAAAAAATCAAACTTCTCAGGCAGTAGAAATTCTTTCCGAAGCTATAGAACTTTTTCCTGGACATGTAGGAATAAGGTCTGAACTAGCTCATTATCTTTTAAGTCTTGGAAGAAAAGAAGAAGCAAGGGCGCACTTAGAGGCTCTTTCTCAGATTTCTCCTTCTGCAAGGATTCAGCTTTTAAGATACAAGGACTACCAGGTTGATCAAGAAGAACTTTGGCAACTTGAAAAAGCAGTAAGAGAAGGTAATATTCCTTTAGAACAAAGGATTTCTCTTGCTTTTACTTTGGCTGAAGTTTACGAAAGAATTGGTGAGTACGATAAGTCTTTTGAAGTAGTAAGTTTAGGTAACGAGCTTACAAGAAGTATTGTGAGATACGACTGGAGAGAGCACAGAAGATTTGTTCAAAGAATTGCAGAGGCTTTTAACAAAGAGCTAATAGAAAGGCTTTCCGGCAAAGGGCATCCCTCTGAAAGGCCAATTTTTATAGTAGGTATGCCAAGAAGCGGAACTACTCTTGTGGAACAAATTCTTGCCAGTCACTCTCAAGTTTACGGAGCAGGAGAGCTTTCTTGGATTGGAAGAATAACTCAGCTTTTCCCCAGGGTTAACGGAGGCTATCCATATCCAGAAGGTATAAAATACATGGACGAAAGACACTTAAAAAGTGCAGGAGAATACTATCTTGAAAAACTTAAAATATACAATGAAACAGCACCAAGAGTAACCGATAAGCTTCCTCATAATTTTGACCATGTAGGTCTTATTCATCTTATTTTTCCTAAAGCTAAAATTATTCACATTCACAGAGACCCAAGGGATGTTGCTGTTTCTAATTTTTATCAAAACTTTGCAGCTATGCGTGGTCTTATGGGTTTTGCTAATGACTTAAAGGACATCGGACACATGCTTAACGACTATCTCTTTATTATGGACCACTGGTATAAGACCTTGCCAGAAGGAAGAATCTTTAAAGTAGTTTACGAAGAATTGGTAAGTGAACCAGAAAAGGTTATAAGAGAACTTTTAGAATATTGCGAACTTCCCTGGGAAGATAAGGTACTTGAATTTTACTACACCGAAAGGCCAGTTAAAACCGCAAGTATTCAGCAAGTAAGAAGTGAAATTTATCAGGAGTCTAAAGGAAAGTGGAGAAGATACGAAAAATACTTAAAACCTTTACTTGAGGTTTTGGAACAGGGATTTGTTCCCTTAGAATACTAAATTAGAATATTAAATATTAAAAAAATGAGGAAATCTTTATGAACGAAAAAGACTATGTGGGTTATTATACGCAAGATGTAGAATATCCTTCTTTAGTAGTTCCTTCTCAGACTCCTCTTAAAATGTGTCTTAGTGCCTCTTTGTCTGGATTCTTACCTCCTGACCCTGTTTCTTCTTATACTTATTGTGAAATTTGTTGTAGAGATGCCACTACTCTTATTGCTTTGTCACTTTTAAATCCGGAGAGTCAATTTTGGGGAATTGAGTTTAACTCCTGGTATATAGAAAAAGCTAAAACAAGAATTGAAAAATACGGTCTTAAAAACCTTAACTTGGTTCAGAAAAATTTGTTGGATTTAGAATTTAAGGACTTTCCAGAGTTTGATTTTATTGTTATAAGTGGAGTTTACTCCTTATTAGAAGAACAAGCTAGAAAAAAGATTTTGGATTTTGTTTCTGAAAAACTAAAACAGGGAGGACTTTTTTATGTAGAGTATATGGCACTTCCTGGAAGAATCTCCCTTGAACCTCTTTGGAAACTTATACAGAAGCTTGTTTCCTCAAGAAAATTTTCTTCAGAAAAGGAAAGAGCTAAAAAAGGTCTTTATTTTTTGAGACTTCTTGCTAAAAGGGGAATGCTATATCTTTACGCTAACCCCTCTGTAGCAAGAATTGTTCAATTTTATTTAAGTAGTATAAAAACTGAAGAAAATCTTGTAGACCATTTTTTTCACCATTTTTTGTTAGGCGATTTTAGAGCCTTTTACTTTTACGAAATTTACGAAGAAGCCAAAAGAAGAGGACTTGAATTTGTTGGTTCTGCTGACTCATCTTTGAATGACCTTGAATTGGCTGTACCTCCTGTTCAAATTCCAACTTTTTTTGAAATTTCTGAGCCAGAACTTGTAGAAACCGTAAAAGACTTTATCCGAAATACCACTGATAGAAGAGACCTTTTTACTAAAGAAAATGCTCAAGATTTTAGCAAAGCTTACAAATTTCTTAAAGAAAAAATAAAGCTTTTTCCTACTTTACCTGTGACTGAAATAACAAGAGTTCTTCCTATTATAGGAAAGGCCAAAATACCTCTTAGCGGTTCTATTTACGACAAAGTTTTCAAACTTTTTGAAGAAGGTAAAAGTTTTATAACTCTTGAAGACCTTGAAGGATTTTCAGAAAAACAGGTTTTAAAAGCCTTAAATAGACTTCTTGCGACTCAAGAATTTGAAGTAGCTTTTGAGAAACCCTGTTTGCCGGACTTTTTAAGTGATAGAGAAGTTTTAAAATTAAGACTCAAACCATCTTTAAACGAAGAATTTTTAGAAGAAGCTAGAAAAAGTGTTTCTCAAACTATTCTCGTTTCAGAAATTACCAGAGGAGCTGGAACCACTCTTTCACCTCTAGAAGTCCTCTTTTTAGCTGAACTAAAAGAAAAGGGCAAAATTTCAATTCAAGAACTTAAAGAAAAATTAAGCTCTGTAAATAAAACTATTTACACTTTTCAAGGACCAAAGCCCCTAAACATTCTATCAGTTGAAGAACTAGAAAAACTTTCAGAAGCTTTTATAAAAAGAAAAATTCCCTTGCTTCTTAAGTTAGGAGTAGTTGAAGTTTAAACCTTTTTGGTAAACTTTTTCAATTAATTATTTGATACGGTATTCAGCAAGGCGTTAAATTTAAAAAAAAACAAAGGAAGTTTCTTTTTAATTTTTACAGCCTTTCGTTTAGTTTATTTCTATCCAGGAGAAGAAGCTAAATTAGCCCTTATAAGAGCTGTCAAAAATGGAGAAGAAGAAATATCAAGACTCTAAAGGAAACTACAGTGAATAAGTCAAAAAGTTTTTAAATTACACTTGAAAAAGTTATTTAATTTCTCTAAAAAAAATCTGGTCTTTTTCTGTGTAAGCAAAAAAAGCATATCCTTCAATTCCTTTTTCCTTTAAAAAATTTAAAGACTTCCTTAGGTCTTCTACTTGAAACTTTTCCAAGTTTTGAGAAGACAACTCTGGATAGAAATGTTTATAATAACCACAATTTTCATGAGAAATAAGAATTATCTTTTTAATTTGATGAAAATTAATTAAAAGTTCTAAACGCTCTATAAGAGAAGATTCTTTCTGAGCAATGAAAACAGGTCCTCCAGCAACTACAACTAAATCACAAGTTTTTATTTCTAAATCTTCTTTCAAAAAATCTATAGTAGCTTCTACAAATCTCTCATCACTACAAAAAATTGCTAAATTTCCACTAAACACATTTACAAATTTTCTTTTTTTAAATTCATTTGAAGCTCTATTCATAAGTTTCCTCCCAATGTTTTTATTTTATTTTAAAGCGTTTTTTAAATAGGTTATAATTTCAAAAATAATAATATCAAGAGTTTGTATAAGTCCATATGATATTAGACTGGATTGCTCAGAGGAGCTTTTCCTCCTATACCTGAATGAATTTTCTCCGTATTATACCAAATCAAATACTCCGTAAGTTCTTGGTTAAATCCTTCTATGTCCTTTTTTAGCTCTTTTTTAAGTAAAGTTAAGTCTTTTTTGGGATTGGGTAAAAGCTTCCTTATAATTTTAAACTTCCACTTTACCACATTTTTATTTTCTAAAAAAGCACCGGAACTTATGCACCCCCACCCCCCACACCCCCCAAATATTTGAATT
>JAUQQL010000015.1 GCA_030578315.1 Thermodesulfobacteriota bacterium | reverse complement strand
GTCTGGATCAGAAAGAATATCCCCTACAGTAGTTTTTATACCTTGAGCAATTGCTATAAAAGGAAAAAATAAAAGATAAAGAATTACAATTAATGAAAGCATCTTCGCTTTGTAAAGCTTCATTTTTACCTCCTTCTCTTATTTTATTTTTTGTGTGATTAATTATTGCCTTAATCAAAGATACAGACATAGCTATCTGTTTGAAGGCTTCTTCTTTAGTAATGACTCTTTTTTTCAAAATAGCATTTTTTAGCTAAAGTAATAGAACTGTTTGCTATTTTAGTAATCTCTTTTCTGAGATCCTCAATAGAGTGAATTTTTATTAAAGTTATCATATTTTCAAAGATTTTTTTGTTTTTTTATCTAGAGGTAGATAGGTATCTAAAACTGTATCAAATTCTCAATGGTGCTTTTCTGCCCAAAAAACCTATCTCTGGATAAGGTTTGCCATCACTAGCAGGTAGATCTTTGTAAGGGAAATTATGTGAGGGTTGAGAGAGGTCATCAATATAATGAGCTATATTGGCTAGATAGTAATCATATTTCCATCCACTTTCTTTTTGTATTTTTTGATAAAGCTCTAAAATCTTCCAATATAGCACACCTGCAGGATCAGGAACTTTAATTTTAATTGGTCTTGATTAAGGGGAATTTAATTTTATATACATCCACTCAATAATCTGATATTGATCAATATAATCCGGTGTTACAACCGTATTTTGAGAAGCATTATGCCAATGGAAAGGTCTTAAAAGGTTCTCATTTTCTTTCATAATTAGATCAGGGAAACAAGTAATTTCGGGATTTTTTTTATACCTGCTTCTTGTGCTATAAATATATGAGTTTTGCATGACCAGGAAAAACCTTCTAGATAGAAGATAAGAACTGGAATGTTTTTTTAATCCTTCATAAAATTTTACTTCCCATTTTAAGTCTCTGTCTATTTCTGGAACGACAAAGGAATAGCCGTTTTTTAATAAAAAGTTTCTGTGTTTCTTTGCATATATCCTAATAAATCCTTGTAAAATCAACTTTAAGAGAAATATTTCAGGAATAACTCCCTCTCTATAAGCAAGGTCTCTGATTAATTCTTCAGTAAATTTAAACCTGATAGGAATAAGAAACCATCTAGCATAGGGCTTAATTTCTATTGCTTTTTCAAGTTCTCTTAACTCCTTTGTCTCTTCAGTTTCCTCTTCTATAGTATTAGGTATTATCATTGGTTTTGGCAAATTTGCAGGCTTTAAACCTAACTTCTTTAAAGTTTGCTTAGGTATTGAAGAGAGAACTGAAATTAAATTTTTAAAAGAGGGATACTTAATCTTAAGCACACTTTTAATCTTTTTCTGAGGAGCTTTTTTTAGTTTTTCAATTATTTCCTTTTCTAAAGCATCCATTTCCTCAATTAGCTTTTCAAATCTTGCCATAAAACTTTCTCCTTTTCCAATTTTAAAAATTTTGCCAACCTTTCAACAAAAACCCTTATATGTTCAGGATCAGTATGAAGATATCTTTCAGTTGTAGTTATGCAACTATGACCCATAAGTTCCTTTAAAGCATATATATCAACTCCTGCTCTTAAGCTTATTACTGCAAAAGTATGTCTAAGCATATAAGGATATACAGGTTTTTCAAGTTTTGCCTTTTTTCTTGCCCTTCTTAGTTGAGGAGAGATTTCATAAACTGGTTTTCCATTTTTTCCAAAAATAAAACGAGAAGAGGGATTTATAGTTTTTAAAGCGATTAAAATTTTCATAGCCTCCTCACAAAGTGGAATAACTCTTTCTTCACGATCCTTTACAAAACTATAAGGCTTTTTCCTTACAAAAAGAAGCTTGTTTTCAAAATCAATATCTGTCCATTCTAAATTTGCAACCTCTTTTGGTCTAAGTCCAGTTAATACAGTAAGGAGCACTCTGCACTGTAAAATAGGATGATGCTTAAGAACTTGTAGAAGAGAGGAAAGCTCAGTTCTTGTGAGGAAATAAAAAACTCTTTTTTCTTCAGAAAGCATAGGAAACTTTTTGATATTGTAATTGCTTATCAATCCTACCTCCTTAGCCCAGTTTAAAGCCCTTCGAATGAAACCTATCTCCATGTTAACCGTTCGATTACTTACCCCTTCCTCTTTTCTTTGCACTTGATAATTTAAAAGGTCTGCATAGGTAAGCTCATCAAGAAGTTTAGAGCCTAGTTTAGATAAGACCCCTTTTGCACACCATTTGTTAACGCCCAAAGTCACAGGAGAAACTTTATACTTTACCCCTCAATGTAAAGACCTAAGAGCCATCTTAAAGTTCCTTTCTTATAACTTTTAAACAAATTTGCCTCTTTTTTTACCTTCCTTTCAGGTAGTTTCTTTCCTGTGAATTTTATATAAAATTCCGCTACAAACTTCTTTAAATCCTCAACACAAGTTATTTGGTTTAAATTCTTTTCAAGAAAAGCTCTTAGCTTTTCTTTAAATTTCTGAACTTGCTTATCTGAAATAGGAATACCTCTATGAACTCTAAATGTGCCCTTTTTTGTTTTTACCTTGCAGTCAATTGTTAAAAACTTCCTGTTTTCTCTAGGATAAAGAGTGATCTATATCTTTTTAAAAGGCTTATTTGATGAGGTTTTCGAGACATTGTTTGTGGGTATAAAATTGGAGTTATTTTTTAATTTTTGAAAAAAAATGAATTTTCTGAAACCCTGATAAACCAATCGGGGCGAGAGGATTTGAACCTCCGACCCCCTGCTCCCAAGGCAGGTGCGCTTCCAGGCTGCGCTACGCCCCGTAACTTAATTTTTTTTATCAATTATAATTTTTTTTTATTGTTTTACAACCTCCCCACTCTATTTTTTAATTTTTACAAGATAATCTTAAAACTCTTTAACAAAACTCACCTTTAAAAATTCTAAACCCCCCCTTCTAAGCTCATCAAAACCACTATAAACAAAACCAAATTTTAAAAATATTTCCTCAGCGTCCATTTTTTAAAATTAAAATTTTTTATAGGTTTTTTATAAATTCTAAAGCTTTTTTAAGTCTCCTTTCTACCCTTTCTTTTCCTAAAATTCTTATTATTTCAAAAAGCCCAGGACTGACACTTCTACCAGTAAGAGAAACTCTTATAGCTTGAGCCAAGTCTTTTAACTTTATACCAAAGGTTTGAGTTAAATCTTTAAAGTAACTCTCTAGCTTATGGTCCTCTAAAGGTAAATTTTTTAGATCTAAAAGGAATTTTTCTAAACAAGGTAAAACTGTTTTAGTTAAATACTTTTGGGCAGAATTTTCTTCATAATCGATCTCTTCTACCAGATAAAAGTGAAGCATATCTACCATTTCCTTTAAAGTTTTAGTTCGTGGTTTAACTGTATCAATAGCAGAAATTAGATATTCTTCGGGAAAGCTAGAAACGGAGTAATTTTTCAAAAAAGGCTGAAGGTATTTCAAAAGCAGATCTGAAGAAGTATTTTTAATCCAATAAGCATTTACTGCCAAGAGTTTATCTGGGTCAAATCTTGCAGGTGCTAGATTAATTTTTTCTAAAGAAAATTTTTCTATTAAATCTTTTACACTAAAGTATTCTTCATCTCCATATCCCCATCCTAGACGAGCAAGGTAATTAATTAAGGCAAAAGGTAAGTACCCTTCTTCTCTGTACTCTAAGACTGACCGAGCTCCATGCCTTTTAGAAAGCCTTGCTCCATCTGGACCAAGAACCATAGGAATATGCGCAAAATAAGGAGGGTTAACTCCTAAAGACTTGTAAATGAGTATTTGCTTAGGAGTATTAGAAAGGTGGTCGTCTCCTCTTATAACATGAGTAATTTTCATTTCAATATCGTCAACAACTACTGCAAAATGATAGGTAGGTGTTCCATCTGATCTTAAGAGAATAAAATCATCTATCTCGTCTGCAGAAAAAATTATTTTTCCTCTTAAAAGGTCTTCAACTACTATATCTCCTATTTCAGGAACTTTCAATCTCAGGACTCTACCCTCTTTAGGACCTAAATTTTTACTTCTACATGTCTGGTCGTATCCAGGTTTTAATCCCATTTCTAATCTCTTTTTCTTTTTTTCTTCTAAAAGTTCTTTGGAACACTCACAATAATATGCTTTTCCTTCTTCCCAAAGTTTGTGAGCAAAATTGTGATAGATGTGTAACCTTTCACTCTGAAAATAAGGACCTTCATCCCAATTTAGCCCAAGCCACTTTAGAGCTTCCATAATAGAATTTACATATTCAGGTTTTGACCGCTCCCTATCTGTATCTTCAAAACGAAGAATAAATTTACCTCTATGACGTCTTGCAAAAAGCCAATTAAACAAAGCTGTCCTTGCTCCTCCCAAGTGAAGATGTCCTGTAGGACTAGGAGGAAATCTCGTTATTACTTGAGACATATGTATTTTTTCCTCCTTTTTAAGCGTTTAAGAATTTTATTAAAAAAATTAATAAATTATTATTCCCCCATAACCCACAACTGAAGAATAATCTCTTATTACCTCTCCTGAGGTTGCATAAACTACTAGCTCTGCTTTCTTAGCTCCGATTTCCTTACAAGCATATATGGTTACTGCTACTGGAATAACACCGCACATACTAATCTTTTCCTTCTGAACCACATGTAAAAGCCCACCTTCAGAAAGGTTCAAAATTTGCTCTATAGCTATAAAATCCTTCTTTTTTGCCACTTCATGAGGTACATAGTGACTAAAATCTGAACTAGCTACTACAATAACATACCTATTTTCTTGTTTTATACACTTAGCTATTCCCTTGCCTAAGGTTACTATTTCTTCCAAACTCAATCTTCCTAAACAAAGGGGAACAATCTCTATTTTCGGATTAAGGTATTGTAAAAAAGGGACCTGAACTTCTAAAGAATGTTCGTGAAGATGGGCTAAAGGGTCTTCTTCTAAAAAGGGAACTTCTTCTAGTAATTTTAAAGCTAATTTTTTACAGATAAGAGCTTCCCCTAAAGGAGTAACAAAGGATTCTCCAATAAAAATTGAAACTTCTTTTCCTAGTCCGGTATGATTGGGTCCTATAATAAAAGCTACTTCTGGAGGATAAATAGTTCCATAAGTTTGACCTGCTACCCAGCCAGAATACATGTATCCTGCATGAGGAACAACGATCCCTTTAACTTTAATTTTTTCTTCTTTTTCTTTAACCAAAGTTTTAAGTTCTGACATAAGAATTTCTTTATTTTCACTATAAAAGTATCCAGCTACTGCAGGTGTCCTTTTCATTTTTAACCCTCTTTTAAGTTTTCTAAGTATTTCAAGTCTTCCCAAGTATCTACTTCGGGAACATCTTTAGGAACTACTGTAACTTTAATTTTGTATCCGTATTCCAAAGCCCTAAGTTGTTCCAATTTCTCAGCCATTTCAAGTTCTCCTGGAGGCAATTTTACAAACTTACTTAAAAATCCTTTCCAGTAAGCATAAACTCCTATGTGTTTTAAATACTGAGGTTCTTTACCTGGAGGTCTAAAATAAGGAATAGGAGAACGAGAAAAGTAAAGAGCAAATCCTTTCTTATCTAAAACTACTTTTACTTTATTAGGATTTTTTAAATCAGTTTCATTTGTGATAGGAGTAGCTAAAGTAGAGATATTTATCTCTGGAGATAACAAAAGAGGTTTTATTAAAAACGAAAAATATTCAGAAGGAAAAAGGGGTTGATCTCCTTGCAAGTTTATTATAAGGTCGTCTTCCTTAAGACCTAAAATTTCACTTGCTTCTGCAACTCTTTCCGTTCCACAAGTATGTTCTTTTTTAGTAAGAAGAGCTTTTCCACCAAAACTTATTACAGTATCAAATATTCTCTGGTCATCAGTTGCTACATAAACTTCAGAAATTTCAGATTTTATAGCTCTTTCGTAAACATGTTGTATAAGAGGCTTATGCCACAAAAGAGCTAGAGGTTTACCAGGTAACCTAGCAGAACCATAACGCGCAGGTATAATTATGACTTTTCTCATATTTTAAAAAAGTTTAATCTGAAATCAGAAAAATAAAAGTAAAAAATTTATCCGAATTCTAATTTTTCAAGACCCAAAATAAGGCCATAGTTTACCTATTCTTCGGCTTTTTGAAAGTATTTTCCTAAATTTCCTTCAGGATATCTTTTTCTATTTTTAAAAACAATTTTTTATGTTTGTAATTTAAAAAACTACTTTGCAAAATTTGCCCAAACTAAACTACAAAATAAGCAAAATTATTGTTATTTTTTAAAATATTGGTGATACTAAATTTTTAAAAAACTCTTGAATTTTCTTAGTTTAATATTAAACTTACAAATATGTTTTTAGTTTTTAAAAATTTTTTAATAATATAAAAAATTTTATGGAAAAGATTAAGGTAGCTGATTTAGCTAAAGAACTAAATATTGACCCTAAAGAACTTTTGAAAAAATTAAAGGAAGAGGGTTTTTCTATAAAAACTATTTCTTCACCTTTAATGGAAGAAGAGGCTGAGAAAATAAGACAGTTGTTTTCTTCCAAAAGATTTATTGTGATAAAAAAAGAAGAAGTTACAAAAGAGGAAATAGTTTCTGAGGAACCTGTTATTATTCCAAAAAAAAAGAAGTTAATTTTAAGAAAAAAAACTCCTTCTGAAATATCTCAAGAAGTATCAAAAGAAGAGTTAGAAATTCCAAAAGTTGAACTTCCACCTCCTTTAGAAATCCCAGAAGAAAAAGTATTTATTGAAGACACTTCTAAAGTTGGAGAAATTTCTACATCGTTAGAAAGACCTTCAGTTGAAAAGTTAATTTCTCAGGAAGAACCCCTTAAAACGCCTGAAGAAGAAAAAATAAAAGAGGCTCCTGACAAGAGAGTAGTCACTGATTTTGTTAAAAGAAAAGAAAAGGTTTTTAAACCTAAATTTTTTAAGGAAAAAGTAGAAAAAGTTTTTCCTCAACCTGAAGAAGTTCCTGAAGATGAAATAGTCAAAAAAGAAGAAGTTAAGAAAAAGAAAAAAGAAGAAATTTTCCTATTAGAAGAAAAAAAGAAACAAAAGAAAAAATTTTCTCTGCCTAAAAAAAGAAAAGAAGAAATAGAAGAATTCTTTATAGAAGAAGAACCTGAATCTTTATTTCCAGAAAAAATTTCTTTAGTGGAGGAAGAAGATACTTTTTCAAAGATTAAAGTAAAACCTAAGGAAAAACCTGAAAAGGTTTCTGAAAGACCTCCTACTTTACCTCCTAAGGAAAGAAAAATTAAAATTTACGAAACTATTCAAGTAGGGGAGTTAGCTAAATTGATGGGGGTTAAAGTAAGTGAGGTTATTAAAAGATCTCTTCAAATGGGAATGCCTTTAACTATTAATCAATCCATTGATGTAGATACAGCAGCTATTTTGGCTTACGAATTTGGATACGAAGTAGAAAAAGCTCCCATTGAAGAAGAAATTTTATTACAATATATTCCGCCTGCTCCCGAAGAGTTAAAACCCCGTCCCCCGGTAGTAACAGTAATGGGACATGTAGACCATGGGAAAACTACTCTTCTTGATGCTATTAGAAAAACTGATGTAGCAAATCAAGAAGCTGGAGGAATTACTCAGCATATCGGAGCTTATACTGTTAAATTAGAAGATGGAAGACTTATTACTTTCATTGATACTCCGGGACACGAAGCTTTTACTTCTATGAGAGCCAGAGGGGCTCAAGTGACTGATATAGTAATTTTGGTAGTAGCTGCAGATGATGGTGTTATGGAACAGACCAAAGAAGCTATTGAACATGCAAGAGCTGCTAAAGTTCCAATTGTGGTAGCTATAAATAAAATAGACAAACCTGAGGCAAATGTAGAAAAAGTAAAATCTCAACTTGCAGAATTAGGTCTTATTCCAGAAGAATGGGGTGGAGACACTTTAATGGCCAGTATCTCCGCTAAGAAAAAGATAGGAATTAATGAGCTTTTGGAATTAGTTCTTCTTCAAGCTGAAATGTTAGAATTAAAAGCTGCCTATGAGCGTCCTGCAAGAGGAAGAATAATAGAAAGTAAGTTGGATAAGGGAAGAGGTCCAATAGCTACAGTTCTTATTCAAGAAGGAACTTTAAAAGAAGGGGATACCTTTGTAGCAGGGGTAACTTATGGTAGAGTAAGAGCTATGTTTGATAGCTACGGTCGAAGAGTAAAAGTAGCTACTCCTTCAATTCCTGTAGAAATTTTGGGTTTTGAAGAACTTCCTCAGGCAGGAGACGATTTTATTGTAATAGAAAATGAGGAAAAGGCTCGTAAAATTGCTGAATACCGACAAAGAAAAGCTCGCGAGGCTGAAATTGCTAAGGAAACTAAAATCTCTTTAGAAAAAATTTTTGAAAAACTAAAAGAAGGAGAATTAAAAGAACTCAAAATTGTTTTAAAAGCTGACACTCAAGGTACTTTGGAGGCTTTAAAAACCTCCTTGGAAAAGTTATCCACTGAAAAAGTGAAAATAAATATTATTAGAGCTGGTATTGGAGCTATTTCTGAAAGTGATATAATGCTAGCTTCTGCTTCAGAAGCTATTGTAATAGGGTTTAATGTTAAACCTACTCCTCAAGCTAAAGAAGTAGCTAAAAATGAAAGGATAGATGTAAGATTTTACGAGGTAATTTATAATCTTTTAGACGATGTTAAAAAAGCTATGATTGGTCTTTTAGAGCCCAGATACGAAGAAAAAATTGTAGGGCTGTTAGAAGTTAGAGCTACTTTTAAAATCCCTAAAATTGGAATAGTTGCTGGGTGTTATGTAAAAGAAGGAATAGTAAATAGAAATAGCAAAATAAGGATAATAAGAGATGGAGTAGTTATTCATACAGGGAAAATTGCTTCCCTTAAAAGATTTAAAGAAGATGTAAAAGAGGTTGCTGCAGGATACGAATGTGGTATAAGAATTGAAAACTTTCAAGATATAAAAGTAGGAGACCTTATAGAAGTATTTGAAATTAAGGAAGTAACTCCTGAATTATAAAAAATTGCTTTTTATGGTGGTAGGGATCGCTAAAATAGAACTTTTTTTGCCTGAACCTAATTCTTTAAAAGCTAAAAGGCAAATTTTGAAGGCTCTCATTCACAAAATTGAATCAGAATTTAAAAGAATATCCCTAGCAGAGGTAGACGGGCACAACCTTTGGCAAAATGCTATATTAGGTATTTGTGTAGTAGGAAAAGATAAAAAAATGGTAGACAGCAAAATAACTTCCATTATTAACTTTATTCAAAACCGTAGTGAGTTGGAATTAATAAAAGCGGAAATAGAGTTTATTTCCTATTAAGAAAAGTTTTAATGTCCAAATGTCCACTACTTATCGTTCAAAAAAAGTAGCTAGTCTTTTAAAAGAAGTAATTTCAGAAATTATTCTTTACGAATTAAATGACCCTGTTTTCAAAAATTTTATTTCTCTTACAGAAGTGAAAATAGGTAATGACTTAAAAAAGGCCACGGTTTATTTTAGAGCTTTTGGAAAAGATAACAAAGAAATTGAAAAAGCTTTAAATAAAGCGAAAGGTTATATTAAAAGACTTTTAGCTCAAAAAATTACCCTCAAGTTTATACCCGATATAGAGTTTAAGATTGACTTAAGAGAAGAAAAAGAAAAAGAATTGGCGGAACTTTTAGCTAAAATTTCTAAAAGCCGATATTAACTATGAACTTGGAGCATTGGAATAAAGCCATTTCTTGGATCAAAGATGCTGAAAATTTTCTTTTAATAACTCATTCTCAACCTGATATAGATGGATTAGCATCTATTTTAAGTCTAACTCAAGCCCTTATTTTTTTAAATAAAAAAGCTTTACCTGTTGTGGAAGAAATTCCGGAAGAAGCTTTATTCTTACATGGGAGTTCTTTTCTTCGAGTTCCTGAAAATTTTAAAAACTTTAAACCCGAAATTGTTATTGTAGCTGATACCCATTCACCTAAAAGAATTTCTCAAAAAATCTGGGAAAAAATTAATCTTAAAACTAAATTTATTATTATAGACCATCATGTACTGAGCAAAGAAGAATTCTTTTCCGAAGAAGAAATTCTTATTGTAGACTCTCAAGTTCCTTCTACTACTTTTTTAATATATCAGCTTTTGAAGTTAGGTAATTTTCCTATTACTTTAGAAATAGCTGAAAACTTACTGGCAGGTCTTTACTTTGATACAGGGGGTTTTAGATACGATAATGTTACTAAAGAAACCTTTTTACTAGCTTATGAGTTAGTTAATTTAGGAGCAAGACCTTCTTGGGTTGCCTGCCAAATTTTTGAGAATCTTTCCTTAACTCAAATAGAATTCCTAAAAAAAATTTTAAAAAACTTAGAATTTCTTAATAACGGAGAAGTAGCTTTTTCTTATCTTACTTTTGAAGATTTTCAGAAAGAAGGAGTCTTTAATCTTTCGAAAGATTGGGTTAATTTTTTAAGAAGTCTGAAAAATGTAAAAATTGCAGTTTTAGTAAAAGAAATAGAAAAAGGTAAAGTAAGTGTTAGCTTGCGAAGTAAAGCTCCTGTAGAAGTAGTAGAATTAGCTAAAATGTTTGGAGGAGGAGGACATAAGTATGCTAGTGGTTTTACAGTAGAGACTCAGGACTTCGTTAGTACTATTACTTATTTAAAAAAAATTATAAGTAAGTTTTATGAAAGAAAAGGAAAATAAAATTAGTGGTATTTTAGTTTTAGATAAACCTGAGGGTCTTACTTCAACCGCGGTTTTGGAAAAAGTAAAAAAATTTCTTAGAATTAAAAAGGCAGGTCATGGAGGAACCTTAGACCCTATAGCTACAGGGGTACTTCCCATTTTAATAGGCGAAGCTACTAAAATTGCCCAAATATTTTTAGAGGGCGATAAAGTATATGAAGGCGAATTTTTACTAGGTATTACTACTTCAACTTACGATATCACAGGTGAAGTTATTAGAAAAGCAGAAGTTCCTAAAATTTCCTTAGAAACTCTTCAAGAATTAGCTAAAAGTTTTGAAGGAACTTCAGAACAAGTTCCACCTCCTTTTTCTGCAGCTAAATTTAGAGGAAGACCACTTTATAAATACGCTCGTGACGGAGTTATTATTTCTAAAGAACCTAAAAAAGTTAAAATATATGAGTTTAAAATTAAAGCCTTGGAAAACAATAAGGCATTTTTTTACCTTCACTGTTCTAAAGGAACTTATGTAAGAAGTTTGATAAACGAACTAGGAGAAAAGTTAAGATGTGGAGCTGTTCTTTCTAAGTTGAGGAGATTGAAAAAAAGTTTTTTTACCATAGAACACGCCATCAGTCTAGAAGAGTTGAAAGAAAGAGCAAAAGACTTTTCTTGGACCCAATTTTTAATTCCGGTCTCCAAGGCACTAGAATTTCTTCCTAAAATTATTATAAGTGAGAAATTTTCTAAAAAAGTAAGGGAAGGAAAACCTATGTATACTTCTTCTTTTTTATCTTTTACAAAGTTTCAAAAACTTACTATATCTTCCACAGAAAAATGGATAAGGCTTGTGAGTACTAAAGGTGAACTGGTAGCTATTATAGAAAATCCTCTTTCCTCCCCCTCTCCTAAACCTTTTATTTCTTACTTTAAAGTTTTTAAAAATTTTTGATTTTTTTTAAAAAGTTTTAAAAATATGAGTAATAAACTTAAAGGTTATGTATTCTTTTTTTTAAGAATGACTGTCACCATTTCTATTCTTTTTTATCTTTTTAAAAAAACTGATTTTGAAAAATTTCGAACTATCTGGAAAAATATTTCCTTATTTTATTATCTTTTAGCTCTAGCGACCTTTTTCTCTTTTCAAATTTTAGTTGCGCTCCGTTGGAAAAAAATTTGTTTATCTTGGAATTTTAAAGATAAACTCGGTTTTTATTTAAAAGCTTATTTTATGGGATTTTCCTTAAATACTGTTATGCCAGGTATAGTTGGTGGGGACATTCTGAGAAGCTTTTTACTTACCAAAAGAGGGCTTTCGTGGAAAAAAGCTAGTTTTAGTGTATTACTAGACCGTGGTTATGGACTATTAGGCATTTTTATTATTCTAGCTATATTTCTTCCTTTAAAAGGATATTTTCTACCCTACTCTTTTTTTAGTTTTTTAGAAATATTAACCTATCTAGTTTTAATAAGTTATTTCTCGGTTTCTTTTTTTCTATCCAAAAAAAAAGTACAAGACTATTTAAACCCGCTTTGCATTCCCTATAATCTTTTTCCGATTTTTTTAGGATTTCTAATTCAAGTGCTTTTTGTCTTACAATTTATTTTTTTAGCTCTAGCTTTAAAATTAAACTTTAAAGCAGAATACTTTTTTGTAATTATTCCGGTAATAAGTTTTTTATCTGCTTTACCTATAAGTATTTCAGGTTTAGGAGTAAGAGAATGGAGTTTAAGTTATTTTTTTTCTCTTTTAAATTATCCTTTAGAGTATAGCTTAAGCCTAGGACTTTTAGGTTATAGTTTAATTCTTATTTCTGCTTTACCAGGTTTATACTTTTACCTAAGAGAAAAAGACCTTTGGAAGTAGGATTTTTTATTAAAAGTTTTTTAGCCATTTTTACTATAGTTGACCCTATAGGAGCAATTCCTCTTTTTTTAAATATAACTTCAGATTATTTACCAGAAGAAAGAAAAAAAGTAGCTATTATAAGCTCAATTACAGTGTTTGTGACTTTAGCTACCTTTTTGTGGATTGGAAAGTTTATTTTAAGTTTTTTTCATATTTCTACTTCTTCTTTTAAAATTGCAGGAGGCATTCTTCTTTTTATTACTGCTATAGAAATGCTTTTTGGAAGGGTAGGACAAATTAAAACTTCTTCTCAAGAAATAATCCATTTTAAAGAAAAAGAAGATATCGCAATAGTCCCCTTGGGAATTCCTTATTTGGCAGGACCAGGAGCTATAACTACTGTAATAATACTAGGAGAAAATGTAGAGTTAATTTACAAAGTGGGTTTATTTTTTATTATTGGAATTATAGCTTTGTTTGTATACCTTTTATTAAACTATGCTTATCTTATATTTAAAGTCTTAGGAGAATTAGGCACCAAAGCTACTATAAGAATACTAGGTCTTATTTTAGCTACCATTGCTACTGAGTATATTGTAACAGGGATTAAAGAAACTTTTAAACTTTTATAAATTTAAAAGAAATTCATTTTCCGAATACTTTTTTTTGTATCCTCTGGAAGTAATAAACCACTTTCCAAAGAAAAAACTTTGTGAACTTCCTACAATTAATGTGCTGTGCATATCTATCCAATCTTCTTTTAGCTCTTTTAAAGTAGTTAGATAAATTTTTTGACTTTCCCTTGTGGCTGAAACTACTACGGCAACTACTGTATCAGGACTTCTAAAAGATTTTAAAATTTCCCAAGCTCTTAAAAATTGATTAACTCTTTTTTGGCTTTTAGGATTATAAACAACTAAAGGTATATCAAGTTGAGCAAAAAGTTCTAACCTTTTTTCTATTTCATTCCAAGGAGTGAGTCTGTCTGAAAGACTTATTACTGCAAAATCGTTCATAAGCGGAGCACCAATTAAAGCTGAACAAGCATTTAAAGCAGATATCCCAGGAATAACCTCTACATCTATAGACACTTTATTAAAAGCCAAAATTTCCAGAACAAGACCTGCCATTCCGTAAATTCCAGGGTCTCCTCCACTTATAAGAGCCACCTTTTTTCCTATTAAAGCTTCTGCTATAGCTTTTTTAGCTCTTTCTATTTCTTCAGTCATAGAAAAACTATAAACTTCTTTGTTATAAAAAAGCGGTTCCAAAAGTTTAATATAAGTTCTGTAGCCTACAATTACTTCTACTTCTCTTAAAACTTGTAAAGCTTTCAAAGTTAAATAATTTATATCTCCAGGTCCAGTTCCTACTACATAAAGTTTACCTTTAACTTGATAATCTTCTTCAGCTACAGCTATAGTTAAATCTGGGAAAATCCTTTTAGGCACTAAAAGAGTACCCTTACTTGCCAAAAGCACTGCCTGTTCTGAAACACTTTCAACTCCTACTGCTTCACAGACTCTTTTTGAAGGCGTTAAGGCTTTAACTTTTTCCAGTTCTTCTTTGCTAAAAGAAACTAGTTTAAGATTTTTACTAGCGCAAAAACTTAAAAGAACTGGATGAGTAGCTTTTTTGTCTAAAGTTGCAATTCCTTTTAAAGCCCCTTCCTCCAACTCACTTTCTTCTAAAACTTTTTTTATTGCTTCCTCTAGATAAGTTTCTTTTATATTTTCGTGAAAACCTATCCCCAGCCATAAATTCTTTGGAATTAAAATTAGTTGTTTTTTAGGTTTACCAATTCTGCGATTTGTGATTACAATTTCAGCTTCTTCTATTTTTTCAACTTCATAAGCTCCTTTAAAAAGTGGAATTTTAATAGCTTTTTCTTTATAAAGTTTTAAAGTCCCCTTTTGATTAAAAAGGGCCATAATTCCAGGTAAAAGATGAGGGTTTTTTATTAAAAATCCTTTTTCCTTAATCCATAGGTCAAGAGGAATAAGAGAAAGAGAATCTGAAGCAGTAGTAATAATAGCCTGAGCTGAAAAAAAGTCTGCTATTTTCTGAGCTATTTCATTAGCTTTTACTCTATGGCCCCCTAAAATAGGAATTACATAATTACCAGTTTCATTTATAACCAAAACCCCAGGGTCTTCTTCTTTTTCTCTTATAAAAGATGCTATCTTTCTTACTACAATTCCACAGGCACAGATAAAAATTAAGATTTTATCTTTCTGCCAATTTCTGGAAATTAATTCTGTATCCAATCTAAAAATTTTAATTTCTTTTAATAAAGCTTTTAACTTTTCTGCTAAAGACTTCCCTCTTTCTGAAAGATAAAAAACTACATACTTAGCTTCCATTTTGTTCTCCATAAAGTTTAGACCTTTTCCCAAGATTTTGAAAATGAAGTTTCAAAACCTCTCCTACATAGATAAGAGCAGTTTTTTTAATATTTTCTCTTTCCAAAAGACTTGAGAGTTGGTCTAAAGTTCCGATAAGTATTTTTTCTTCTTTTTGAGTTATTCGATAAAGAACGGCTACCGGGGTTTCTGAAGGTAAAACTTCTAAAAGAGTTTCTTTTAGTTCTTTAACATAAGAAGCACTTAAGAAAAAAACCAATGTAGCTTTTTTTAAAGCTAAACTTTTTATTTCCTCCGGAGTTGCTCCCCCGGTTTTTCCTAAAAATCTTGTAAAAATTACAGTATGAGAAACTTCTGGATAGGTAAGTTCTATTCCTAACCTGCTTGCTCCTGCAGAAGCAGAAGAAATGCCGGGTATGATTTCATAGTCTATATTTTTTTTTCTTAATATTTCAATTTGCTCCTGAATTGCACTGTAAAAAGAAGGATCACCACTAACAAGTCTTGCTACTTGTTTTTTACTTAAAACCGCAGTTTCAATTATTTTAATAATTTCTTCCAATTTCAAAGGTGCAGAGTCGTAAAACTGCGCTGTGGGTAATTCTTTCTTTAAAAAATCTATCATTTCTGCATTTGCAAGACTTCCTGGATATAAAATTACCTGTGAATCCTTAATAATTCTCCAAGCTTTAAGAGTTAAAAGTTCCGGGTCCCCAGGTCCCATTCCTATAAAATACACTTTAGGTTTCATTTTTTTTCTCCTTTTTAACAATTACTACAGAAAAATAGTCTAAAGAATTTTCAGGCACTTGAGATAAATTTTCGTAAATTTCTTCCTCAGGCAAACTAGCTCTTTTTACATAATAAACTTTTAAATCAGAAAAGAAGTTTGAGATAAATTTGGTAATTTCTGGAAGGTTTTTGTAAGGTTTCATAAAAACTAAAGTATCAAAATTAAATAAATATTTTTGGTAGTCTTTTTCGGTTAAATAATTGGCAGGTAAAATAGCTATTTTTTCATCTGCTATGGATAAACTTAAAGGGATAGCACAAGCTACTGCGGAAACCGAACTTACCCCTGGAACGAGTTCTACCTCTACTTCTAAACGAAGATATGGATAAATATAAAAAAAAGTAGAGTAAAAAGAAGGATCTCCAAGAGTTATATAGGCTCCTTTTTTAAAAATTTTAAGCTCTTTTATAATCTTTTCAGCAATACTTATCCAGTGAGCCTCTAAACTTTCTTTACGAGTTTTTTTCATTGGAAAGTAGATACTGACTACTTTTTTATTTTTTAGATTTATTACTTTTTCCACTATTGAAAGAGCGATATTGTCTTTACCTCCTGTAGGGGAGAAAATAAGCGAAACTTCTTCTAAAATTTTTTTAGATTTAAGAGTTAAAAGTTCTGGGTCCCCAGGCCCTACCCCTAAAACAAAAAGTTTCATTTTTTTTCAGCCTTAATAACAAAGATAGGATTTTGAGCTTTAAAAACCAATTTATCACCTAAAGGCTCTACACGGCTTACTCCAATATGAGAAACTTCAAACTTCCAATTATTTTCTTTAAAAAAACTTAAACTAAGATTTAAAGTTTCTAAAGAAATGGCTGTTAATACCAAGAGCAATCCTTTATTTAAATTATCCAAAAATTTTAAAATTTCCTTAAGTCTTCCTCCACTTCCTCCTATAAAAACTCTATCAGGTTTTTCTAGATCTGTCAAAATTTCTGGAGCAATTCCCTTAACTACTTTTATATTAAAAGTTTTAAATTTTTTTATATTCTGATAGATAAGTTCGCAAGCCAAAGGTTCTTTTTCTATAGCATAAATTTTAAGTTCAGGGCTTAAAAGTGCACATTCCAAACTTACTGAACCAGAACCTGCTCCTATGTCCCAAAAAACTCCATTTTTAGGAATTTTTAGCCTATGTAAAACTACAGCTCTTATTTCATCTTTAGTGATCATACTTTTGGAGTGTAAAATTTCCTTTTCTTCAAGTCCAAAAGTATATTTTTTTTTATTTTTTAAGTTTAAAATTAAAAAATTAGGTTCTTCAAAATTTTTCTGAGCCACTTCACTACAATTTCCACAAAAAAACTTTTCTTCTTCAGACCCTAACTTTTCAAAAACCCAAATTTCAAGCTCCTCTTCAAGACCTTTTTCTTTTAAACAACGTGCAATAACTGAAGGAGTGTTTAATCCGTCTGTAAGAATAGCAAGTTTCTGATAAGCATAAAGTTTGGTCAACAAAAGTTCTGGCTTAAGAGGACGACTGTGAAAACTTAAGGAAGGGATCTCCCACCAATTTTCTTTTATTAAAGAAGCAGCTTTCTGCAAAGAACTTAAGTCTGGAAAAACTTTTACTTTTTCTTTTCCAAAAAATTCAACTACTTTTTTTCCAACTCCAAAATAAAGAGGGTCACCTGAAGCTAAAATAGCAACATCGCCTAAAGAAAGACTTCTTTCAGCTTCATGTAGAAGTTCTTCTAATTTGTTTAAGATTTTTATCTTTGATTTTACTTTTTCATAAATAGAATATTTTTTTCTAAAAAGTTCAACAGTTTTCTTAAATCCAAGGACCAAACAAACTTTTAAAAGAGAATCTTTAGCTTCTTTCTCAAGAGGTTTAAATCCTATTCCTATAAGATAAATTTTATTTTTCATAAAAAGAGCTCTACAATTCTGAAATTGGAGAAAGAAGATAGGTTTCCATGATAAAACCTTTTTCTTTTCTTAATTTTCTTCTAAGTTCTATAATTTGGGGAAGAACTTCTTTTAAGTTTCCCGAAAAAAGTATTTCTTCAGGAGTTCCAAGATAAGCTCCCCAATAAATTTTGAGATTTTGAGAGGTAAAATTTTTATAAGTTTCATAGTTATCCAAAAAAACTACTATACGGTCTTGTAGTTGAGTAAATTTTTTAATCCCTCTCGGGGTAGTAAAAATTAAAGTCCCTCCTATCTCTGTGAGAGAAATCTGATGTTTAGCACTTAAAATTTGAAAGGCAGAAATTCCAGGAATAACTTCTAAAGAAAAGTTGAGTTCTTTTTGAACTTCTTTAAAAATCTCAAGATGTCCGTCATAAATAGAAGGGTCTCCCCATACTAAAAACCCCCCTTCTTTTTCTGTTTCCTTTTTTAAAACTTCTTTAAGAATTTGAGCTTTACTTTCTCTCCACTTTTTAACTTCTTTTTTATAACTTCCTGTTCTTTTTCTCTCGGGAAAAGGAATTTCTAATAAACGATAATCCTTTTCAGGTTTTATCTGAGCAATGATCTCTTTTCTTTTTAAAGTTAAAGCTTCTTTTTTTCCAGCTTTAACAGGAATCAAAAAAAGTTTAAGTTTGCGGATAACTTCAACAGCTTCTAAAGTAAGATACTTTACATCTCCTGGTCCCATTCCTATTAAGTAAATTTTTTCAATCATAGTTTAAAATACTCCTTTTTCATTTTTAAAATGGCGTTTAAAACAGCAACTGTTGCTGGGGTGCCTCCTTTAGGACTAAAGTTTGTAATAAAAGGAAATTTTTGTTGAGAAAGTAAAACTTTAGCCTCAAAGGCTTTAACAAATCCAACAGGCATCCCTATTACTACTACCTCTTTTTCTTCTCTTTTTTTAAGAATTTCTATAACTTTAAAAAGAGCTCTTGGAGAGTTTCCTATGGCTATAAGCCCGATATTTTTTTCTTTCTCTAGGGCAAGTTCTATAGCTTTTTCAGAACGTGTAGTTTCAGATTCGTTAACCTCTGAAAGATAGCAAACAACTTTAGAACCTTCCAGAAGTTTTTTATTTATTCCTGTCTTTACCATTTCCACATCAACCAAAATATCTTTCTCTTCTTTTAAAAGTTTTAAAGCTTTTGAAACAGCTTCGGGATGAAAGTACATGGTTTCTCTATACTCAGGGTCAGCAGTTGCATGGATAACCCTTTTTACTATCTCCCTTTCTAGAGGATCTGAAAACCTAAATCCAATTTCTGCTTCAATTAATTCCATACTTAATTTTTCTATTTTTTCAGCTGTAAATCCAAGAGCTTCCTCTATTCTTTCTTTTACAATTTCAGCCATTTTAGGATGAATCCCCAAAGGAGGAGTATAAAAAAATTTAATTTCTGGATAGTTTTTTTCAAAATTTCTTATAATTTCAGGAATATCAAAAGACACATGTTGTCCAGCAGTCAAAAAAAATGGATGAACAATAATTCTTAAAGGATTTTCTTTAACTGTTTCTTCTAAAACCTCCTTTAAAGATGGTTTCCCAAACTGCAAAAAAGAGAATTTTATATCAGAACAAGGTTTGTTTAAAACTCTAGCCAAAATAGGAATTAAAAAAAATACATTATTAGCTTCGCTTCTAGGACTTCCGTGAAACACTAAAACAATTTTTTCCATCTAAATTTCCTCCTCATAATTAATTAAGTTTATAAAAT
Organism: Thermodesulfobacteriota bacterium; assembly: GCA_030578315.1. Taxonomy (GTDB): domain Bacteria; phylum Desulfobacterota; class Thermodesulfobacteria; order Thermodesulfobacteriales; family Thermodesulfobacteriaceae; genus Thermodesulfobacterium. The sequence continues at coordinate 17,902 of JAUQQL010000015.1, read as the reverse complement.
GAACATAGGTTGCCAGTGTATTTTTATAGCTATATCCTTCTTCCCAAACATTTCCTTCTAAGTCCTTAACTAAAAAAGCTTTTTGAATCTCGGAAAGCTCAGTTACTGAAGTATAATGAAATTCGTGACCTCTAAATGTTGAATTTACTAAAAACTGTCCTTCCTTTTTAGGAAAGACTTCACGGTATCCAAGATGAAGTCCTTTCATTTCAACTCTTACAGGAAATATTCCAACCATCGGATAATTTTTCCCTTGGTACAAAAGATTTTGAGAAAGGTATATCAATCCTCCACACTCAGCATAAAGAAGATTACCTTCTTCAACCCAAATTTTAATATCCTTTTTTAAGGTTTCGTTTTCTGCCAAAGCCTCTGCATAAAGTTCCGGATAACCTCCTCCAATATAAACTGCGTCAACCTCAGAAGGAAGGCTTTTGTTACTAAGGGGACTAAAATAGCAAACCTGAACTTTTTCAGAAAGTAAGTCAAGAAAGTGATTATAATAAAAACAAAAAGCTAAATCGTAAGCTATAGCTATTTTGGAAAAAGGAAATTCAAAATTTGAAAGTAAACAATTTGAGATTTTAAAGTTTTTATAAGACCTAAGGCTTAACAAAAGCTCAAGATCAAAATTTTTTTCTATTTCTTCTTCCAAGGAATTTAAAAAATATTTTGAAGGTACTTCTTTTTCTGGCATAAAAAGTCCAAGGTGCCTAGAAGGAATAGACACCTCACTTTTTCTAAAAAGAAATCCAACTACCTGAAAATCCTTTAAAGCTTTAAGGAGTCTTAAAAGGTGTCTCTCTGAGGAAACCCTATTTAAAACTAAGTAAAGTTCAAGCTTTTCTTTTTCTAAAAGTTTTTTAAAACCAAGAGCTATAGCTTCTACAGTTTCTGCCATACCAAAAGTATCTAAAACTAAAATTATGGGCAATCCAAGTCTTTTAGCAAGTTTGAAGGAAGAAAAATTGCCATCAAAAAGTCCCATAACTCCTTCCACAATATTTAGTTCGGCTTTTAAAGCATACTTTAGAAACCAAGCTTCTAAGTCTTTTTCCATAGCAAAAAGATCAAGATTTATTGAGGGATTCCCGCAAACTACTCTGTGCCAAGCAGTATCAATATAATCTGGTCCCACCTTAAAAGGTTGAACCTTAAATCCTTTTTTTTTAAAAACGCTTAAAAGTCCCAGTGTTACCGTGGTTTTCCCACATCCACTGTGGGTTCCCGCAACCAAAAAACCTTTAACCACCTCTTAAGCTCCTCTAAAAACTTTTTATTTTCATCTCTTTTTCTAACTGAAATCCTAAGGTAATTTTCGTTTAACCCGTAAAAATTATAACAGTTTCTTATAAGAATTCCTTTCTTTAAAAGATATTCCGTAAAATCTGCTCCATTTTCAAGATAAAAAAGATAAAAATTAGCTACACTAGGAAAATAACTTAAGTTTAATTTTTTAAAAAATTTTTCCAAATATTTTTTTTCTTTTTTAAAAAGAGCTAAGGTTTTTTGAATAAGTTGAGCATTTTTAATAAATCTGCTTCCCAAAAATTGGGCAAGTGAATTCACACTCCAAGGTTCCTGATAAACTTTTAGTTTTTGAACAATTTTAGAGTGGGCAACTAGATAACCTAACCTTATACCAGCTAAACCAAAAAATTTGGTAAGTGAACGAAAAACCACAAGATTAAGATAAGAAACTGCTTCCCTAACAAGACTCTCCTCAGGAACAAAGTCTATAAAAGCTTCATCCACTAAAAATACAACCGAAGGAAACTTTTCTATCAATTTTAGCAGTATTTCTTTTTTAATAACCCATCCGGTTGGATTGTTAGGATTACAAATAAAAACTGCCTGAATTTTATAATTTTTAGAAAGTTCTTCCTGAAGCTTCTCTAATCCTTCTTTTAAATTAAGACTAAAAATTCTTTTCACTTTTGAAATTTTATAAACTTTACAACCTCTATAATATTCAGTAAAAGTAGGTTCCCAGATTAGAACCGAGTTCCAGGAAAAACTTCTAAGAACTAAGTATATCAGTTCCATAGAACCATTTCCACAAAGAATACATTCTAAAGGAATTTGATAAACTTCTGAAACAGCCTCACGAACTTCTAAAGCTTCAGGGTCTGGATATTTGTTTAAAAGAAAAGAAAGTTTTTTACGGTCTGGTATAAGATGATAAAAAAAATTAAAAGGATTTACAGAAGAACTAAAATCTATAAGGTCTTCGGGACTTTTAGAAATTAATTTTGCTACCTGAAAGATATATCCACCATGCAAAAATTTTTTAAATAAATATTCCATTATCTAAGAACCTCAAAGATTATTTTAAAAAAAATAGCCCAAACAAGAAATAAAAAAGAAGAAAGTATAACTATTTTACACGAAGTCATTATTATAGAAGAATAATCTGTAATACGCTCTTCACCAATATAAGGTTTTTCAATTAAAACTCCCCTATAAAAGTGTGGTCCTCCCATTTGAATTCCAAGAAATCCAGCTAAAGCTGCTTCTGGAATACCACTATTAGGACTTAAATGCTTTTTTCCGTCTTTTATCATAGTAATAAAAGACCTTTTAGCAGAAGCAAAGCCACCTAAAATAAAAGAACTCATAACTATCATCAAACCAGCTATTCTTGCAGGAAAATAATTTATAAGGTCATCCATTTTAGCTGAAAACCATCCAAAATTCAAATATTTTTCGTCTCTGTATCCTACCATAGAGTCAAGGGTGTTTAAGGTTTTATAAAAAACTATTCCAGGAAATCCACCCAAAAAAAGATAAAAAAGTGGAGCTATAACAGCGTCATTTAAATTCTCAGAAAGACTTTCTGCTACAGCAGTTTTTATTTTTTTTTCTGAAAGCTTTTCTGTATCTCTCCCAACAAGAGCTTTCAAAGCTCTACGAGCAGAAATCAAGTCTCCAGAAATTAAAAAATTTTCTACTCTTTTTGCTTCCTCAATTAATCCTTTTAAAGCTAAAAACTGACTTATCAAAAAAATAAAAATAACTTCTGAAAAAAATTTTAATTCCAAATAACTAGAATTTTTTCCTAAGAATATTAAATATAAAACTAGAAAGGTTAAAAGAAAAACGACTATATTTACCACTAAGAATAATATAACACCTAAAATTCTTTCCGAAAGAGAAATCTTTCGTAAAAAGTTTTCAGTTTTTTCTATAAGTTTTCCGATCCCAACCACAGGATGAGGCACAAACTTAGGGTCTCCTATTAATAGATCAAGAAAAAAGGCCAAAATTATTTCCCATATTTCAACTTTGAAGTATTCAAAAATGGTCATTTCTCTATTAATTTAAAAATAGCTTCTACATTTAAATATTTTTCAACTAGTTGTGCAAGTTTTTCTATTTCTCGCTCTTGAAATTCTGAATAAGAGTAAGTTTGAGCAATAGGTGAAAGTCCTTTTTTAACTCTATGTTGATTTATAATGTATCTTCTAAATTGGTCGTTATGAAAAATTCCGTGAATATAGCTTCCCCAAACAAAACCTCTTTGAGAACCCTCAACAGTTTCTTCTAAACTTGTAAATCTTTTAATCTTAAAAAGATTTAAATCTCCTTGAGTTATTCCCATGTGAATTTCATATCCCCAAAGAGAACCGAGAGAAGGATTCTTAAGATAAGTAGCTGAAACTTGAGTAGTTATTTTTTGTGGATAAAAAACTGTTTCAACTTCAAGGAATCCCAATCCTTTAACTTCTTTTAAGGAACTTTCAATACTATCAGGGTCTCTAATAACTTCACCAAGCATTTGAAAACCTCCACACACTCCTATAACTTCTATACCTTTTTTAACTGCTTCTTTTAGAGTTTCATCTAGATGTAACTTTCTGAGCAAGAAAAGGTCCTCTACGGTTTTTTTACTTCCAGGAATAATAATAATGTCTGCGTTTAGAAGATCTTCTTTTCTTAAAGAATAGATAAGTTCCACATCAGGTTCGTATTTAAACGGGTCAAAGTCGTAAAAGTTAGAAATGTATTTTAATCTCAAAACAACTATTCTTACAGTTTCAGCATGGGAGACAAGTTTTTGTACGAAATAAGGAAGTGCAAATCCATCTTCTTCCGAGATAGCTAGATTTTCAAAGTAAGGTAAAACTCCAAAACAAGGTTTTCCTAAAAGCGTGTTTATTTTTTCAATTCCAGGCATTAAAATTTCGAGCTCTCCTCTAAACTTGTTTATTATATATCCTTTTATAAGTTCAAAGTATTTTTTCTTGTACAACTTAAGAAGTTCAGCTGTTCCATAAAGCGAAGCAAAAACTCCTCCTTTGTCTATATCTCCCACTAGAATAACAGGGGAGTTAAGAAATTCAGCCACTGCCATGTTAACTATTTCATCCTCTAAAAGATTAATTTCTGCAGGACTTCCAGCACCTTCTATAATTACAAGTTCGTATTTTTGATTCAAAATTTCTAAAGACTTTTTTACATATTCCCAAAGAATATCCCTTTCCTTATAATAATCTTTTGGTTTTAAAGTTTTGTAAACTTTTCCATGAACAATTACCTGAGAACCTTGTTTACCTGAAGCTTTTAACAAAATCGGATTAAAATGAACTTCCGGTTCTACTTTACAAGCTTTGGCTTGTAAAGCTTGGGCAAGGCCTATTTCTCCTCCCTCTAAAGTAATATAACTTTGTAAACTCATGTTCTGAGCCTTAAAAGGAGCAACTTTAAAACCATTCTTTTGAGCTATTCTACACAGAGCCATAACTAAAAGGGACTTTCCTGCACCGGAAGAAGTTCCTTGAATCATTAAAGTTTTAGCCATAAAGTACCCCAAAAGAAAAGAAAACTTATTTCAAAAAACTCCATAAGAGCACCAAAATTGTCTCCAGTAAGACCTAAAAATCTTTTTTCCAAAAATTTTTTAATCCAAAAACCCAAAAGAAAAATCAAAAAAATTGAAAAAATCAAAAAAAACACTTGATGATAACTTAAAGAAAATAAAAAAACGCAAACTAAAATAATTAAAAAAGTAAAAGTTAAAGCTAAAAGCACTTCTCTAAAGGTTACAAAAGAAATTAAAAAAGCTCCTATCCCTTCTTTTTTAGCAGGTTTGGAAAGATAAATAATCGGAACTATTAAACCTTTGGAAAGAACCGAGCTTAAAATAAGGACAAAGGGGAAAAAACTATTTATAATAACTTCTTTAAGTAAAATAAATCTTAATAAAAAATTTATAATCAAAGCTACAACCCCTCCTACGCCCACTGTACTGTCCTTCATAACTTGAAGTCTTTTCTCCACATCCTTAACATAATCTCCACAGCTTTTAATACAAAGTGCATCCACAGTATCAGAAAATCCATCCCAGTGAAAAATTCCTCTGACCAAAGTAAGAGCTATAATACAAAGAAGAGAGTTTAGTTCAGGCGATAAAAAGAAACAATTTATATAGGCTACTAGATTTAACCAGAGTCCTTCAAATAGACCAACTAAAGGAAAAAAACTTAAAGCAAAGATAAGTTCTCTTTCTTTGACTTCAGAAATTTTTAAAGGTATTTGAGTTAAAAATGAAAAAGCTAAAACTATACTTTTAAACATTTTTATATTATAGAAGTTGAAACCTTAGCAGATTCAAAGGTAGCCATTTCTCGGTAAATCTTTAGGGCTCCATCTATAATTAACATAGCAAGAGCTGCCCCAGTTCCCTCTCCAAGTCTTAGATTTAGGTCCAAAAGAGGTTTAAGACCCATATAATCAAGTATAGCTTGATGCCCTACTTCTTCAGATCTATGAGAAGCAATAATATAGTCTTTAACTTCAGGATTTATTTTATAAGCAATTAAAGCACCTGCCGAAGAAATGAAACCATCTATTACTACAGGAATTTTGTTTTCAGCACAAGCAAGACAGGCTCCTGCAATAGCTCCAATTTCAGCTCCTCCAACTTTACTTAACACATCAAGTACATCTTCAGGGTCAGGTTTATGAAACTCTATGGCTTTTTTAATGATTTCTATCTTTTTTTTATGCATGGTTTCGGTTATACCCGTTCCTTTTCCTGTAACTTCTTCAACCGGTTTTCCAGTTATAACTGCTGTAATAGCTGAGGAAGCCGTAGTATTTCCTATTCCCATATCTCCTAAACCTATAAGATTAAATCCTTGCTCTATAATCTCTTTTGCAGTTTCTTTTCCCACTTCTATTACTTTTTGTGCTTCATTTAAAGACATAGCTTTTTCTTTTAAAAAATTTTTAGTTCCTTTCATTACTTTTTTATTTAAAAGCCCTTTTAGATTTTCAAACTCATAATCAACTCCCACATCTATTACCACAACTTCTGCTCCTACATGTCTTGCCAAAACATTAATTCCTGCTCCTCCTCTTAAAAAGTTAAAGACCATTTGAGCAGTAACTTCTTTAGGATAAGCTGAAACTCCTTCTTCTACAATTCCATGGTCTCCAGCAAAAACCAAAACAACTTTTTTAGGAAGCTCCGGCATGAGGTTTTCATAAATAGCCACAAGTTGCACTGCAACCTCTTCAAGCCTTCCAAGACTTCTTTTAGGTTTAGTCAAAGAATCTAAACGTTTCCAAGCTAGCTCTATAAATTCTTTTTTCAACATCTTTCCCCCTGATACAAAATTTATTTATACTAAAATATGGTAAAATTTTTAACCATTTATAATTAAAAAAGTATAATGAACTTCAGTTTTTTTTCAATACCAGTAGAATGTTTTTACTGATCACCCTGAAAAAACCTCTATTAGTATTTTTACTTAAAATCTATACGTCTTTGGAATGAATAAATTTAAAGTTGCTTTTTAGAAAATAAAAAATAGTAAATCAAAATACAAACGCTTTTAAAAAGAAATTACTTTTAGACTAAAGATTATTAAAGTATAATAGAAGCTTTTAACATTTTGTAAGAAAAACTCTCGTTGACTAAATGAAATAAAGTATTATTTTAAATTTTCACAAAAATTTTGTAAGGGGGGATGAAAAATGCCTATTTTTGAGTTTCAATGCGAGGAGTGTGGCGAGATTTTTGAAGAACTTGTTTTTGGAGGAAATGTTAAAGAAGTTATTTGTAAAAAGTGCAAAAGTCCCAAAGTAAAAAAATTAATTTCTCAGGTAGCTTTCAGGTCCGGAAATAAATTTGTAAGTGCCTCAGGGTCAAGTTGTAGTACCTGTAAAGCAGGAACTTGTAGTTCTTGCAACTAACATCTATTTTTAATAAAAAATGTCTATAAAGCTGATTAAAATAGGTACAAGAGGAAGCAAGTTAGCTTTAGCTCAAACTGAAGAAGTAATTATAGCTCTAAAAAAAACTTATCCAGAACTAAAGTTTGAAAAAGTTATTATTAAAACTACAGGAGATAAAATTTTAGATTCTCCCTTAAGCAAAATTGGTGGGAAGGGACTTTTTGTGAAAGAAATTGAAGAAGCCTTATTAAAAGAAGAAATAGATTTAGCAGTGCATAGCATGAAAGATATTCCATCACGCATATTACCAGAGCTTGAAATAGGAGCCATTCCTAAAAGAGAATCTCCTTTTGATGTGTGGATATCTAAATATTCTGAGCTAAAAGAGCTTCCTGTAGAGGCAAGAATAGGAACAAGTAGTTTAAGAAGACTTTCTCAATTAAAGAGATTAAGAAAAGACTTAAAAGTAGAACCTCTTAGAGGAAATGTAGATACTAGAATAAGAAAGTGGAAAGAAGGACAGTTTGATGGAATAATTCTTGCGGAAGCAGGTTTAAAGAGATTAAAGATAGAGGTTAAATATCGGAGATTTAGTTTGGAAGAAATGATCCCAGCAGTAGGTCAAGGAGCTTTGGGTATAGAGGTTTTGAAAGAAAAAACTTGGGTTAAAAGATTAATAAAGGTAATTCATTGTGAAAAGACTGCTTTAGCCATTAAAGCTGAAAGAGCCTTTCTTTTTAGTTTAGAAGGAGGTTGTCAAGTTCCCTTAGGAGCTTATGCTTACTTAGAAAATGACAAACTTGTTATTACGGGTTTTATAAGTGATTTAGAGGGAGAAAGATTTTACAGGTATACCGAAGTAGGTAAACCTGAAGAGGCAGAATACTTAGGCAACATTTTAGCTAAAAAATTATTGAAAATGGGTGGAAATGAAATCTTAAAGGAATTTACTGGTAAAGATGTTTAAAGAACCTGGAAAAGTTTATTTAATTGGAGCTGGTCCTGGAGATCCAGGGCTTCTTACTTTAAAAGGAAAAGAAATTCTTAGTATAGCTGATGTAGTAATTTATGATTACTTAGCCAATCCAGAACTTTTAAAATATTGTAAAGAGGAAGCCGAAAAAATTTATGTAGGGAAAAAAGGAGGCAAACACACTTTTTCTCAAGATAAAATTAATAAGCTTTTGGTCTTAAAAGCTAAAGAAGGAAAAGTGGTGGTTAGGCTAAAAGGAGGTGATCCTTTTCTTTTTGGAAGAGGAGGGGAAGAAGTTGAAGAACTTGAAAAACATGGTATTTCTTTTGAAATTGTACCTGGGGTTACTTCTGCTCTTGCTGTTCCAGCTTATGCAGGTATTCCTGTAACCCATAGAAATTATACTTCTACTTTGGCTATTGTCACAGGCCACGAAGCAGATGAAAAAAAAGAAACTCAGGTTGATTTTAATGCTCTTTCTAAAATAGGAACCTTGATTTTTCTTATGGGAGTAAAAAAACTGTTTTATATTATAACTAATCTTATAGAAAGTGGAAAAAAACCAGATACCCCTTGTGCAATTATTCAGTGGGGCACTACTCCTTTTCAAAAAACTATAACTGGGACTTTGAGTGATATTCTAGAAAAAGCCAAAAATTCTAAAATAAGTTCTCCAGCTATAATTGTAGTAGGAGAGGTAGTAAAGTTTAGAGAAAAATTTAATTGGTTTGAAAAAAAAACCCTTTTTGGGAAAAAAATCCTTGTAACTAGAACCAAAGAGCAAGCAGGGAAACTGAAAACATATTTGGAAAACTTAGGGGCTTGGGTTTACGAAGTTCCTACTATACAAATCGTTCCTCTCTATAATGAAAAAATTCTCCACATCTTAAAAGAACTTCACCATTATGATTGGATAGTTTTTACCTCAGAAAATGGAGTAAAAATTTTTTATGAAATTGTATTCAAAAATGGTTATGACCTACGAATTTTAGGTCCTTTAAAAATAGCGGTAATAGGAAAAACTACCAAAAAGAGTTTAGAAACTTTGGGAATAAAACCTGACTTAATACCTGAAGGTGAGTATACTCAAGAAGGTTTAAGTTTGGCTTTTCAGAAACTCGATTTAAGAGGAAAAAAAGTTCTCCTGATAAGAGCTGAAGAAGGAAGAGAAGTTTTACCCAAAGCTTTAATTAATCAGGGAGCAGAAGTTACGGTTCTACCTATTTACAAAACTGTAGTTCCTGAAAATTCTAGAGAAAGGTTGAATAAAGTTTTAGAGGAAGGTATAGACCTAATTACTTTTACTAGTTCCTCTACAGTAAAGAATTTTTTTTTCTTACTTGAAAAGAAAGAAAGCCTTCAAGGAATTAAATTTGCTTCTATAGGTCCTATAACTTCTCAGACCTTAAGAGAATTTGGCTTTGAACCTCATATAGAAGCTAAGGAATACACTGTAGAAGGTTTGGTTTTAGCTATAAAGGAATTTTTTGACAAAAAAGAGGAGGTTTAAAAATGTTATTAGAAATAACTCAAGCTCTTAAAATTATAAAAAGAGGGGTTGTTCATCTTATAGAAGAGCAGGATCTGATCCGTAAACTTGAAAAAGCTTACCAGAGTAAAAAACCTTTAAGGATTAAGGCTGGTTTTGATCCTACGGCTCCTGATCTTCACTTAGGACATACGGTGTTACTTAGAAAACTTAGACAGTTTCAAGATCTGGGACACGAAGTTTATTTTTTGATAGGTGATTTTACTGGAATGATAGGAGATCCTACCGGAAGATCAGAAACACGGCCAGCCTTAACTAAAGAACAAGTTTTAAAAAATGCTCAAACTTATAAGGAACAAGTTTTCAAAATTTTAGACCCAAAGAAAACTAAAGTAGTATTTAACAGCCAGTGGTTCTCTCAAATGACTGCAGAAGAAGTAGTCAAACTTTGTGCTAAATATACAGTAGCACGAATGCTTGAAAGAGAAGATTTTAAAAAACGTTTCGAATTAGGAATTCCTATCAATATTCATGAGTTAATTTATCCTCTATTTCAGGCTTACGATTCTGTTGCTTTGGAAGCAGACATAGAACTTGGAGGCACTGATCAACTTTTTAATCTTCTTATTGGAAGAGATATTCAAAGAGAATATGGACAAGAGGCTCAAGTCATCATCACATTACCGCTTTTAGAAGGTTTAGATGGAGTCCAAAAAATGAGCAAAAGCTTAGGTAATTATGTAGGCATTATGGAACCTCCTTTTGAAATGTATGGAAAAATTATGTCTATTCCAGATAGTATTATGTGGAAGTATTATGAACTTTTAACCGAGGTTTCTACAGAAGAAATTGAAGATATGAAAGATAAAGTATCAAGTGGTAAGCTTCATCCTAAAGAAGTCAAAAAAAGATTAGCTAGAACTTTGGTAGCTTATTTTCATTCTGAAAAAGAAGCTTTAAAAGCTGAAGAGGAATTTGAACGAGTTTTTAGTAAAAAAGAAGCCCCTACATTGGTGCCGGAAATTGAAGTTTCTTCTGGCAAACTCTGGATACCTGGTTTTTTAAAAGAACAAGGAATAGTTAAAAGTAGTTCCGAAGCACGTAGGCTAATTAATCAGAAGGCTTTAGATTTAACCACTTTAAATATAAATAATTCTTCAACAGAAGTCCTTACTCAAGAAGAGATCTTTTTAAATCCTGGTAATTATCTTTTGAAAATAGGAAAAAAGAAATTTTTAAAACTTAAGGTGGTTTAAATTCTAACTTTTTGAAAATACGAAAAAAGTTCTCTATAAGTAGAAATTAGATGATGAGAAATCAATCTTACTTCATCTAAAATTGTTAAAAAATTAATATCTCCTTCCCATCGAGGAACAATTTGAAGATGAAGATGGTCAGGATATCCTGCTCCAGCAACTTTTCCAAGATTAAAACCTATATTAAAACCTTGAGGATTAAAAACTTTTTTTAAAATTTTAACACATTCTCTAGTAATTTTCATAAGAGCTAAAAGTTCTTCCTCTATCAACTCTTCTAATTCTTTAACATGTCTTACAGGAGAAACTAGAAGATGTCCAACATTGTAAGGAAACTTGTTCATAATAACCAGTACTTTCTGGTCTCTATAAAGAACTAACTTTTCTTCATCAGGAAGAGGTGAATTGGGAATACAAAAAATACATCCAGTTTCTCTTTTTTTTGAAACATACTCTCCTCTCCAAGGTGCCCACAAAATTTTTCTCTCCATTTTAAACTCCTAAAGTTAAAAAATTGGTAGAAATAAATTAGCATAAAAATTCAGTTTTCAAAGAGGGAAGGTGTGTTATACTGAAAAATAAGTTAAGTCTATGTACAAAAACTTTTTATACGGACTTTGTATAACTATAATTGTTATTTTATTTTCCTTTAGTTATATTATTTTTAAAACCTGTCCTCCTAATTTTTTACAGGTCCTGATGAAACTTAATAAAAAATATCTTTTTTATTCTTTTTGTTCTTTAATTTTTTATCACACTTTTGACAATTTAAGGCTTTTTTTTGTCGCTCGAAGTTTAGACTTAAAATATCCCTTTTCATACGGTTATTTAGTTTCTTTAGTAAGTACTTTTGGAGCTACAATCACCCCTGCTCATTTAGGGGGAGAAGTGCTTCCTCTTTATACTCTCTCTCGTAAGGGAGGTGAGTTTCATAAAATTCTTACGGTAGTTACTATTAAGGGTGTTTCTGGAACTCTTTTTTATATATTTTTTTTACCTTTTACTTTACATACTCTTTTAAAAAATCCTAAACAAACCAAAGAATTTCTAATTATAGTTTCTTTACTAATAATTTTGTTCTTTTTAGGGTACATTATTTGGCAAAGACTAATAACCAAAAACGAGTCTTTTTTAGGAGTTAATTTAAGAAAAAAAGTAAAAAATACTTTTTTAAAATACATAGCCACTTGCAAACAACTTATTAAAAAAGATAAAAAAATTTTTATTTTAGTTTTAATTTTTAGTTTTTTTCTTTACTTTTCATTTATATTTATAGGTATCTTTTTACTCAAAGCTTTTCATGTTGACATTGACTGGAAAGAACTCTATTTTTCTCAATTGCCTTTAATATATGCCATATTTATGAGTCCTACTCCGGGAGGAAGTGGAGTAGGAGAACTGGGAGCCTTGCCTATTTTTTCTACATATCTTTCTGAAGATATTTTAGGAATTTTTGTAATTTTTTGGAGACTTATTAGTCAGTATTTAAGTGCCTTTTTAGGAGGTATTATTTTTTCAATTTTTCTTCTTAAAGACTTAAGGAAAAGTTAGTTTTTATGCTCAACTTTTTAAATCCCTATTTTTACCTTTTAAAACTAAGAAACTTAGCTTATCAAAAAACTTTCTTAAAAATCTATCAACTTAAAATTCCAGTTATTTCAGTAGGAAATCTTTCTTTAGGAGGTACAGGAAAAACTAGTTTAGTAAAGTTTCTATGTGAAAAACTATCTTCTAAGTACCATGTAGTTATTCTTTCTAGAGGATATAAAAGAAAAAGTAAGGGAACTTTAATAGTTTCTTTTAAAGGAAAAATATTAGAAAATTGGAGAAATGCAGGAGATGAACCCTACTTATTAGCTAAATTAGTAGAAAAAAAAGATTTAAAGGTAAGCATAATAGTAGACGAAGATAGAGTTAGAGGAGGAGAAGTAGCAGTAAGAGAACTTAAAGGAGATTTAATTTTATTGGATGACGGATTCCAATATATAAGACTTAAAAAAGATATTGATTTGGTTCTTCTAAAAAAAGAAGACTTAAAAGCTAGACTTTTTCCTTGGGGAAGATTAAGAGAACCTTTAGAAAATTTAAAAAGAGCAGACGCCATAATACTAAGCTATCAAGAAATTGAACCTTTTGATTTACAACTCAAAGATAAACCTACTTTTAAACTTTACCGAAAAGACTGGAAAGTTATTGATTCAGAAGGAAAAATTTTAAAAAACTATCAAGAAAAAGAATTTATAGCCTTTTGTGGATTGGGAGATAACCAACAGTTTTTAAAAGTTCTCAAAAAACTCGGAATAAAAGTAAAAAAGTTTATTTCTTTTCCAGACCATCATTTTTACGAAAACTTTAATCTTCTACCTCAAGAAAATTATTTAACTACCCTTAAAGACGGGGTTAAATTAAAACCATCTCCTAATTTGTACTTTTTAGATTTTTCAGTAGAGGTAAAAGGTCTTCTAGAATTTATCTATTCTAAACTTTAGATATTACAAAATTGTATCAATTTAAAAGACATTTTTACCTTCTGAAAAGAAAATTTATGTTGAATTTTTTGAAAATCTTTTAGGTATGAAATTTGTTTTTTAGAAATTTAAAAAAAAATTAAAAAAGGGGGGTTAAGTCATGGTTAAAAAACTTTTAGGTGCACTATTAGCTTTAGGACTTTTAGTATCACCTGTTATAGCAACTCAAAATCAAACTACAGAGGTTACTACTCCTCAGAAAAAGGCTACTAAGGTAGAAAAAAAGAAGGTGAAAAAAGCTACTAAAAAAGCTCCCAAAAAAGCTGTTGATAATGCTACTCAAGAGAAGAAAGCTGAGTAATTTAGCCTCTTGTATTTTTTTTTAAATTAAGTATCTTTAACTAAAAAAGGAGGTTAGGGTTTTATACCTAACCTCCTTTTAAATTTTTAAAAGTTTTAAAAAATTTTTTAAAAATGAAAAAAAAGTTATTAGTATGTAAGTTAGTGTTATTTCTTTTTTTGTTTTTATTGAGTTATAATGCCTGCCCAAGTGAGTGGAATTTTTCTTTTTATACTTATGATGGAAAAAAGTACAATATCTCAGATTTTAAAGGTAAGTTTTTGTTAGTAAATTTTTTTACCAGCTACTGTGCACCTTGTATTTTGGAATTAAAAGTTTTAAAACAGCTTAAAGAAAATTGTAAGAGTAAAAATTTTCAGATAATTTCTTTAATGTTAGACAAAGAAGGAATTCCTTTACTGCCTAAAATTGTTTCTTCAAGAGAATTAAATTATTTGGTAGGATTTGCTGACTCTAAAGTTCTTAAAAGTTTTCCAGACCTTTCTACTACTCCTACAACTTACTTAATAGACAGCAAAGGACAGAAGGTGGAAAAACTAGTAGGATATAAAAGTTATCACAATTTTTTGGAAATTCTTAATAAGTATCGAATTTGTAAAAATTAAAGTAAAATCTTTAAACAAGGATTTCCTTCTTTAACTTCACCAATTAATTTAATAAAAAGTTTTTTTTCTTTAGCTTTTTCTTCAAAAATATATTGTTTTTCTTTAGGTACACAGAGAAGAAAACCTCCTGAAGTTTGTGCATCAGCTAAAATAAACAGATCTTCTTCTGAAACTTTAGAAGAAACTTCTAACAGTTTTTTACAGAAGTTAAGATTATTATAATCTCCTTCTGGTATTAATCCTAACTTTATAAACTCTTTAGCTTCCTCAAAGTAAGGAACTTGTGAGGCATAGATAATTAAAGTTTTTTTACTAGCTAAAGCCATCTCCAGAGCATGTCCTAGAAGTCCAAAACCTGTAACATCAGTTGCTCCTTTAAGTTCTAAATCTAACATAATTTCAGCTATCTTGTTATTAAGCTCAGTCATGGTATCAATCATTTTTTGATAAATTTCAGAATGGGGAAAAATAAGCTTAGCTTTATAGGCAGTAAGAAGTATTCCTAAACCAAGAGGTTTAGTAAGGTAAAGTAAGTCACCAGGTTTAGCATTTTTGTTAGTGATAATTCTGTCAGGATGAGCTATTCCTATTACAGCCAGTCCATATTTAGGTTCTGGATCTTCTACACTATGTCCACCTACAAGCAAAGCTCCGGCTTCTTTTATTTTATAAAGTCCACCTTTTAAAATTTCTTTAAGGATCTCTTTAGGGACTCCTTTTTTAGGAAAGGAAATTAAATTTAAAGCTAAAAGGGGTTTTGCTCCACTTACATAAATATCAGAAAGGGAGTTAGCAGCTGCAATTTGTCCAAAAACGAAAGGATCATCTACCACCGGGGTAAAAAAATCAGCACTAAAAACTAGAGCTACTTCGGAAGTTAATTTATATATAGCAGCATCAGCACCTTCCTCAAAACTTTGAAGAAGGTTAGGATGGGTGGGAACTTCAAGTTCTTTTAAAATTTCCACAAGAAACTCTTGTGGAAGCTTTGAAGCTCAGCCTGCAGCTCTTACCATTTGGGTTAGTCTAATTTCTGAAGCACTCACTTGAATCTCCTTTTATTTTTGATATCGCATGTTTAATAATTTCTACAAGATAGGGAAAGATCTCTTCTATAGCTTTTGGACTTCCTGGAAGATTAATTATTAAAGTTTGTCCACGAATACCTGAAACTCCTCGCGATAAAGCTGCAAATGGAGTATGAGGATAACTTATAAATCTAATATACTCTGAAATTCCTGGAACTTCCTTTGTCAAAACTTCTTTGGTAGCTTCTGGAGTTACATCTCTAGGATAAACTCCAGTTCCTCCAGTGGTCAAAATAAGTTCAAGCTTTTCTCTATCACACCAATTAAGTAAAGTCTCTACAATTTTTTCTTTTTCATCAGGAATGATTTGATATTGTTCCAAACACCATCCTAATTTCTTAATATAATCTTTTAACTTTTTTCCTGATAAATCTTCCCTTTCCCCCTGACTGCTCTTATCACTTACAGTTAATATTCCTACTTTTATCATTTTTCCTCAGTTTCAGAAGAAGCTTTAGCTTCAGCTATAATTTTTTCAGCAATAAAAGGAGGTACTTCTTCGTAGTGAGAAAATCTACTCACGAACCTTCCTCTTCCCGCAGTGAAACCATGAAGAGTTATTACATAATCTTGAACCTCAGCCATAGGAGCAAGGGCTCGGATCTTAGTATATTTTTTTTCTTTGTCAATACTTATAACCCTTCCTCTCCTAGCATTAAGATCACCAATTACATCTCCCACATTTTCATCAGGAACCCAAATTTCAAGTTCTGAATAAGGCTCTAAAAGGATAGGATCAGCTTGTTCAAGACCCTTTTTAAAACAGTGAAAAGCTGCAATTTTAAAAGCTAAGTCTGATGAGTCAACCTCGTGAGACTTTCCGTCATAAAACTGAACTTTCACATCCACTACCGGATAATTAGCTAAAATACCTTTTTCCATAGCTTCTCTTACCCCCTTTTCTACCGCAGGAACAAAGTTTCTAGGAACATTCATTCCTGTTAAAGTTTCTAAAAATTCAAAACCTTTTCCTCTTTCTAGAGGAAAGATGTTAAAATGAACTTCAGCAAATTGACCTCTTCCACCACTTTGTTTTTTATGCCGATAAATAACGCCCTGAACAGATTTTCTAATAGTCTCCCTATAAGGAATCTTAGGGATGCTTACTCTTACCTTGACTCCGTATTTTTCTCTCAGTTTTTCTAGAGTTTTATCTATGTGAATTTTTCCTATACCTGAAATTAAAAGTTCTCGAGTTTCTTCGTCCCTTTTAAATACTAAAGATGGGTCTTCTTCCTTAAGTTTAGAAATTGCAGCACTAATTTTGTCTTCATCTGCTCTAGTTTCCGGATGCAAAGCTAGAGTAAGCATGGGGAAAGGCATTTCAGGAACTCTAAAAGCCTCTTTTATGTAACTATTAGAAAAAGTAGTTCCAGTTTTTAAGGCTTCTACCTTAGCAAACACAATTATTTCACCTTCCGAAACTTCCTTAACTTGCTGCAGAGAATCTCCTTTAGGAATAAAAATTTGGGTATACTTTTCTTCATGTCCATCTGCAGTATAAACTACACTATCAGAAGTTAATTTTCCTGCATAAATTCGTCCATAAGAAAGCTTTCCTGCATAAGGGTCTATGTAGTTTTTAAAAATAAATCCTATGGAAGTAGAAGTAATGTTCTCTTTTTTTAATTTTCTTTTGTAAGATGGCGAAAGTTCTATTATCTGATTGAAAAAAGAAATTAAACCCCAATTATTTTCCGCAGAACCCATAAAAAGAGGAATTACCTTTCCCTTAATAAGACTTTCTCTAAGACCTTCTAAAATTTCTTCTTCGGTTAAACTTCCCTCTTCTAAGTACTTTTCTATTAACTCATCCTTACCTTCTGCCGAAACTTCTACTAAATTCTCTCTTAAGAACTTTATTTGAGATTTTAAATTTTCAGAAAGTTCTACAAACTTTAGTTTATTTCCTTCTTCAACAACTCTCAGTTCCTTAATCATGTCCACTAAAATAGGAGAAGAATTTTCCATACCCCAAAAATAAACTACTGGTATTTGAGAAACTTCTAAATTGTTTTTTAACTCGGCTAAGGTTTGACTTAAATTGGCTTTTTCGTGGTCTAATTTATTAATAAAAATTGCTAAAGGAAGCTCGTATTCCTGAGCAATTTCAAAAGTTCTTATTACTTGATACTTTAAAGGAGAAGAAGCATCTATTACTAAAATACCTATATCTGCTGCATTAACAGCCCATATTACTTCACCAATAAAATTTTCATCTCCAGGAGTATCTAAAAGATAAACAGAAACATTTCTATACTTTAAACCATATACTTTTAAATATGTGGTACTTTCTTTTTTACTACTTTTAAGAGTTTCCCCACAAAGTTTACATAAATTTTCTGCTAAAGTAGTTTTTCCACCTTCATTTTGTCCCAAAATAGCTAAAACCTTAGGTTCCATATATAGCCCCCTCTCTTTATAAGAGTAATTTTTAAATCAACCTTTATAATTTTAACTTTATTTTTTTAATTCTTTTT
>JAUQQL010000014.1 GCA_030578315.1 Thermodesulfobacteriota bacterium | reverse complement strand
TTTAATTTCTCCTACGGATTTTTTTGTTCAGGCCTTGTTAATATTAACTTTTTATTTATTTTTTAAATTAAGTTTTGAATTAGCTAAATTTTTTTAATAGGGAGTAAAAATGGGCAGGAGAAAAAAGATTAAATCTTTTGAGACTGAAGAAGCTAAAAAAGAGAATTTGGAAAAATTTAGTAAAGAAGAAAAAAAAAGGGCAATTAAATTCTTAACTCCTCCAGAAGAAGGAATGAAATATGTTATTCTGATTGGGGACGGAATGGGGGATTTCATTTTAAAAGAACTTAATTGGAAAACACCCTTAGAAGTAGCTATCACTCCTGGTATGGATTTCATAGCATCTTGGGGAGAAATTGGATGGTGTCAAACTATTCCTTCTGGACTACACCCTGGTTCTGATGTAGCCATAATGGGTCTTTTAGGTTATCCTCCAGAAAAGAAGTATACTGGTAGAGGTCCTATTGAAGCGGCAAGCAAGGGATTGGTATTAAAACCAGAAGATGTAGCTTATAGATGCAATTTAGTAACTCTTAAATTTGAAGGCAAAGACCTTATTATGGAAGATTACTCCGCTGGACATATTTCTACTGAAGAAGCAATTGAACTTATAGAAAGTATTAATAGATATGCTGGCACAGATAAAATTGAAATTGTTCCTGGGAAAAGTTATCGTCATATTTTAATTTGGAGAGGTGGCTCAGGTGGGCTTACTACCTACCCTCCTCACGACTTACTTGGGAAAAATATTTGGTTTGCTTTTGAAGCTTATAATGAAGAGCCTTATCTTAAGGAATTTATTATAAAAGCTATTGAAATCTTAGAAAAACATCCTATAAATTTAAAAAGAAAAAGTCAAAACAAACCTCCAGCAAATGCTATCTGGCCTTGGGGTCAAGGAAGAACGCCTGAGCTGGAGTCTTTTGAGAAAATATGGAAATTAAAAGGAGCTGTTATTTCTGCTGTAGACCTAGTTAAAGGTTTAGCTATTCTTGCTGGTCTTACTTTTATAGAAGTTCCAGGAGCAACTGGGTACTTAGATACTAATTATGAAGGAAAAGTAGACTATGGTATAGAAGCTTTAAAAGAACACGACCTTGTGGTAATTCACGTGGAAGCCCCTGATGAAGTAAGTCATGAAGGTTCTTTGGAACTTAAAATAAAAGCCATTAATGAGTTTGACAGGAGAGTAGTAAGATATTTTTTAGAAAGAATTGTTGAAATAACGGATAAATATAGAATTCTAGTTTGTTGTGACCATCTAACGCCTATTTCTATAAGGACTCACTCTTCCAAACCAGTTCCTTGGGCTATTTTTGATTCTGTAAGAAATAGAGAAAAAAAGAAAGATTTAAATTTTTGTGAAAAAACAGCTTATAACTCGCCTATATTTTTTAAAAGTGGACCTGAACTTTTATCTTATTTTTTGATGAGGGAACCTTTAAACTTAGAAGAAAGTTAATTAGAAAGAGGTTTTTTTAGGGAATGGAAGTTTTTAAGACTGATATTCTTATTATAGGTTCTGGTATTGCTGGGCTTAGTTTGGCTTTAAAGTTAAAAGATCTGGGAGAGATTATCATTTTGACAAAAAAACGAGTTTTTGATACTGCAACTATTTTAGCTCAAGGTGGTATAGCTTGTGTAGTAGATGAAGAAGATTCTTTTGAATTTCACATTAAAGATACTTTAACCGCAGGAGACGGGCTGTGCGAGCCAAAAATTGTAGAGTTAGTAGTTAAGTCAGCTCCTGAACGAATTAAAGACCTAATAGAGTGGGGAATTGAATTTGATAAAGATCCCGTTAATCCTTCTAAATATCACTTAACTTTGGAAGGAGGACATTCAAAAAAAAGAATTCTTCATATAGGAGATTATACAGGTAGAATTATAGAAAATAAGCTGATAGAACGGGTATTAGAAAATTTTAATATTCAAATTTTGGAAAATCATTTAGTATTAAAATTAATTCCTGAAAAAGATTCTTCTTTAAATGGAACTCCCAAAAGAGTAGTAGGAGTTTATGCTTTAGATTTTACTCATTTCAAAGAGCGCGTTTTTTTAGCTAAGGTGATAGCGCTGTGTACAGGAGGAGCTGGAAAGGTTTATATTTATACCAGCAATCCTGATACAGCAACAGGAGACGGAATAGCTTTAGCTTACGAAGTAGGTTGTAAAATAGCTAATTTAGAATTCATTCAATTTCACCCTACTTGTTTATATCATCCTAAAGCTAAAAATTTTTTAATTTCTGAAGCTTTAAGAGGAGAAGGAGCTGTCTTATTAAATGCTGAAGGAAAACCTTTTATGTTTAAATATGATCCTATAAGAAAAGAATTAGCTCCAAGAGATGTAGTTACCAGAGCTATTGATATGGAACTTAAAGTTACTGGAGCCGAATGTGTATATTTAGACATTTCTAAACTACCATCTGACTATATTAAAAGAAGATTTCCATATATTTACGAAACTTGCTTAAAATATGGAATTGATATAACGACTCAGCCAATTCCTGTAGTTCCGGCAGCTCATTATTTATGTGGAGGTATTTTAACCAATGAATGGGGACAAACCGATATTAACAATCTTTTTGCTATAGGTGAATGTGCCTGTACAGGTCTTCACGGAGCAAATAGATTGGCTTCTAATTCTCTTTTGGAAGCCATTTGTTTTTCTCATCAAGCTAGTATAAAAATAAAAGAAATGTGGCATTCCTTAAAAGAAACTTCTTACAAAGTTCCTCCCTTACAGGAATTTCAGATTAAAGAAGTAAAAGAAGAAAAAGTTTTTATTTCTCATAATTGGGATTGGATCAGAAAACTTATGTGGGACTTTGTGGGAATTGTGCGAAATTTGAAAATGTTGCAATTTGCTAAAAATAGAATTGAGTTTATTAAAAAGGAGTTAGAAACTTACTGGAGTGGATTTTATCTAGATTTAGATACAATGGAACTAAAAAATATCTGCACTGTTGCTGAACTAATAATAATTTCAGCCATGCAAAGATTAGAATCCAGAGGTACTCACTATCTTACCGATTATCCTTTTAAAAGAAAAGAGTTTGAAAAAAACACAATTATTTCTAAATTTTAAACAAAATTTTTAGATTCTCATCTTTACAAATTAAAAACTTTTTGATAAGATTAAAGAGCAACTATTTAATGGGAGGTTAAAGTGAAAGTGATTTTTGATCCTGATATTCCTGAAGACTTAAAAGAAGATATTTTAAAAAATATAGAAGAAGAAAATTTAGGAAACGCTTGTAAAGTATGCGGTTCAGATACTCTTTATGTAGCCTTAATAGATAAAATTTTAGATGTTAAATGTTACGAATGTGGAACATCTTATTTAGAAATAGAGCTAGCAGATCAAGAAAGTTAGTCTTTTTGAATTTCAAGAAAAGCATAGGCATTATGTCCATGTATAGATTCAAAATTTTCTACTTCTACTGAAAACCAAAAGATTTCCTTTTTCTGAAGAAGTTTTTCAGCTACACATCTAGCAACATCTTCAACAAATTTAGGATTTTCATAGGCTTTTTCAGTAACAAATTTTTCATCTGGTCTTTTTAAAATAGGATAAACAGGGGAAGAGGCACTGTTTTCGGCTATTTCAATTAATTCCTCTAACCAAATAAATTTTTTAAATCTAACCGAGATAGTGATCAAACCTCTTTGATTATGAGCTCCAAATTTGCTTATGCTTTTAGAACAAGGACAGAGAGTCATAACCGGAACCTTAACCCCCAATATAAGGTCTTCTCCTTGTGTTTTTTGAGAATATAAAGAAGCTTTTAGGAAAGCTTGATATTCCATCAGCCCCAAGACATGAGTAACTGGTGCTTTTTTTTCTATAAAATAAGGAAAAAAAATTTCTAAATGTGCAGACTTAGCATTAAGTCTTTCTTTAAGTTTTTTTAAAATAATTCTTATGTTTTTTATATGGATTTCGTCTTTAAATTCGTTTAAAATTTCTACAAACCTGCTCATATGAGTTCCCTTAAAACGAGATGGAAGGTCAACGTAAATATTAAATTCTCCTATAGTTGCCTGTAAACCTTTATTTTTATCCAAAACTTTTATGGGATATCTTAAGTTTTTAATTCCTACTTTATCTATAGGAATTTTAAATTCTGGAGTACTATTTTGAATATCAGGAAGAATCAATCTTTTAACTCCATAAGTTTATCTCTTAATTCTTCCACCTTTTTAAAAAGCTTGCCTCTGTAGTCCCAAAGGCCCTTACCTTCTATTTCTCTTTTTTCTAATTCATTATCTTCAGGTAATATGGCAATAATTTTATCACCAAATTCTTTTTTTAATAACTCTTCTTCTTGAAAGTTTCTAACTCCATTTCCTACTATAAAAACTTTTTTTAAATTAAGCTTTTCTGCCAATTTTAAGATTTGTTTTGAAGTTTCAAGGCTTCCTCTATAAGGTTTAGTAACTACCAAAATCACATCCATAGGAATAACTGTTCCTCTTCCAAAGTGCTCTACTCCCGCCTCCATGTCTACAATTACTACATCTTGGGTTTTAAGAATTAAATAACTCATAAGCCTTCTCAAAACGGTTTGCTCAGGACAAGCACATCCTGCTCCTGCTTCTCTTATTGCTCCAAGAACCATTAAGTTTATCTTATTTTTAGTTTTCATAAATTTTTCAGGTAAATCTTCAATTTTGGGATTTAAAGTATAATAAGGTCCCATTTTCTCAGCTCTTTCAGCTAATAAATCTCTCATCTCAGCTAAAGGTATAATTTTATCTTCAATTTCAAGAAGTCTTGCTAAGTGAGGACTTGGATCAGCATCTATAGCCAATACTCTATAACCTTTTTCCATAAAAGCTAAGGAAAGAAGAGCTGCTATAGCACTTTTACCCACCCCTCCTTTACCAGAAAAAGCAATTTTAAATTTAATTTTCCTCCTTTTTTAAAAAGAAATTTTTAAAGTTTTTATTTAAATATACTTAAAATTTTTTCAAAAGGAATAGCTCCTTCTCTAATTAATTGGATCTCATTTTTTACTACAGAAACTACAGTAGAAGGTAAAACAGCTTCTAGCTTTCCAACATCTAAAATAAAGTCAATCTCCGGAATTTGAGCCTTGACTTCTTCTGCAGTTTTACAAGGAGGTAAATTGCTAATATTAGCACTTGTTCCTGTAATAGGATTACCAAAAAGCAAACACAATTTTTGAACTAAAGGTGAAGATGAAAGTCTTACCCCTATAGTATTAGTATTAGCTGTAAGAAGAGGAGACAAAAATTCTTTTGCTTCAAATACTATAGTTAAAGGACCTGGCCAGAAATTTTCTATAAGCTTTTCTGCTAGAAGAGAAACTTTTTTAACAACCTTAAAAAGGTCATCCTTTGTTCCTATAAGAAGTAATATAGGTTTAGTTGGTGGTCTTTTTTTTAAAAAAAGAAGTTTTTTTAAAGCCTTCTCCGAAAATGGATTAGCTGCTAATCCATAAAAAGTTTCTGTAGGTATAGCTCCTACTTTATCTTCTTTCAAAAACTGAACCACCTTTATTAAAACTTCATTTAAGTTGCTCCAATTTTCTTTCAACGATAAAATCATTTTTTAACACTTTGAGTGTGTGCCTCAAGAGAGCCATCTTCTCCTTCTTCTGGGCAATAAATTTTTTTATAATAAATTAATCTTTTACAATGTGGACACTCATAATATCTATTATCTCTTTGAAGTTCGTTATAAAGTTGGGGAGGAATAGCCATATGACATCCTTCACATATAGAATTTATAACCGGAGCTATTCCAATACCTGACTTTTTCTGTCTAACAGCTTCATATTTTTTAAGTAAATTTTGAGAAATCTTTTGAGTTAGTTTGGTTCTTTTTTCCATTAATTCTTCTTTTTGTTTTAGCAATTTTTGACAAAATTCATTAAATTTTTGTTCTTCTTCTTTAAAAACAGCATTTATTTCTTCTAGTTTTTTTTCTAATTTTTCTTTTTCTTTTTCCAAATTTTCAATTTCTTCCATCAATTTTAAAATTTCATCTTCCTTTTGTTTATTAGTTCTTTTAATCTCTTCCATTTCTTTCAACAACAACTGATACTCCCTGGTTCCTTTAATTTGCATTAATCTTGCCTGAGTTCTTTTCAATCTTTGATACTCCTCCTGAAGTTCTTCTTCAAAAAATTTTTTTTGACTCTTTTTTTCATCCAAATTAGTAATTAATAATTCCAGTTTTTTACTCATTTGTTCTTGTTCTTTTTGAACCTTTTGTAGACTTTGAGGAATTTTTTGTAAATCTCTTTCTATTTTTAAAATTTCTAGATCTATTTTTTGTAATTCAATCAATTTAAGAATTTCCTCCTGCATTTCTCTTTCAACCTCCTCTTTAAAGCTTTTAAGTTTATAATATCTTATAAGGGCTTTCTTCTTTAAAAATTTTTACAGGAATATCTAATTTAGTCTTTTGTAAAAATTTTTCAATTTTCTCTTTTAAAAATTCTAATACAAAAAATTCGGATATATTGTGATCCATAATAATGAAATTAAAACCCTCTTCTTCAGCTAATTTTGCCAGGTGATATTTTACATCTGAAGTAATTAAAGTGTTTATACCTAATTGTTTTAAAACATCTTTTAAAAAACCACCAGAACCTCCACAAATACCAACTTTACTTATTTTTTCTTGAGGATTTCCTACTATCATAACCCAACTTTTTGTAAGTTCTTTAATCCTTTCTGCAAGTTCCTTAACAGTAAGAGGAGGATAAATTTCAGCTATTTTACCTAATCCGTAAACTTTTCCATCTATCTCTTTTTTAGTTATAAAATCAATCTTTTCTAATTTTAAAACTTTAACTAAGGCTTCTGAAACTCCTTCTTCTATTTTGTCAAGAGGGGTATGCCAGGAGATTAAATTTAAATGATTTTGAATAATTAAATAAATAAGCTCTCCTATTAACTCTTCTTTTATTATATTTTTAAGAGAAGGATAGATAAGAGGATGATGAGTAAGAATAAGATTTAAATTATTTTCTATAGCATAAAAAATAGCTTTTTTTGAGGGATCAACAGAAAGAAGAATTCCCTTTATTTCTGCTTCAAAGGAAGCTATTTGTAAACCACTGTTATCATTTTCTTCTGCTATTTTAAGGGGCGAAAAAGAATTTAAGAAATTATAAAAATGTTTTACTAAAATTGACATAAATAAAATTAATGGGCCCGCCAGGATTCGAACCTGGGACCTTCCGGTTATGAGCCGGTGGCTCTAACCAGCTGAGCTACGGGCCCTATTTCTCCTTTTAGAACACAAAAAATACACCAAAATATAAAATAATTCTTTCAAAATTTTTGTCAAGAGGATAGTTTATATAAATTAAACTTGGGTGAGGTTATTTTCTTGCTCTCCTATTTTAGGGAGCTATTGAAACTTTGGTAAGGATTTATGCCTTGCCAAGTATAAAAGTTTTTAGAATTTACACCTAAAAACTGAATTATTCTTTTTACAAATTGAATTATTAAATCTTCTAAAGAACTCGGTTTGTGATAAAAAGCTGGCATGGCAGGAAAAATTACTGCTCCTGCTTCGGTACAATAAAGCATGTTTTTTAAATGAATAAGACTTAAAGGAGTTTCTCTTATTACAAGAACAAGAGGTTTTCTTTCTTTAAGCATTACATCAGCTGCTCTTTGTAAGAGATTTCTTGCACTTCCACAGGCAACTGCCGAAAGAGTGCCCATACTACATGGCACTACTACCATTCCATAATAAGGAGCTGAACCACTTGCAGGAGGGGCTGACATTTCATGCTCTTCGTAAACTTTAGAAGTAAAATTTTTTAAAATTTGCCAGTCTTTTTCTAATTCATGTTTCCACACCAGTTTCCCAGCTTCGGTAATAATCACCTCAAAAGGTATTTTTAAACTTTGAAGTTCTTTAACTAAGTAGTAAGCATAAGGCATTCCACTTGCTCCAGTTATTCCTACTAAAAGTTTTTTTTCCACCTCTGAGCCTCTTTTTTAGCAAGTTTATCTACTTTTTCATTTTCAGGATGACCCTTATGAGCAGGAATTTTAATAAAAGTAACTTTGTGAAAGGAAAGCCATTTTTCAAGTTCAAGCCAAAGGTCTTGATTTTTTACAGGTTTACCGTCTGAAGTTTTAAATCCACGCTTTTTCCATAAAAAAAGCCACTTTGTAGCTCCCTTTAACACATATTCAGAATCAGTATAAACTATAATTACTTTAGGTTCTCTAAAATAAGAAAGACCTTCAATTACGGAAATAAGTTCCATTCGGTTATTAGTAGTATAGGGTTCACCTCCAGACAAAATCTTTTCTTCCTTTTCATCTTTAATTAAAACTGCATAGCCTCCTGGTCCCGGATTCCCAAGAGAACATCCATCTGTAAAAAGTTTTATTTTCTCTTTGTTCATTATAATTTTTGTTGCTTCAAACTTTTTATTTTACATAAACTGCTTCCACATAAGCTGAAACCCCTTGTGGACCATAAGCAGTTGAAGTAATACTGTAGACGCAAGGATAATTATCGCAATTATAAGGTAAAGTCATTCCCCCTCCCCCAATCACAGGTAAAGCACTAAATCCTGAAGCACTAGCTAAAGAAATTAAACATACCATACCTTCAGCAGTAAAAGTTTCCGTATAATTAGTTAACTTGAATCTAATATTTGCCTTACAACATCTTATAGCGCTTGCATTACTAATTTCTACTGTTCCTCTAGGACAATCTGCTTGGTCAATTCTACTAAAGTATTTATTATCTATATAGGTAGCAAGTAATGTAACAGTACCTGATGCTGCTTCTCTAACTGTAGAATATACTCTTATAGGAAAAACAATTTTTATCATCCTATAATAGGCAGTAAAGAGACCTGAAATAAGAATAAGTCCTATAAGAGATAAAATTAAACTTAAAAGAAGCACGCTTCCTTGATTTTTACTCATTCAAGCTTCCAATTAATTATATTATAAAATGGTATATCTTCTTCTATTACTTTCCAACGATAATATTGCCAATTAGAAAAAACAGGATAACTACCGCATTTACTTGAATATAAAGGAAGAACCTCTGGACTGTCTCTCCTTCCCCCTATCTGTAAAAGAAAACAAACTCTTATTCCCCAAAGTTTTGAAAAATCATTTATAAATTCACTTATATTTGAAGTATAAGTTCCGTCTTTTTTTATAAAAACCACTTGAAAATTACCTACGCAGGAAATTAAAGGTTGTTCAATATCATTTCCTATTTTTATATAAAGATTAGCAGTATTATTAGCACACACAGACGGAAGATTAAGGTTATTTAAATAAATATTTACTAAAAAGTCTTGAGGAAAAAAATAAGGGTTATTAGAAGATCCTTTTCCTAAATAAATTATTATATCTCCTTGATTTTTGGTAACTGTAGTTATATCATCTATTCCACTAAATTTTAATCTTTTAGTATCGTCTAATATCATAAACCAATTGTGATTAGGATTTCTATATAAACTTTCTAAAGAAGGACAATTATTAGAAAACCTTGACAAAGCTCTAGTAAAACTATCTGTACTGTATACCCACCAACAACCAGCGTAAGGAGTTTGTCTTAAAAAAGTGGATAAAAAACACAAATTAGTTCCATTATATGAAATTACTGCATCTTGACTACAAACTGGAGAAACTTTAAAGTACTCAAGCGGAATACCATATCCAATTGCTGAAAAAATTTTTTTTAATTGGCTAACAAAAGCCTGTAGATCTACTTCACTTTTGACAAAAAGTCTTCCAGTTCTTTCAGATTTAAGAAGATGAAAATAAACTGTTATAAAACCCGTACTAAAAATAGCAATTATTCCAATGACTATTAAAATTTCAAGTAAGGAAAATCCTTTTATTTTATTTTTACACATTTTACAACCAATTTCTAACTATTACTGTACTTCTATAATTTTTAGTAGAATTGTAAATAGGATCGTTAAACCATACTACAATACAGATTCCATAACCTAACAGAACATAAGGATTTTCTATATCTACTATTCTTGATACATTAAATCCTACATTATATTGATATCCAAAACTACAATTTTCAGCAGAAGGAACAAGTTGATTATTTTGCAAACAGTAAATACAATAAAATTCAGGTAAACAGTTGGCAGTATTATATTTTGTATTTGTATAACATTCTTCTGTATCAAAACTACAAGTTCCATTTAGAGCACAAGTGGCTGAAGTTTGGTAATAGTTAGTAATATTATCAAAAAAGTTAAAAGGTCTAGTCTCTATTGTACCTCTTAAATTTTCTAAAAGTATCCTTCCAGTATTAAAAATATGAGCTCTTTTTTGAAATTTTTGATAATCTATAATTCCTTTAGCTATGCTTATTAAAACAAAAATAAAGATCAGTATAGTAAATATTAATTCAATTAAAGTAATTCCTTTTTCTCTTTTCATTTTTTTTTAATTAATTCTTCCCAATCTAGACACATTAATTATTACAAATTTTCCAGATTGATTGATTAAAGTAGCATTTCCTGCTCCGAAACCACAAATGTAATTAAAAGGATATCCTAATCTGTCAAATACTACATAAAAACTTGAAGTTCCGTTAAAAATTATTCCAGGAGGAAGTTCAAAATACATAGACCTGTTAATACAATTTCCTGGTTGACTAAAAGAACAATCAGCATCTGTATTGCAAGTTTGATTAAAACTATTAAGACATATTTTTAAAGTATCTGTAGGATTACACGAGGGGTCTTCGTCTTTGCAATCACCGTCATGATCTATAAAAATTTTATATTTACCAGTTCCAGCACATCCTCTTATGCCCCAAGGGCGTCCAGTAATAATTGCTTGGTTTTTAATATAATTTAAGTCTGAAATAAATTGATTTACAGCTTTTTTAAGCCGGGCATCTTGAATATAAGATATAATTTCTCTTACACTTATAAAAGAAAGAATACCTATAATAATTATTACAAAAAGAAGTTCAATAGTAGAATATCCTTTCATTTTTCTATCCAAAAAATAAACCTCCCTTTAAGACCATGAGTACGTAAGGGTGAAACAGGGGAACTCGGTCCTGTTTCAGAAGTTTGAGTCAAAATAGTTATTCTTTCGTCCTGAGTTAAAACAATCTGAAAAGGCTGTCCAAGAGGTGGAGCTCCTCTAGCGAACCATCTTTTAGGCTCAGGAATATTTTCTCCTTTAGTACTTATGCAAGGACAACCTTCAAGATAACATACATTCCAGTAAAAAGTATTTCCACCTATTTCACAGGGGTTATCAGAAGGAATATAGCTTAAAGCGTTAACTAAAGAAGCTATAATTAAAGGTTGAGAATACATCCTTTCATTATTTTCAAGTTGGTGATACCATCCTAAATCAACGTTAGAAAAGAAAAAAGCATATACTAATCCTGTATTTATAGATTCTACTTGTCCAGTTGCTGGATTAAATTCACAAGTTGTTTCTGTTGAATTGTAAAGAACTGTTGCATTATAGTTATTAAAATTTCTACAATATATACTTCTATCTTGTAAGTCAGTCCATTTTGTACAAGTGATGTTAGAACTAATTGCACAAATGTCTTTAAATCCTACAAAATAATTATTATAATTAATTGTCTTATCATCTCCAAAGTACACACCTGTCCCAAAGATAACCCAAAGATTATTTTCAAGATCCATAGTTAACTCAGGAGCAGAAAATATAGGTCTTGCTGGAAAATTTTCTAAAGCAACCTTTATATCAGCATTTGTTAAACTCTCAACAGATTTATAAGAGCCGTTTGACATTTTAAAAGACAATCTAAATAGTTGACCAGAAGTTTTATTATAAGTTCCAAAATATATAAGGTCGTCGCTGTAATCTTTATCATAATCTACAGGACGAATAGCTCCTACAGCTTGATTGTTTACTCCAGGAATTTCTAAACTTTTGACTAGAGTTCCGTTAGCAAGATCAAAGAAAAATAGCTTGGGTGCCTGAGAAGGATATTTTACTTCTATACCCTCTCCAGCTCCTTTAATATACTCGGGTCCACTTCCTATAACCACATACCACTTATCCTGAATTTTAATTACATGAAAATAAGAAAGAGTTAAAGTTTTATCAGGCAAAGTTCTTTCCCACAAAACACTAGGTTTAGTATCTGTTCCATTTAACCAAGGTGTTAAATCCAAAAGATAAATAGAAGAACTAAAATTCCCCAAAGCTTTTGCTCCAAATCCCATTACTCCTAAAAGTAAAGTTTTCCATTCTTCATTTATTTTGGCGTCAAATACTGACACTTTATAATCTGCAGTAAATATATGACAATAATCATTCATTCCATACACTACAAGATAAGGAAGCGCATTAAAAGGAATAAAAGCCCATTCTTCTTTACCTATAAAGTTTGTAGTAGGATTAGTTAAGCTATCTATTAATCTTAAAGGCTGAGTAGGAGGATTATATGGATATTCTAACCATCCTATTCTAAAAGCATGTAACATACCATCATTAGCTCCTACTAAAACATAAGCATTTCTTTTTTTATACTCATCACTTCTTATATATTGAAGATAACTTATATCTCCATATTTAAGATGATAAGTATTAAGCGGACGATTAGAAATTATAGTTGGGGTTGAATACACAATATCTCCTAGTTTCCAAGTTTTTACACTGTTAATAGAACATATAGATGATAAATTGATGTCTCTTAGTCTATTAATAAAAGTACTATTACCATTTGGACAATTAGTAGAGTTACTACCCATTAAATAATTTATTATACAAACAGTAGTTGCATTATTTATACTAACATTTGGACCTAAAATTTCTTTAACACTTATATTCCAAATGTTAGTTAAATCACTTACTATATTGTAGTCAGTTAAGTTTTTTAAAGTTCCATTCAAATTCACATAAACTGTTCTATCAGAATAATTTCTATTAGCAAGTAAACAACCAGCATCAAAAAGCGGTTTAACATCAAAAATATCTAAAACTTCATAGCTACAGGTATTTTCATCAAGAATTCTATAAATTTTAGTACCCTCAGAAGTCTGATTAGAAGTTCCAAAAAGAATCCATTTATCTATTAAGACGTCTAAAATTTTATTAGTATTTAAATCTTCTCTTATTCTTGCTTTAAAATCCGTCCAAAAACTTTTAATGGACCCTATCCAGGAGATTTCCCCTGTAGTAGATTGAAATCTTGGAAAGAAATAAGGTTGAATTAAAATAGCACCACTTCCTACCCTTTGAGAAAGCGTTGCTACAGTAGCCCCCGAAGAAGCCCTGCGGAGAATGTCAAGAATAGCAGACATTATAGAATCTTTAATTTCTTTAGCGTCTGAAGCTGAAAAAAAAGTATCTGGAATATCGTCCCCATCTTTGTCCCAATCTGGAGAGGAAGGAGGAAGATTAGCACAAGAAGAACCTTTTCCACAATTCACTCCAGTACAACAATCGTCTACAGGACCACAAACTGCTTGAGGATATCCAGTTAAATTTCCTGGCCAACTTTTGTACCTATCAAAACTTCCGTACATGGCTACATTTTTTAAAGACCTCTCTCCTGTTCCTCCTAACCAAAGACCTATTCCATAAATAGCTTCTACATAAGAATAGGTATTATTAGCAGCTGTGTTGTTAAAACCCCTTTTGTGTAGCCAATAAGCTGGAACTACAGGATCTGCTGAACGATCTTCAAATCCATGATCTATAGTGCATACTGTAGCTGCATTATATCCTGTATTCCATTGTCCATCAGTTAAAAGAATTATAAAATTTTTAGCACAATATACGAATTTAAATTCATTTCCTTGACAATTACCATCATTATTAGCATCTTCACACTGATACATATAATTTTTCCATTGATCTCCTTGTCCTGTTTGTGGCTGAAATCCTCCATATTGAGGGGTCCTCTGAGCAAAATAATTGTAAGCATCCCACAAGACAGGACCTGTAGGAGTACCTCCGTAAGGATCTTCAGCATTAATAGAAGTAATTACATTTTTATAAGGATTGACAGCATCATAATTAGCAGAAGCAACAAAGTCTCCAATATAAACCAGGCTTTGTCTAATAAAATCTGAAGGCCTATTACTTCTGTCAGAATATTCCATAAGCCCGATACGAGGTTGGGGACTCAAACTTTTAAATTGAAAAAGTAATCCTCCTTGAGTGCCATTAATTCTATCCCAAGAGGCAAAAACTCTTACATTTTTATAAGTTTTAAGTAAACAACCCGTGGCATTACAAGAGGTCTGGTCTCCAGGTCTTCCAAAAGCCATAGGATTACATCTATTAAACTGAGGATTATTTACATTTACTCCTGTATTACAACTATCTAAAGTTCCTCCAGTTAAAGCCCATCTCACAAGGTCTATTCTTCTCATATAGTGAAAATTAAGACAACTACCTTTATATCGGTTATTAGTGTTGATTCCTCCAGGATATGCAGGACAAGTTGTACTACTAGTACTATTTGATTTTATCCATGCTCCTACATCTCTACTTGAACCTACAGTAATTGTACGATATTCATAAATTTTATCAGGCTCAAAATATCCTTCCTCATTTCCTCTGTAATTCCACCCACACCCCACGCTGTTATTACAACACTCTTCTTTATTATTTTTAGGATTATAAGCACACCATCCCATGGAACCACTAACATCTATTATCAGTAAAACATTAGGGGGTAATGCTGTTCCGACCATTGGAGGAGCATAACAATAGTCACTCATCCCACTTGTTCCAATAGTAGCTTCTTTACTTAGAAAGGAAATTAAAAATATTACAAAAATCAATAAAAATTTTTTAAGATATTGGAAAAAACTTTTTGACTTAAGTATTATGAAAATAACTTTCATGATTTTTATATTTTTGAATTACTTATTTAACAAATAACATAGTTTTTTTAAAAAACAATATTACAAGAAAAATCTTTTACTTTCCAAAACTCTTTTTAAATCTGAGAGCTGAAAGAACAAAAAGTGAAAAACCAAGCACTGCAATACCCAGTATATCCTTCCATACATATTCAATTCCGTTTCCTTTAAGCAAAACTCCGTAACCAAAATTTAGATAATATCTCATGGGAGAAAGTAAGCTTAAATATTTTATCAAAGGGTGCATAGCCTCGGGTGGACTCCAGGCACCTGAAATCATAAGCATCGGAACTAAAATTACCATTATAACCATCATAGCCTGAGAAAGAGTCTGAACTAGGGTAGCTATGGTAATTCCCACTGAAGCTACTGTAAAAACATAAAGAGCTGTAACTAAGAAAAAAAGCATGACATTTCCACGAATAGGCACTTTAAAAACTCCTTTTACCATTAAAAAAAGGCTAAAAAGTGAAAGAGAACTTATAACTACCAAAGTAGGAATAATCTTAGCAAGAAAAATTTCCCAACTTTTAACCGGAGTTACAAGAAGTTGTTCAATTGTACCGTATTCCTTTTCTCTTATTAAAGCAGCTGAAGTTATAAGAATAGATATCATGGTTATCATGTTAAAAAGCTCTAAGAGACTCATAAACCAGGAACTTAAGTTATTAGGATTAAAAAGAATTCTCACCCGGTCTTCAACAAAAGGCTTTTCCTTTAAGTTTAGGTAAGGTAAACACTCTACTGTATATTCATTGGTAATTTTAGCTACATAAGAAATTGCCATAGTGGCTGTAAGTGAGATAGTTCCATCTATAATTACTTGAATTTTTGCCCTACCCTCTCCTATTTTTCTTTCAAAGTCAGGTGGTATAACTATCACCATATAAGCCTTTCCCTCTTGAAACCATCTTTCAATCTCTTTTTCACTTTCAACATAGCCCATAATTTTAAAGTAAGGGCTTCTGAATCTACTTATAAGCTCTCTACTTTTAGGAGATTTACTCTGGTCTTGAATTATGGTAGGAAAATTTCTAACTTCTAGTGAAACGCCTTTGCCTCCGGTATAGACTACTACCGTAAAAGCATAAAACAAAACTACTACTAAAACCTTATCTCTTAAAAGTTGTAAACATTCTTTTTTAAGCAAAGCTAAAAATTTCAAAGCTTAAGAAATCCTTTTTACAAGTTTTAAAATGGAAAGAAAGTAGACTGTTAAAGTATAAATTACAAGACTTAAAAGGTCTTTACCATAAAAGCTTAAACTAGCTTCTTTTAAATAAATACCTCTTACTACTCCCAAAAAGTAAGTTGCTGGAATAAATTTACTTATAATTTGTCCACTTATTTCCATACTACTTACCGGATAAAGAAATCCAGAATAAATATAAGAAGGAATAACCGTAGTTATAAAAGCTATAAGCATAGCAGTAATTTGAGTTTTAGTAAAAGTAGAAATTAAAATGCCAAGCCCAACTGTACAAGAAATGTAAAAAAAACTTGCTAAAGATAAAACTAAAAAATTTCCTGTAAACTTGGTTTTAAAAATTACTACCGTAATAAAAAAGAGAATTAAATAGGTAAAAAAAGAAACCGTAATGTAAGGAAAAGCTTTAGCAAAAACGATTTCCCAAGATTTTACAGGGGAAGAGTAAAAATTAAAAATACTTCCCAGCTCTTTTTCTCTTACAATTACGAGACATCCAAGAAGAACAGGATAAAAGCAAAGAGTAGTAACAAGCATTCCTGGCATGATAAAGTTCTTACTTTCAAGCCCGGGATTGTACCAAGCTCTAAGCTCAACTTCGATAGGCGGCTTCAAAGCTGCAAACTTTTGATTAAAAAGAGTATTTATTGTTTCTAAATATCCTTTTATTACCTCGGCTCTACTTGGATAGGTTCCGTCAATTAGGATTTGAACTTCTGTTTTTTGGCCCTTGTAAAGTTTTTGCGAAAAATCTTCTGGAATAACAATTAATGCTCTAATTTTCCCTAATCTCACAAGTTTTTCTGCCTCCTCATAGTTTTCAACTAAGCGATAAAACTTAAAATATTCTGAGTTTATAAACGCATCTATATATTCCCTACTAAGTTTACTTCGGTCATAATCTAAAAAAGCAAGAGGAATATTTTTAACATCTAAGTTAAGTCCATACCCGAGAAGAATCATAACCATTGTCGGAACTACAAAAATAAAAGTAAGATAAAGCTTATCTCTTAAAAGTTCAGTAAATTCCTTTTGAACAATTCCTATGAATCTCTCAAAAAACATCTTTTTCACTTCTTTTAATGAAATCTACAAAAGCCTCTTGTAAAGGTACTGGAATGTTTCTTACTTCCTCTAAAGGTAACTTATAAGTATCAAAAAGGGTTTTAATTTGATTTTCAGTATCTTTTAGATTGAAAGTCCTTACAAAAATTCTTTTTCCATAAACAGAAATTTCAGTAAAATTTGGTAAAAGAAGGTCAAAAGCTTTTTTATACTCAGAAGTTTTTATTTCTATAAGGAATCCAGAAATTTTTTCAGAATTCTTCTTAATTTCTTCAGGAGTTCCAAGAGCAATAATTTTTCCTCTATTCATAAAAGCGATTCGGTCGCAGTTTTCAGCTTCATCCATATAGTGGGTAGAAACAATAACGGTAATTCCTTTCTTTCGAGAAATTTCGTAAATAATTTCCCAGAAAATTTTTCTGGCAACAGGATCAACCCCTGAAGTAGGTTCATCTAAAAAAACCACTTTAGGATTATGTAAAAGTGCGCAAGCTAGAGCTACCCGCTGTCTTATTCCAAAAGGAAGGTCCTTAACCCAACGGTTTTCAAACTCTTCAAGTTCAAGAAGTTCTATAAGCTCCTTCGGATTAAAGTTTTTTACTTTGTAAAGACCTGCATAAAGTTTTATATTTTCAGCAACCGTCAAATCTCTATAAAGTGAAAATTTTTGAGACATGTAACCGATAATTTCCCAAATTTTAGCCCTTTCCCGATGAACTTCGTAGCGATAAACGTAGATTTTACCCTCTGAAGGCTCAAGAAGTCCACACATCATCTTTATTAAAGTGGTTTTTCCAGCTCCATTTGGGCCAAGCAGCCCCAGAATTTCTCCTTTTTTAACTTCTAAATTAACTTTATCTACCGCTATAAAGTTTCCAAAAAATTTACTTACCTCTTTGCAAATTACCAAAGACTCTTCTACCCCTCCAAAAAGTGGAGTTTTTAACCTTTTTTCTTCCCACCTTTTACCACCTATCCTTTCAATGAAAACTTCTTCTAAGTTAGAAACTTTTTCAGGATAATCTTCTAAAAGTATTTTTCCTTCATGCATCAAAGCTATTTTATGACACCTTTCTGCTTCATCCATATAAGAAGTGGTAAGCAAAACTGTTATTTCTCTTTCCTTTACCAAGTTATAAATTATTTTCCAGAAATCTTGCCTTGAAATAGGGTCAACCCCAGTTGTAGGTTCATCAAGAAGAAGAATATCTGGAAGATGTAAAAGAGTACAAACTAAAGCAAGTTTTTGTCTCATTCCTCCGGAAAGTGTTTTAACAGGTCTTTTTAAAAATGGGCTAAGTTTAGTTATTTCTAAAAGAAGTTCTCTATTTTTTTTAAAAAGATGTTGAGGAATCAGTCTTAAAGCTTTAAAAAAGTTTATGTTTTCTTCCACAGTTAAATTGTCATAAAGATTCACTCCCAAGCCTTGAGGCATGTAACCTATAATTTCTTTTATTTTTTCGGTTTCTTTGCTTACTCTTAATCCATTTATAAAAGCCTCTCCTGAACTTAAAGAGGCTACCCCCGCCAGAATTTGAATAACTGAGGTTTTTCCAGCACCATCTGGACCTATAAGGCCAAAAACTTCTCCTTTTTTGACTTCAAAAGATATATTTTTTACTGCCTCAAAATTTCCGTAAAATTTAGAAAGGTTTTCAACCTTGATGACAAGATGATCTAGGGTCTTATCCATTCTGCTTGTGGGTCAATTTTTATCACTACATCTGCAGGCATCCCAGGCTTTAAAAGTTCTTCTAAATTTTCTACCGAGA
Organism: Thermodesulfobacteriota bacterium; assembly: GCA_030578315.1. GTDB lineage: Bacteria > Desulfobacterota > Thermodesulfobacteria > Thermodesulfobacteriales > Thermodesulfobacteriaceae > Thermodesulfobacterium. The sequence goes on along the minus strand of JAUQQL010000014.1, from coordinate 18,549 downwards.
CTTCTGCCCCAAATACAAGATCTACTCTTTCTTCTCTCGTTTCTACATTTTTAGGAGTAAACTCAGCTTGTTCATAAATTCTGGTAACCTTTCCTTCAAAAAATTTATCTTTATAAGCATCTACATAAATTCTTGCAGGAGCCCCAAGTTTTACTTTACCAAGATGAGGTTCTGGAATATAAATTTTTACATAAAGTTTTTGAAGATTAACAATAGTATAAAGAGTTTGTCCTGAATTTACTACTTCTCCCTCTTCAACAGGTTTGGAAAGAATTACTCCATCTAAGAGGGAATATATCTTAGTTTCTTTATAAATTACTTCCACTTCTTTTAATCTTTCTTTAGCAGACTTATACTTAGCCTTAGCGTACTCTACAAATTTACTGTTAGTTTTAAAATCTGCTAAGGCTGAACGGTAATTAAGTTCAGCCATTTCTAAATCTCTTTTAGAAACGACTCCTTCTTCAAAGAGCTTTTTATATCTTTCTAAATCTCTTTCAGATTGTTCTAAATTAGCTTTTGCTTTAATAAGATAACTTTCTGCCATAAGCTTATTTTGATAGGCTGCTTCTACCTCTTCTTTTATACTTTTATATTTTGCTTCAAACTCCTCTGGAAAAAGTTCAGCAAGAAGTTCTCCCTTTTTTACTTTCTCGCTTTCTTCTTTATAAAGTTTAAGAACTCTTCCGTGAATTTTAGAAGCTATCGAAACTTCACGACCTTCAACTCTTCCATGAAAAATTAAAACTCCCTTATGAATTTTTCTATATTTTAAAAAATATATATAAGTTGCTAATCCTAAAAAAAAAATTAATATTAAAAAAATTAATATTTTTATACCTTTCATCTTGAAACATCTAATTTAAATCTTTCAAAAATTTTAATATAGTTATTCCCTACTTCAAGTTAAAAATTATCAAGCTCGAAATTCTTAAAATTTTTTATAAGAGTTTAGTTAAGTTTATCTTGACTGAAATTAATGTTAGTTTTAAATAATATTTTAAATAACAACTCCAAAGTAGTTTTAAAAACGCAGGAGGAGAGTTTATGGAAAAAGCTAAAAAAGAAAAGTTAAACGAAGATTGGTTAGCTTTTTGGTTAGCTATTATTTTAATAGTTTTTTCTTTAATAGCCTACTTAGGAATAGACCCTTTGGGTTGGTCTGTAAAAACTGAAGAATGGGTAAACTTAAAAGACAGTTTAAAACCTTTAGGCAAAGCTTATCAAAATTTAAATCCGATTCTTTCTCTTTTATTGACTTATTTATTTTTAAATCTATTTTTTGGGATAGGTGTAACTCTTTTAGGAATAAACTTTTGGAAGTTTAGCGTGGGATTCTTTTTTATTTTTTGGTTAAGTTATTTTTGTTGGTTTGTAGGACATTATGCTTATTTTGCTGCTACAGATCCTGCTAAGTATAATATCTCTTGGGCTTTAAAATTAACGGGTGAAGGAGGTTATATCTTTGCTTTAATTTTAGGCTTAATTTTAGGAAACTTTTTTAAAAGTTTTTCAAATCTTATAAAAGATGCCACTTTACCTGAATTTTATGTTAAAACAGCTATAGGTTTAATGGGAGCTGTGTTAGGTTTAAAATCTGCTTCTGCTCTGGGATTAGCTTCTACTATCTTTTTTTCTGGTTTCTGTGCTATTGTAGTTGCCTATCTTATTTTCTGGGCTTTAACTTATTATATTGCTCGAAAATGGTTCCACTTTAGTAAAGAATGGTCAGCTCCTTTGGCTTCAGGAATTTCTATTTGTGGAGTTTCGGCTGCTATTGCTACTGGAGGAGCTATTAAAGCTAGACCAGTAGTTCCTATTATGGTTTCTTCTTTAGTGGTAATTTTTGCAGTAATTGAATTAGTCATTTTACCTTTTCTTGCTCAGCACTTTCTTTGGAAAGAGCCTATGGTAGCTGGTGCTTGGATGGGACTTACCGTTAAAACAGATGGAGCAGCTTTTGCTGCCGGAGCTATTGTTGATGCACTTATTAGAGGAAAAGCAGAAGCTGAAGCAGGTATAAAATATGAACCAGGATGGATTATGATGACAGCCGCCACAACTAAACTTTTTATAGATGTCTTTATAAGTGTGTGGGCTTTTATTCTAGCTTATGTGTGGTGTGCCTATATTGAAAGAAAACCTGGAGAAAAAGTCAGTGGAAAAGAAATTTGGAAAAGATTTCCTAAATTCGTTTTACCTTATGCTATTGGATTTGCAGTTTTTCTTATAATCTCAGCTCCTCACGCTCCAAGGCTTGACCTTGCTAAACATGAAATAAAAAACTTAGAAAAAGAAATAACCAAATTGGAAAAACAGTTAGAAGCAACTCCAGAGGAGTATGTTAAATCTCAAATTCTTCAACAAATTCAACAAAATAAACAAAAAATAACTCAGATCAAAGAAAGCCTTAAAAATTCAGAAAATATAATAAACAAAACCAAAGTTGCAACTTCCGGACTTGATAATTTAAGGAAATTAATGTTTCTTTTTACTTTTTTCACAATTGGTATAGTTTCTAATTTTAAAAAACTTTGGGAAGAAGGTATAGGTAAATTAGCTATAGTTTATTTCCTTTGTCTTTTTGGCTTCATTATTTGGATTGGTTTAATAATTAGTTACATTTTCTTTGCTGGAACAAAACCACCTGTTATTGTAGATTAAAAGTTTAAAAGTTAAAAATTAAAATTAAAACAAAATAAACATCCTTTTTTAAGGGGGGATAAAATTTTGGAAAAAAAAGAAGAGGTTAAACTGATAGACGAATTAAAAAAAATGCAACATGAGCCTTGGTTACCTGTAGAAAGTAAATTGACATGGGGCTCTATTGGATTAGGTATTGCTCTTCTTATTATTTTTATACTAATAAATAAACTTTTCTTTATTTCTCGTTAAAATTTGTTAAAATTTTTATAAAATTTTCCCTGATACCAGTGGTTTTTCAAAAGAATCTCTTTTATTTTATTTATAACTTTGTGTTTAGTTGAAGCCCATGGTGGCCCAGAGATCTCTTCTAATCGTGCCTCAGAGGTTAATCTGTGAATAACCGTTTGAGGAGGAAGTAAAGTGATAGACCTAGCAACTAAATAAGCATAATCTTCCATTTCTAAAGGTTCATACTTGCCTTCTTGATAAAGTTCATCCATTTTTGAGCCTTTTATTATATATAAAGAGTGAAACTTAACTCCATCAACCCGAAGTTCTGAAAGTGCACTTGTAGTTTCTAGCATCATTTTTTTTGTTTCTCCCGGAAGTCCAAAAATTACATGAACTACCACTGGAAAATCATTTTTTTTAAGAATTTCGTAAGCTTTCACAAAATCTTCAAAGGTATGTCCTCTATTAATAAATTTAAGAGTCTGATTGTGTTTACTTTGAAGCCCAAGTTCTATCCACACATAATAACCCATTTTTTGATATTTTTTTATTACTTCAATAACTTCTTCATTTATACAGTCGGGACGAGTACCAATAGCTATTCCTACAATAGAAGTATCCAAAAGAACTACACTATATATTTTGTCCAAAACCTCAGGAGAGCCATAAGTATTGCTAAAAGACTGAAAATAAGCTATGAACTTTTTAAATCCCTTTTTTTTATAATTTTCTAAAAATAAAGCAAGCTGCTTTTCTAAAGGTATTCCTTTAAAAAACAGTCCTGTTCCTGAACCTCTTGGATTACAGTAAATACAACCTCCATATCCTTTAGTTCCGTCTCTGTTAGGACAAATAAGTCCTGCATCTAAAGGTATTTTTCTTACTTTTTCTCCAAATTTTTCTTTTAAAAATTCACTTAAAGAATAATAAAGTTTTTTTTCCATATTTTTTGTTAAAAAATAAAATGCATTTTTCTTTTTTCAATAAGAAGCTTGTCACTTTTATAGCAAAGCTTTATAATTTAAAAGTGATGATTAAGCCTAAAATTCTACTAAGTAGATGTTTTAATGAACCAGTTAGATACAATGGAAGCTCTGTTTTGGATAAAGTGGTTGAAAAGCTTAAACCCTTTATTGACCCAGTGTATGTATGTCCAGAAGTTGAGATAGGACTTGGAATACCTCGTTCTAAAATAATTCTTATTAAAGAAAAAAATAGGAAAAAATTTTTTCAGGTTGAAACTGGAAAAGACCTAACTGTAAAGTTTTTAGAATTTATAAACCAACTTAAACCAATATTAGAAAAAGTAGAAGGAGCTATTTTAAAAAGTAGGTCTCCTTCCTGTGGAGTAGGTTCAACCAAACTTTACTACAATGGAGTAATAATTGGAAAAACAGATGGTCTATTAGCAGAAAGTATCAAACTAAATTTTCCTGAATTACCTTTAGAAGATGAGGAAAGATTAAAAAATCCTGAAATATATCATCACTTTTTAGTAAGAATATTTTCTCTAGCAGAATGGAAAAATTTTTTGAAAAACGCTTCTCCTTCAAAACTAGTATCTTTTCATAATTCCTATAAATTTCTGCTAAAAACTTATAATAAAGAACTTTTTAAAAAACTTGAACATTTGGTAGTAAAAAAAGACCTTGATCTCAAAGAAAAGCTACTTTTATACGAGTCTCTTTTTAAAAAGGCTATATCTAAAAAACCTTCTAAAATTCAACACTTAAATACTCTTTATTACCTAGCCAATTACTTCACAAGAAAATTAAATTCTAAGGAAAAAAGATATATCCTTAACCTTCTTAAAAAGTTTAAAAGAAATCAAATAAGGCTTGAAACTCTTCTATCAGTCTTTAAGAATCTTGCTTTTCGTTTTGAAGATAATTATCTCTTATCTCAAAAATACCTTCAACCTTTTCCAGAAGTACTTTATTAAATTTTTAAAAACAAATTTGAGCTGATGTTTAATTTTTTAAATTGGCAAAAAAAAATTTTGTGTTAATTTTAAATTAAAAAAGAAAATAAATTTTAGGAGGAATTCATGGGAAGAAAATTTTTTCCAGCAATTATTAGTTTATTTATTTTTTTAAATTTAGGCACAGGGTGTAAAAAAGAAGAAAAAGCGACACTAACTAATCAAACTGTAGGACAATTAGTTAATCAAACTGTAAATCAAACTGCTGAAAAGATTACTAACCAAACTCAAACTCTTAATCAAACTCTAAAACAACCTATAGAACAACCTGTTAAAAAAATAGTTAATCAAACTCAAACCGCAGTAGAAAAATCTGGAGAAAAAGTTTCGGCTACACTTTCTTGTTTAAAATGTCATGAAACTTTAGAAAAATTGACAGTTTCTATTAAAAATTCTAAAGTTACCTCTGGACAAGAGCTAGCTAAATACTTAAAAAATATTTCTTCTCACAAAAATTTGCATAAAAACTTAAAAGACGAAGAGATAATAAAAGCCTTTGAAACAGTTTCTAAGTCTTCTCTCCAGAAAAAGAAAATAGAAGGATGTTAGTTTAAAAAATGAATCTTTCTCAAAGAAAAAATTATCTTCAAAAGTTTTATTATCCTGTGGGATTTTTTTTATATAAACTTCACTTTCCACCTAATATAATTACTTTTCTGTCTTTCTTAGCTGGAACTATAGCTGCTTTATTTTATTATTATGACAATCTTTTAACAGCCAGTTTATTTCTTATTATTTCTGGTCTTTTAGATTTAGCAGATGGTTTAGTAGCTCGTTTGGCTGAAAAAACTACTAAGTTCGGAGCTATCTTTGATTGGATCGCAGATAAATGGGTAGATGGATTAATATTAGGAACTATAGGATACCTCTATGCAGGTCCTTTTGTAGCAACTTTAGCTGTAACTCTTTCTCTTCTTCATTCCTTTATAAAACCAGTAGTTTATTCAGAAATAGGGTATAAAGAAAAGATAAAAGGTAAAATAATTGATCCTTTAGAAAATGTAGGATTTTTTGGAAGACCAGAAACTCACATTTCTTTAATTTTTTTTACTTTAATGGAAAAACTAGAAACTCCTGCAGGACTTTCTTTTGGAATAAAGTTTATTACTTTCGGAACTTTTCTTTCTCTCTTAGTTAGAATCTTTTATCTTTATAAACATTTTGGAAAGATTCAAGATGAATAGACCTTATATTTTAATAGTTTCAGAAGTTACCTTAGATGGTAAACTTACTCTTTATAGAGGTGCCTCCAGTAAAGAACTTATGAGTCTAATGACTGAAAATGTATATAAATATCTTCACAGTATAAGAGCTCAGGTAGACGGTATCATGGTAGGATGTGAAACTGTAAGAACTGATGATCCAAGCCTTACAGTAAGATATGTACCTGGAAAAAACCCGATAAGAATTATACCTTGTTCTACTGCTAACATTCCTTTAAATGCCTCTGTTCTCTCTAAAGAAGCTCCTACTATCGTAGTTTCTACTAAAAGAGCACCTCAGGAAAGAATTAAAAAAATTAAAGCTCTTGGTATTGAAGTTTTAGTAGTAGGGGAAGAATTAGTGGAGTTTGAGTTACTTCTTCCACTTCTTTATGAAAAAGGTATTAAAACCCTTATGGTAGAGGGAGGGTCTTCTATTAACTGGGAACTAACTAAAAAAGGGTATGTAGACGAAATTCGAATTATTCATCTACCAGTAGTAGTAGGAGGAGAAAATGTACCTACTTTTGTAGGAGGAGAAGGTTTTAAAAGTCTAAAAAAACTTCTTTATCTAGAAATCAAAAACTATTTCGTATTAGACAACTTTTTAATCACCGAATGGAAGGTTAAAAAAAAGTAAATTCTTTTAAACCTTTATTTTTTCTCGATCTTTTTCACTTCTTTTTCTAGTCTTTTTAATCCTTTTACTCCTATATGACAATTAGCACATTTAGTATTAGAAGCAAAAGCCATTTTCCCATCGTGACAAGCTCCACAGTATTTCCCTTGATAAAGAGATTTCATATTGAAATCAGGATTTTCTTGAGACTTAAGTGCCTGCATTTCAAAAAGTTTGGGATGACAGCTCTCGCAGCTCATTCCTAATTCACCTACATGATACTTGTGACTAAAAAGAACCCCTTTAACTGGTTTATTATAAACTATTTCTGGAGCTCCTATATCTTCATTAGGAATAACTAATCCTTCCTCAGATCTCTCTTGTAGATAGGCTAAACTTACCAATCCCAAAAAAAATCCTAATAATAAACCAAGAAATTTTAAAACTCTTTTCATTCCAAAAACCTCCTTTTTAGCTTATGGTATAAAAGACATTAGGTTTTGCTCCTGTCTCTGGTTTTAAAACCCATACAGGCTTACCTAATTGATGAACTAAACGATAAACTTCACTTCCTGGATCTGAGAGATCTCCAAAAACTCTTACACCTGCAGGACAAGCTTCAGCACAAGCTGTGGTAGTCATACCTTTAGAAAGTCTACTTTCCCAACAAAAGTCACACTTATCTACAGCATGTTTTTCATCATTAAAATATCTTGCATTATATGGACAAGCAACCATACAAGTTTTACATCCTATACACTTATGAGAAACCATTTTGACAATCCCTGTTGTAGGATCTTTAATAGTAGCTTTAGTAGGACAAGCTATTACACAAGGAGGACGATTACAATGATTACATAAAATAGGTACAAAAAGTCTTTTTTGGTCAGTAGCTTCGGGAACGTATCTTTCAAGTATCATAGTTCTCCACCCATAATTAGGTACATTATTAGTGATCGCACAAGCTTCTATGCATCTTTCACAGTCAATACATAAGTCTATTTTCAAGACCATGCTGTAATGTGGTTTGTAAGGATAGCTCTCTTTTAACTCTTGAGGGGTCGCAAGTCCCTCTGAAATAGTTGAAACTACACTTAGTAAACTACCACCTGCAAAAATTCCTGTAATAATCAAACCTATCTTTAAAAACTCTCTTCTTTCTTCATCAGGAATTTCTTTTATATTCTCATTTTTTAAATCTTTAAGCCAACTACACCATTTTTTAAACATATTTTATTCCCCCTAAATTTAATGATTTTCCATTTTGTGACCTTTAAAAATACCTTCTCCTATTAGAAATGTTAATATAGAAAAAGCAATAGCTCCAATTACAATAATAACTTCATGTAAACTTGGTGTATAAGAAAAAAGTATAGGAAAATCGGTAACCCTAAGTTCAAAATAGTGAGAAACTATTTGACCTAAGACTACTAAATCAACTCTCATAAAATAAATTCCAATAAAAGCTAATATAGAAGCTATAAACATATAAGTTAAATTTTTAAATTTCGAAATTAACAATATAAAAAAAGGAACCAACATACCTAAAATCACTTCAAAAAACCAGAAGTTAAAGGCATATTTTCCTGAAATCATCTCTTTAACCACTAAAATTTTTCCTTCTCCGCCTACAAAACTTGTAATTAACTTCCAAGCAGTAAAAAACATAAGAATAGCTAAAATAAGAGCCCACAGCTTAGCTACTGATCGCAAAGCTAACTCCATAGATTCCTCTATCTTTTTATTAGCAACTTTATATCCTAAATAAGTAAAAAATATAATAGCAGTACAACCTGAGGCTACTGCAGAAGCTATGAAATAAATAGGCATGTAAGGTCCGTACCAAAACTCCCTACTATGAAGCATTCCAAAAACAGCACCTAAATTGCTATGGGCAGCAACTCCTGAAATTAATCCTAAAAAGCCAGATACTTTTGCATATTTATGCTTTTCTGTTAGTAAAAATAAAAATTCTAAACTCATAAAAAATAAATAAACTCCATAAAAAGTTCCCATCCACCATATATTAGAAGTTAAGTTAGGAGAAAATATATTCCAAATAGCCATTCTAAAAGGATTTTCTAAATCAAAAAAAATAACTAAAAAACCAGCAAGTAAAGTTATAACAGAGAGATATACAGATCTTTTAGCTATGGGAATAAAGGATTTTACTCCAAATACATGACCTATAGAGGAAACTATACAAAGTCCAGTAGAAGTTACTACAAAAAATACATAACCTGAAATTAAAATTCCCCAGGGAATTTCTCTTGTTACTCCATAAACATGTCTATAACCTGTATAAATACCGTGCAAACCAAATCCTAAAGATAACAAGAAAATTAATATAGAAATTCCTAATAAATAATTAAAACTTTTAGTTTTTGGAAAATCTCCCACTAAACTTATCTTCATTATTTTACCTCCTCACCTTAGCCTTTTAAATTCTAATTTGAAAAATAATTTTAAATTTTTAAAACAATTTTTATCAGAACAAAATTCTTCTAATAAGAAATTAAATTCTATCTTTAAAACTTCTTTTTAATAGATTTTAAAAACCTTCCTTTTTCAAAACATCTTTGTAATAAAGGTCAAAAACTACAGCAGTAGTCCTAAAAGCTAAGTGAGCAAATTTAGAATATCCAGCGCTAATAAATAAAATAAACACAGCTACTAAGTGGGCTATATAAAAGAAAGAAGTAAGAAAATTTAAAAATTCAACAGACCTACAAACTACTATTCCAAATCCAGTTATTCCTACCACTAAAATCAAATACATTAAAAAGAGGTCAGGATAACTATTTTTTAAATAATTTTCTATAGAAGCTCTAGTTCTCCCTGCAATTATACGAAGACTTCCATAAATAAGAAGAATACCTCCAATGTTACCTAACCACTTTACTGGATGAGTAAGAGGATTCCAAGGAGTATGAAATCCTAAAATATCTGCTAAAAAGAACACAATGGCTGTAGTGATAGCTAGAATAATAAAGGCATAAAGAAGCATCTGATGAGGAACGGTTCTCCAATTATTTATATTACACTTTTCAAATCTTTGATGAAGAAGAATTTCTTTAATAGCTGGCCAGAAGTACATTCTTAAGATTTGCCACCATCTATATCGATAGGCAGGAAGAATGTTAAAGGTTTCTATGTAATTATTCCAAAGCTTACTCACTCCAGCAAGTAAGACCACTGCTATAAAAATTGCCAGAGGAACAAAAATTATGTCAATCATAAGAACTCGAGCTGGCAAATCTAAAAACCAAATTTTATAATGTCCTCCTCCATAAGGAAAAGAATTGGGGTCTGCAAAATTAGGAACTCCTCCAAACAAAAGTACTGTCCAAAAAAGAATAAAAAATAATCCTATTAAGGCTAAAATCGGAAGTCCCCAAAGATTATTACAAAGAGAATATAAAATTTTAAAGGGCATCACTTCTCTTATTACCAAAAGTCTTAAAGCCGCCATTACATCTCCAGGTTTAGCATCGCGTGGACAGTACTTATTGCAATCTCCACATTGGTGACAAAGCCAAACTGTAGGGTCTTTAAGTAATTTTTCTTTAAATCCCCATTGAGCTAAAATCATCTGCTTCCTTGGAAAAGGAGCTTCGTCAGGAGAAAGGGGACATACTGTTGCACAAGTAGCACATTGATAACACTTTTTTAAAGTATCTCCTCCCACAGATTGAATTTCTTTAATAGCTGATAAATCTGCATCAATTTTAATCACTTCATTTGCCATAGGTCTTCCTCCTTACCATCCTTTAAATGGATTTTCCCCATATCCTTTTATAGTTTCTGCAAATTCTTTCATCTTTTCAACTATGTGGTCAATTTCATCTATAGCTGTAATTAACATAGTTACTCTTTCAGACTCCAAAGCTAACTGCTGTAAAGTTTCTGCTACATTTTCCATTCTTCTATTTGCAATTTCACTTCCCTTAATAAAATGGCACTGATAGTTCTCTCCATACTTACAACCTATCATTAAAATTCCATCATAACCTTTACTCATAGCATCTTTAACAAAAGCTACATTTACAGCTCCTAAACATCTAACAGGAATAATCCTAAAGGCAACTGGAAGGTTCTTTCTTTGATAGGCTATCATATCTAAAGCTGGTAAAGCATCGTTTTCGCATACAAAAGCCATGAACCTATAAAGTTCATATCCTTGTTCAGGCATCTCTGTAGCTTTAACCATGTTGGAAACCATATCAATAGAATAATCTTTGAAATTTATAATTCTCTGTGGACAAGCTCCAAAACAAGTGCCACATCTTCTACATCTGGTGGTAAAAGGAATAGGAAAGGCTTTTTCATCTTCATTTAAGGCTCCAAAAGGACACTCTTCAGTACATCTTTTACACTGAGTACACATCTTTAGGTCAAATTCCGGGTAAGCAAAATCCCAAGTTCTTGGATGAACTGCATGTCCTGCCTCAACTGCAGTAATACACTGAATAGCCTTAAGTGCAGCACCCCGGGCATCTTCTATGGCCTGACCTATCGTCATAGGTTGATGAACTGCTCCTGCTGCATAAATACCTGTTCTTCTACTTTCATAGGGAAAACAAATATAGTTAGAATCAGCATATCCATAAAAAAGTTCTAATTCAGGTAAAGCTGGTCCTTGTCTATACTCTAAATTCAAAACTGGCTCCTCAGCAGTTACTGGAACCATTCCTGTTGCTAAAACTACAACATCTACTTCTAATACAATTTTTTCTCCCAAAAGAGTTTCATCTACTTCCACTCTAACTTTACCTTCTTGTCCCTCAGAAACACTAACTACCTTTCCTTTAGTTAAAAACACTCCAGGGTCATCTTGTAAGGACTTATAGAAGTTTTCATAAATTCCCATAGTTCTCATATACTCATAAATAATGTAAGCTTTAGCTTCGGGATCTGCTTCTCTTAAATACTTAGCCTGTTTTAAAGAAGCTAAACAACAAAAACTAGAACAATAAGGAAGATAAGATTCGTCTCTTTGTCCTGCACACTGAATAAAAAGTACACTTTTAATTGGAGTTCCATCCGAAGGTCTAACAAATTTTCCTTCTTTAGCCATTTTTTCAAATTCTACATTAGTTACTACATTTTTTATTACCCCATATCCTAAATCAGACAAATTAGAAGCATCATAGGGTTTAAACCCTACTGCTAAAACTATAGCTCCTACCTTTCCTTCTAACTCTTTTCCACCTTGATTTATAAGAACTTTAAAAATCCCTGGACCTCCAGAAATTTTGACAATCTGAGCTGAAGTATATACCTTAATTCTTTTATTTTTCTCTACCTCACTTATGAGGTCTTCCACTACAGGAGAAACTAAATTTTTATAAGGTGGCTTAACTTCACAGTGAGCTTTCATTTTTTTTACAAAACCACCTAATTCTTTTTCTTTTTCTACAATAATAGCAGGATATCCAGCTTTAGCTACTTCCAAAGCTGCTGTAAGTCCTGCAACTCCTCCACCAATAACTAAAACAGTTTTTGAAATTTCTTCCTCCGGCTTAAAAGGAACTGGAATTTTGTAAATTTGAAGTTTAGCTACACTCATCCTAATATAGTCTTTAGCTAAAGCCATAAGTTCATCTTTAAAAGAAACTCCACTTACATATTCCGTTGAGTCGTCTAAAATTTCTCCACCCTCTCCTATTGGAAATCTACTCCAAACAACCCCCTCTCTTAAGCTTACTCTGTCTACTACAACTTTTCCAAAATTAAAAACATCATAATTTACCCTTGAAGAACATGCACATATGGAAACAGCATCAAGCCCCTCTTCTGCAATTTTAGAATTTATAAATTCCTTACCTTCTGAAGAGCATAAAAATTCTTTACTATAAACTGAAATTGCTCCTTGCTCTTTAGCGACACTCTCAAGTTGCTCTATATCTAATCTTTTTCCAATATCACAAGAAGTACATATAAATACTCCTATCTTTTCCATTTTAAACCTCCTTAATTATCTTATTATACTCTGAATAGCTTTAAGTACTGCACCAGTTGCAGTTTCAACTGAACTTACCACATCAAGAGGCATTTTAGCACATCCACATCCAATAATTCCTTCCTCTGAAGTAACGAATCCATATTCATCTACTTTAAGACCAGGAATATTTAAAATAGCTGTACTTGGTTGCATCCCAAGAGCTAAAACTACCATGTTTACCTTTTCATGAATCTTTTTTCCTAAAAGAGTGTCTTCAGCTGTTACAATAAGGTCTTTCGTTTCAGGTTCTTCTTCAATTTTAGCTACTTTACCTTTTATAAAAGTAATTTTAGCTTCTTCTTGAGCTTTTTTCAAAAATTTCTCATATCTTCCAGGAGTTCTAATATCTATATAAAAAATCAAAGATTCAGTCTCTGAACTTTTTTCTGCAAGATATAAACTATGTTTCAAACTAGCTAAACAACAAATATAAGAACAATAAGGAAGATGATTTTCGTCTCTTGAACCCGCGCATTGGACAAAGGCTACTCTTTTAGGAACCGTTTGGTCAGAAGGTCTTAAAATTTGTCCTCCTGTTGGTCCCCAAGGGGACGCCATTCTTTCCATTTGCATATTAGTAATTACATTAGAAAATTTCCCATAACCAAGATTATCTAATTTTGTTGCATCATAAAGTTGCCAGCCTGTAGCCCATATAATTGCTCCTACCTCTAGTTCTAATATTTTTTCTTCCATCTCAGGTTCTATTGCATTGTACTTACAAACCGAAATTATCCTTTCTAAATCTCCAGGTGCTAAAGCCTCCTTATCCAGGACATATTTCATAGGAAATGCCATAGGATAAGGAAGATAAATAGCTTTCGTCTTCCCAAGACCAAAATCAAAATCACTTACTCTTTCTCCTTGACAAACCTTTTCACACTCTCCACAAGCAGTGCAGTTATCATTTACATACCTAGGTCTTATTTTAACTTTCACTTTATAGTTTCCGGGTTTTCCAGAAATTTCCACCACTTCAGCCATAGTATACACTGTAATTTTAGGATTAGATTTTATTCTTCTAAAGTTTATTTCCAACCCACAAGCAGGAGGACAAAGTTTAGGAAAATAATATCTCAACTGAGCAACCCTTCCTCCTAGAGTCGGTTCTTTTTCTATCAAAATTACTTCGTATTCCATTTCTGCAGCTTCAACAGCTGCTGTAATTCCACTAATTCCTCCACCTACCACTAAAATAGTTGGATGACCCATAAAAATACCCCCTAAAACATTTTTTCAGAATAAATCCTCCTTTCTTTAGGAAGATTTATTCTGAAAAAATAAAAAAACAGGGGGCTTAAAAGCCCCCTGTTTTCCTTTTCTTATTTAAATTTTACGGTCCAAGTGGATCAGGAATAATCTGAATATATGGATAAGTTTCTAAAGTCCACTCCTTAGTTTCAGGATTCCACTGAGAAAGAGTAAAGCATCTCCAATTAGCATCATCAAGATTAGGAAAATCAGTCCTATAATAATACCCCGGATAACGAGTCTCTTCACGGAAGAGAATATGGAGAAGATGCATTTCAGCTGTCCATACACGATGTTTGTTCTCATAAGCTCTCATAAGCTCATGCAAGTCTCTAGCAGCTGATTTTTCCATATCTTCTTTAAGCATTCTTAAAAGTTCAAGGCCTCTTTCAAGCATAACTTTGTTAGTCATATAGAAAGTTGAACATCCAGCTACATATTCATCCATAATTTTCATAAGTCTTTCCTGTACATGACGAGGAATAAGATAGTTAGGATTCACTTCATAAGCAGTAGTGGCATTCTTAAACTGTTCAAATCTGTACCAAGGATCATAAATTTCTTTTTTCAACTCTTCAGGTTTTTCCTTGGGAGTAGGTTTATAATCTTTGTTGTCCACACAGAACTTAACCATAGCCTTAGCAGCAATACGACCTTCTACATGAGAACCCGAAGAAAACTTATGTCCAGAAGCTCCTACAGTATCACCAGCACAGAAAAGTCCCTTTACAGTAGTCATTCTGTTATAAAGCCCAATATTTCTCCAAGGAGCTTTATATTCTTCAGGAACCCAATCTTCATCAGGTCCACATACCCAAGCACCAGCACAACCAGCATGGCTACCAAGTAAATAAGGCTCAGTAGGCATTATCTCAGAAGGCTGCTTTTCAGGCTCAATATTTAAACAAGCCCAAAGACCAGCTTGAGTTACGCACATATCTAAAAAGTCTTCCCAAGCTTCAGCAACTAAGTGTTTAAAATCTTTTTTATCCATGGTTTTAGCTGCTTCTTGAAGAGCCCATTCAGTATGCATAAAAATAGGACCTCTTCCTTCTTTCATTTCAATAAGCATAGCATGGTTTCTCAAACAAGTTCCAATATGAGTAGCCTCTCCATAAGGAGCAAATTTTTTAAGCTCGTCTTTATGCTTAGCTACATAGTCTTCTCCAAAAGCATTAGTTGCACGAGCTTTAAAAAGTAAGAACCAAGCACCTACTGGACCATATCCGTCTTTAAAACGGGCAGGAATAAATCTGTTTTCCATAAGCACCATCTTTGCCCCACTCTGAGCACACATAGCAAAACCAGAACCAGGATTCCATACAGGATACCAAGCACGACCTTTACCCTCACCTATAGATCTTGGACGAAATACATTAACCGCACCACCTGTAGCTAAAAGCGTTGCCTTAGCCTTGATAATAAAGATCTTATTTTCTCTTACAGAAAATCCTACTGCTCCAGCACAACGATTAGGTTCATTAGCATCCATTAAAGGTCTTACAATAAAACATCTTTCAATAATTTCAGCTTTATCATAGTTAGCAAGAGCATTCTTAGCTGCTTCTGCAACAATAACTTTATAAGATTCTCCATTAATCATAATCTGCCAACGTCCAGAACGAACAGGCTGAGCACCAGCCTTTAAAGTTAAACCCTTAGCTTTAGCCTCAGCTCCATCTAAAGTCTTTCCAGTATTGGGATCCTTTTTCCAAATAGGAAGACCCCATTCCTCAAAACAATGTACCGTATCATCCACATGACGACCTACATCAAATACTAAATCTTCACGAACAATTCCCATTAAGTCACAACGAACCATCCTTACATAGTCATCAGGAGTATTTTCTCCGATATAGGTATTAATAGCAGAAAGTCCCATAGCTACAGCACCGGAACGCTCAAGAGCTGCTTTGTCACAAAGAATAATTCTTAACCCATGAGGTTTAGCCCATTGAACAGCCTCAACAGCTGCTCCACAGGCAGCCATTCCCCCACCTACAATTAAAATATCTGTTTCTTTTTCAACAATTTCTGGTTCAGCACAAGGTAACCCAGGATTGTAACTCCAAATTTTAGGCATATCGACACCTCCTTTTTATTTTAAAAATTTTTAATCTTACTTTTTAAAACTTAGCAGTTTTTCCAAGAGCACCTACTTCAAATTTCTTATTTACTACAGCCTGGGGTTTAGCAGGTTCTTTACCATCAGCAGCTTGGGTAAATAGTTGATTAGTTCCAAGTAAAGCCGGATCTGGAGTAGGCTTCCCAACAGTCGGATCTGCAGCTCCCTCAGGAGTAGTCCTAGTAGGATATTTAAATCTCAATACCACCCCATTTCTAAACTTAATAGTCCACATAATGTCAGTAGTTCCACGCATGGGTTGACAAGTTCCATCTAAAGGAGCAAAGTCTGCATAATGTCTTACACTAATAGCTCCTTGAGGACAACTTTTTACACAAGAATAACATTCCCAACACTGATCTGGCTCCTGATTATAAGCCTTCATAGCCTCTGGATCAAGAATCATAAGGTCATTAGGACAAATATACATACATACCGTTCTATCACCACCTTTACATCCATCACACTTTTCAGGATTTACATAACTGGGCATAACCCCACCTCCTATTTAGTTTTTTGCTAATCAGGTTTTTGTACTGGATTTTTTTGAAGTTCTAAAATATCACTAATATCAACATCAGGAACTGGCAGCTCCTGATCTTCTTTTGCTGCCTCTTCTTTAATCTTTTCCAGATCTTCTGCCAAAACCTTTTCAATTACCTCAGGTCCCAAAGATTTCATTTCTACTAATCTCTTAAAAACAGCTCTTCTAAAAGCTAAAGGTGTTTCTTCAATAAAAAATCTCGCATCAAATCTTGCCTTAGGAAAAGGCTCAATTACCTTTTTACCAAGTTCATCAGATAACTCTATAACTAACGCCTTAACAGCTCCCCCAAACATAGAAGTAACTTTCTCCTCAAGACCTGTACCTTTAATAGCTGCCAACCTTTTTTCATCAAGAATAACTGCAAAATAAGTTGCCATCTCTTTCCTCCTTAAAATTTTTTCTTTAAGAAATTTTTTTCTTTAAATGCTCTGGTATGTCCATATGAGGAAGATCAACCTCTAGCCTCTCTTCTCTTTCTCTTAAGTATTTTTCATTATTAAACGGATATCCAAACTCTTTCCACCATTTCACCACTACTTTATAAACCTCAGGTCTAAAAATTTCAGGGGGCGGAAATACACCTTCTCCAATAAGTCCTCTAATAAAACTACCAGAATATCTTGAATATATTCCCTTATGATTACAATTTTCAGAATAAGCAAATTCTTTACATTTTGGACAATACCAAAATTCAGCAATATTTTGAGGTCTTATATAAAAACCTCCAGGAACAGCATAAGGCGGTCCCTCTATTCCATAACTCGGAAGTCCTTGAGACCAAAGAATTTGAGTAGCATATACATCATAATACTCACCTAAGGCTGCATGGTCTCTTCCAAACATATGATACCAAATTCCCATATTCTGTCTTATAGTAGCGTGAAGTAAAGATTCCATTGGATTACCATACCTCATATCCCAGAGACAAATTGTTACCATATGTCTTTCTGGCTTGATATAACCTGCTAAATGCAACATCTCATGTCCTTCAACAATAGCTTCATCAGGATAATCTCCAATTCTTTTTGCCCCAATTATTGCATTAACAACTATTCCATCACAAGGTTTAATATCACCAATATAAGCCGCATTTTTCATTAAAGCCTCATGACCCGTATGAGGAACATTTCTTGTTTGATGAGCAATTACTACTTTCCACCCTCTCTTTTTAAACTCTTCTCTTGCTTTCTTAGGCGGATACCAAAATCTATCAAAAGGCGGTCTTAACTTAGGTTCATTAATTATCGTATATTTTCCTGCAAGAATTATAGGATTCAAAGAACAATAAATATTGTATCCCGGATGTTTTTGATCAAATGGAACTCTAACAACTTCAGGATTTTTGTCAGGAGTTCCAAAAGTTCTTACTGCTACATCTTGAGGATCAATTTCATAAACTTCTTCAATTTCAAGAATTGCAAAAGGTTCTCCCTTAAGTCTTAAAAGTAACCAATCCCCTGGCCCAACACCGAGTTTTTGAAAATCTTCTTTAGAAATATCAAAAAGAATAGGATACGGAAATATCCAACCACTCAAAAGCCTTCTTCTTGTAAGAACACTTTCAAGCTCAGCTTTGGTCATAGAACCTTCTACAGGACTAAAAAATCCATAACACACTGACATAATTTCTCTATATACATTTCTGATAGGATTACCTTTAAAAAAATTAGGCTTAATATCATAAACTGCAGAACATTTTTCCATCAACTTCCAAGCCATTTGAGGATCTCTAACCACTCTTTCTACAAGTTTCCCACCATGAGGTGGAGGTAAATCTTGAATTCTTATATCTTGCATATTTTACCTCCTGTAATTTTGTGTTTAATAAATAATTTTAAAAAATGCAAAAATTTTAAAAAAAAATTAAAAAAAATAAAAACCAACAAAAAAGCCAAAAAAAAAAAAATAAAAAAAACACACCAAAAACAAATAAAAAAAACACA
>JAUQQL010000013.1 GCA_030578315.1 Thermodesulfobacteriota bacterium | reverse complement strand
ACTTTAACTCATAAAGATGCAATTCTTTCAGGAATCAAAAATAATCCTGAAATAAAAATCTATGAAAAAATTAAAGAAGAATATATGTATCAAAAAAACTTAATTAGGTCAGAATTTTTTCCAAAACTTTATATAAATTATATTTATGAAAGGTATGATACAGGTAAAAATAAACCTTCTCTTAATTTACATTCCTTTGGACCTACTTTAAATTGGAATATTTTTTCCGGGTTTTCTACTTGGCATAGCTATAAAGAAACTTTACTTTTAATTTTAGCTCAAGATGAAAACCTTAGAGCTAAAACTTTGGAAATAACTCTAGACATTGTAAAAGCCTATCTAGAGTATTTTAAACAGAAAGCTCTTTATGAAGCAGCTCTTTCGGATTTAGAGGATGCCAAAACCCTTCTCAAATTAGCTAAAAAAAAATACGAAGTTGGACTCTCTCCTTATGCGGATGTTTTAGATGCTGAAGCTAAAGTAAAGGAAGCTGAATTTAAAGTTATCAGTTGCAAATATACTTCTGAGATCGCTAAAGCTAAGGTTTTAACTTTAATAAATTATGAACTTCTTAAAATTGAGGAATTAGAGTTTCTTCCAATAGAAGAACTTTACTTAAAACCTAAAACTTTAGAAGAATGCTTTCGGTTAGCTTTAAGTAAGAGGCCAGAATTAAAAAGTAAGGAAAAAGAAATTTTAGCCCAAAAAGAAAGAGTAAACAGTATAAAAGGAGAGTTTTATCCTAGTGTAGAACTATTTGCAACTTACTACAAAGAAGATTCTAAGTTTTTTCCAGAACAGGACTATGAGTTTTTTGCAGGAGTCAGGATAAATTTCCCTATATTTACAGGTTTTTCAACTTGGGCTAAGCTTTTTCAAGCTAAAAAAACCTTAGAGAGAAAAAATTGGGAAAAAAACCATGTGGAACTTTTAATCAAACAAGAAGTTTTTAATGTTTATAAGAACTTTCAAACTGCTGATGAAAGTTATAAAAGTGCTCAAGCGTGGTTAAGAAGTATAGAGGAAGATTATCGAATTATCCAAAAAAAATACGAAACAGGACTTGCAAGTATCGTAGATGTAACTACAGTTTTAGCAAGACTTTCTGCAGCCAGAGCTCAAGTTGTAACTTCTAAATATGAGCTGTTTTTTAGTTATTATAGCTTAATTAAAGCTATGGGTTTAATCCCTGCTCTTGAAGAATGAAAAGATTCTTTTTTTATATTTTGATAACACTTTTTATTTTGATAACACTTTTTCTCTTTTCAGGGTGTAAGAAAAAAGAGAAAAATCCTGAAGTTTTTCCTAAGGAAACTGCCAAAGTTGAAAGGGGAGATATATACTTAGAAGTTACAGCTACAGGTGCGGTAAAACCTCAGGTAGGAGCTCAAGTAAAAGTTGGAGCAAGAATTTCTGGAAAAGTAGAAAAACTTCTTGTAAGACAGGGAGATAGGGTTAAGGCAGGACAACTTATTGCAATTATAGAGCATAAAGACTTACAGGATGAGGTTAATAAAGCTTATGCTAATTATCAAGAAGCTTTAGCTAATATGGAAAAAGTTAAAAAAACTTATCCTTCAAAAATTCAGGCTCAAAGAAAAAAAGTGGAAGCAATTTTAATAGAGTTAAAACAAATTGAAAGAGAACTTAAAAGATATGAAATTCTCTATAAGGAAGGTTTAATATCTTTAACTGATCTAGAGCGTATTAAAAGAGACTACGAAGTTAAAAAAGTTCAACTAGAGTCTGAAGAGTCTACTCTCTTAGCTTTAATTTCAGAATATGAAAAGGAACTTGAAAGAGTTAAAGCACAAGTTACTTCAACTAAAAATACTTGGGAGGAGGCTAAAGTAAAACTTAGTTATGCTTTTGTTTATACTCCTATTTCAGGCGTAGTTTCAGAAGTAACCACTCAACAAGGAGAAACAGTAATAGCTGGGCTTAATGCCCCTACTTTTATTACCGTGATAGACCTTTCAAGACTTCAAGTAGAGTGTTATGTAGATGAAACAGATATCGGAAAAATTTCTCCGGGACAGATGGCTACCTTTACAGTAGATGCTTATCCCGAAAAGGTATTTAAAGCAAGAGTTAGAACTATTTACCCTGGAGCTATTATTAAAAACAATGTAGTTTTTTATAATGTGGTTTTAGAAATTTTGGACCCTTACGAGGGATTGCTTCGCCCTGAAATGACAGCTCAAGTGATAATTACCGCTGGTAAAAAAGAAAATGTTTTAGTAGTTCCTTCTAGAGCAATAAAAATTGACTCAAATGGTAATTATTATGTTATGGTAAAGGTAGGAAATAAGTGGGAAAAAAGACAAATTAAAGTAGGTTGGGAGTCTCGTGGAAAAACCGAGATCATTTCAGGATTAAAGGAAGGTGAGGAAGTAGGTTTGTGGTAAAAAAGTTAGTAATTCTTAAAGACATCGTCAAAATTTATCAAACTGGAAGTATAAAAAATCAAGTTTTAAAAGGTATAAATTTAGAATTAGAAGAAGGAGAATTTCTAGCTATAATGGGGGTTTCCGGGAGTGGGAAAACTACTCTTCTAAATATTATAGGGCTTCTTGACAAACCAACTTCAGGAACTTATATTTTTGACGGTCAAGAAGTAAATAAGTTAAATAGTAAAGAAATAGCTTTTATAAGAAACAAAAAGATAGGATTTATTTTTCAAGCCTTTCACTTAATTCCGTGGGCAACAGTGCTAGAAAATGTTCTTCTTCCAGTACTTTATGGAGAAAAGGGTATAACTCAGGAATATAAAAAAAAGGCAATAAACTTGTTAGAAAGACTAGGTCTAGGAAATAAGCTTGATGCAAAACCGTCTGAACTTTCAGGAGGACAACAACAGAGGGTGGCTATAGCAAGAGCATTGATTAACAGTCCTAAACTTCTTTTAGCTGATGAGCCTACCGGAAATCTTGATACTCATAGCAGTTTGGAAGTTATGAAGATTTTTAAAGAACTAAATCAAGAAGGTTTAACTATAATTATGGTAACTCACGACCCAGAAATTGCTAAAAATGCTAATAAAGTTAAAATAATAGTAGATGGTGTTTTTGTAGAAAAGTGAAAGTTATAAATCAAGACTTTTTAAAAGATATTATTAGAGAACTTTTTTCTAACAAAGGAAATTTATTTTTTATAATACTGTCTTTGGTTATAAGTTTAACCGCACTCAATACTATTTACGCCCTTGGAGAGTCTGCCAAAAAACAGGTTTTAGATGCTTTAGCCAATCTTCAGTTTGGAAAAGATGCTTTACTTATTATAGCAGGAGGAGGAAGAATAGTTGGCCTTACTACTACGAGAACAGACACTTTAAAGTTAGAAGATGTAGAAGAAATTAATAGGCTAAATTTTGTTAAACTTTCATCATCTTGGTCTAGAGGTTTTTTAGAAGTTTCTTACCAAGGAGAAGCTGAAAAATTAAGAGTCGACGGAGTAGACTTAAATTATCCCATAGTTAATAACTGGTATACCTCCTCTGGAAGATTCTTTAATCAGCACGATATGAAAACCTTAGCAAAGGTTTGTGTATTAGGAGCAGATTTGCCTAAAAAATTTAAAATGAAAAATATAA
Source organism: Thermodesulfobacteriota bacterium (assembly GCA_030578315.1). Lineage (GTDB taxonomy): Bacteria > Desulfobacterota > Thermodesulfobacteria > Thermodesulfobacteriales > Thermodesulfobacteriaceae > Thermodesulfobacterium. The sequence continues at coordinate 34,099 of JAUQQL010000013.1, read as the reverse complement.
TTGGAGAAAAAATAAAGATAAAAAATGAATATTTTGAAGTTATTGGAGTTTTAAAACCTAAAACTTTTTTTGGACATTTTAGAGCAGATGAAAGGATTCTAATTCCTATAACCACAGCTCAGAGACGAGTCTTCAATAGAGATTATATTGACGGAGTAAAACTTTTATTTCAACCTAATACAGATATGAAGTTAGCCACTGAAACTATTAGACAGCTTTTAAGAAAAAGACACAATCTTTATGGAATTCAACCTGACGATTTTAGACTAATAACTCCTGAAATGGCTATCCAGAGGTTTACAGAAACCTCTCGTACAATTAATGTATTTCTTTTGGTTATTTCTCTTATAAGTTTAGTAATAAGCGGTGTAATTATCATGAATCTAATGTATGCTAATATTGAAGAAAAAGCTCCTATAATTGCTCTTAGAATTGCCTTAGGAGCAACCTCTGAAATTCTTATTAAACATTACTTAACTATGTGTGTAATAATTGCTTTTATAAGCGGGTTCATAGGGTGGTTACTTAGTATTATTCTTATGCAAGCTATTTCTTTTTTTACTCCTTTAAAACCTCTCTTTTCATGGGGTACTTTTTTTGCAAGTTTAATTTTTGCCACAGTAACTTGTATAATATTTGGTTTAATCCCGTCTTTAAAAGCTACTAGAATAGAACCTTCTATTTTACTTAAAAGCTTGTGATTTTAAAGTACAAACTTCTTTTTGGAGGACTTTTTTATAAAAAACTACGACTCGTTTTGTCAGTAATAGGAATTATTATCGGAGTAGCTTCTCTTCTTCTTATGAATGCCTTTGGCGAAGCTGCTAAAATAAAAACCTTGAGAGAAATTGAAACCTTTGGTCCGGAAGTCATGATGGTAGTTGCAGGAAGTGTAAGAGTTCACGGAGGAAGAGCAATCCAGACAGATATTACCACTACTTTAAAACCAGATGACGCTGAAATATTAAGAAAAATAACTGGAATAAAATATGTGTCTCCGGTTTTTAATGGTGATGGAATAATAAGATATTTGGGAAATATAGTTACTACAGTGGTAAATGGTGTAAATGAAGAATATATTCCTTTAAGAAAATTTCCTCTCTCCGAAGGAAGAAACTTTTTAAAGGACGAGGTCTTAGGATATAAAAAAGTCATTATCTTAGGTCAAAAAGTTAAAGCTCAACTTTTTGGGAAAGAAGACCCTATAGGAAAAGTAATTCTTCTTAATAAACTTCCTTTCAGAGTAATAGGAGTACTAGCTCCAATAGGTATCGATGCAAGCAATGCTGACCAAGATGACCAGGTTCTTATTCCTTATACTGTAGCTCTTGCAGCAGTATATAATGTAGACTATATAAGAAGTATATACTTAAGTTTAGAAAACACCTCTCAAATACCTTTTGCTGAAAAACAAATCATCATTCTTCTTTCAAAAAAGCATAAGGTAGAAGAAAAAAATAAAGATTTTGAAGTAGTGAAAGCAGAAGATATTTTACAAACTAAAACCCAAACCACAGAACTTTTTTCTATCCTTATTAAAAGTATTTCAACTTTGTGTCTCTGTGTAGGAGCCTTAGGAGTTACTGCTATTATGACTTTAGCTGTAAATGAACGAAAAAAAGAAATTGGAATTAGAAAAGCTCTTGGAGCAGAAAATAAAGCTATTCTTTTTCAATTTTTAGTAGAAAGTATTTTAATCACTTTTTTAGGAGGAATTATAGGAATTATTTTAGGAATAATAGGAAGTTTAATTTTGCTTCCGCTTTTAAAATATCCTTTAGTTTTTCCATGGAGTCCTATTTTGATTTCTTTTTTATTAACTATAACTTTTGGAATAATAGCAGGCATTTATCCTGCTTATAAGGCTACCAAGATTGAACCGATAATTCTTTTAAGGTCCTATTAAAACCAGAAATGGTTGTTAAAGCTAATTAGAAATCTGTGCGTGGTATAAGCTTTGATTAACACAACTGTGTAGTTTAAGTTTAGAAAATCGTAATAAATGGATCACCATCAATACACGATAGGTTCAAAGAAAAGTTACACATCTAGTAAAAAAGTTAAGAGCTTTTAAAAAGAGATATTTAATTAATTAATAATCTCCATAAATAACTCTATGTACTGTTTTATTATGATTTTCTCGTCAAATTTAGAAAGGACTATATCTCTTCCTTTCTTTCCCATCAATTTTTTATCTTCTTTAGAAAGATCTATAAACTTTCGCATGGCTTCATAAAGGGACTTTGCATCTTTAGTTCTTGTTATAAAACCGTTAATACCGTCAAGGATTACCTCTTTACATCCTGGTGCATCAGTTGTAATAATTGGCTTTTCCATTGCCATGGCTTCAAGAAGGGTACGAGGAATGCCCTCTCTGTAAGATGGTAAAACTACACAATCAGAAAGACATATGATAGGTCTTACATCTTCAGTAAAAGGTAAAAATTTTACAAACTCAAGTCTTTTTAGCTCTTTCAGTTCTCTTTCTTGCAAAGTAGCAGGATTTCCTAAGTCCACATCTCCAAGAAACCAAAGCTCAAACTTATAACCTTCTTGCCAAAGTCTTTTGGCAGCCTCAGCAAGTTGATAAATGCCTTTGTCTTTGAGAAATCTTCCTATAAATAAAAAAACTAGTAAATTTGTTTTTTTATTTTCTTTGCAAAAATTCGGATGGAAATAATCAGTGTTAACTCCCTCACTTTCAATAAGCTTTATTCTTTCTTTTTTAGCAAAGGTACTCACCATTTTTAAGTCATCAGAATTTAGCACAACTATATATTTATTAAACTTAAAAGCAATTTTATAAAGAATTTTTATAAGTTTTTGTAAAAATCCCCCTTTTAAAAATACATATCCAAGACCTGTAATGACACTTATGCAAGGAATTTTTAAAATTCCACAGGCAAAGGAACTATAAATGTTTGGTTTAATCGTAAAGTTTATAACAAGATTTGGCTTAATTTTTATATAATGTGTTAAATACTCAAAAAAAAGGAGAAAATCTTTTATAGGATTTGTTCCCTTGCGGTCAAGATTTTTAAGAGGAATATAAATGAATTCTTCTTCCAGTTTCTTTGCATATTTATCGTAAGATGAAATTGCTATTACTTCAACCCCCTTTTCTTTTAAAGTTCTCATAAGTCCAAGCCTAAAGTTATACAAGGAAAAGCTCGTATTCGAGGTTATAGCTACTCTTTTCATATTCATCTTTCTCTTAAAACCGAGAAAATAATAAGAATTTTACAAAAATTTTTCAAGACACTAACCTGCAATCAAAAAAATAATTGACCCACACTATAAGCCATTATCTTCTCCTAAAGCATTTTCAAAATATCCCACAAAATGGGAAAAACAAAAAGTTTTGTTTTTACTATAAATTTAAATGAATTTTTGGGAAAACCAAAGTCTTATTTAAGTACTTTATTTTACTTAAAAGAAAGGAATAAGGGTATAAAGAACACTATTTTAATTATTTGAAAAATCCTAAAGGATTTAACCGAAAGCTTATGGAGTATTTAATCATGTGTAATACTGAGGAAATACATTCAGGTATAAAAAAAAGTTCCTCTTAGAAACCTAATATCATATGGACTTATACATTTAGTTGACAAATTTAAAATTTTTTGTTAAAATTTAATTATTGAAAATGTATTTCAATTTCTTAAAAAGGGTTATTGGTGAGTGATTCGTTACTTAAAGACTTTAAAAAGTTTATTAAAAACAAAGGGCTAAAATATTCCCCTAAAAGAGAGGAAATTCTTAGGGAAATTTTAGAAGTTGATGGTCACTTTGATGTAGAGTCCTTATATCTCAGATTAAAGGAAAGAAAAAGTAAAGTTTCGAAAACTTCCATCTATAGAACTATTCCTTTATTAATTGAAGGGGGTTATATACAAGAGGTTTATAAACAGGAGGGACATTCTCACTATGAAGTGACTCTTAATAAACAACCCCACCTTCACTTTATATGCGTAAAGTGTAAAAAAGTAGATGAAATAAGTGATGAAAGACTTCTTAGGCTTGTTGAAGACTACCAAAAAGAAAAAAAATGTCGGGTATTGAGTCATCATTTAGAAATTTTTGGAATTTGTTCAGACTGTAAAGAGGAGGATTAAAAATGCTTCTTAGTGAAGCAAGATGTGGAGAAAAAATAAAAATAAAAGAATTTTTAGAAGAAGAATCTATTTTAAAAAAAATAGAAGGTATGGGAATTAGAAAAGGTATGGTTTTTGAGGTTATTCAGAGATGTGGAAGAGTTTTTTTACTTAGAAATGGTGAGAACCGAATAGCTGTAAGCACTGATATAGCTAAAAAAATAGAAGTAGAGCTAGTAAGTAAAGGGGAGCCACCTTGTAAAGAACAGCCTTGTGGTAACAAAAAACATAGACATAGATGGAGATGGTGTCTTTTTGGTAAAGAGGAATAACAATGAACATAATACGAGTAGTTTTGGTAGGCAATCCTAATGTTGGTAAGACAAGTCTTCTTAATCATCTGGTAGATTCAAATTTAAAAATAGGTAACTGGCCTGGGGTTACAGTAGAGAAGAAAGAGGGAAAAATTAATTTTCAAAATTGGGAAATAGTTTTTATAGACTTACCAGGAATATACACTTTAGAAGAAATTTTTTCTGAAGATGAAAAAATAACTTTTAATTTTCTTTTTTCTGAAGATTACGAGGTTATTTTAAATGTAATTGAAACTCCAAAAATAGAAAGAGATTTGTATTTAACCACTCAACTTTTAGATCTGGGAAAACCTATGGTCTTAGCTTTAAATATGATAGACGAAGCCAGAAAATTGGGAATAGAAATAGATTTAAAAAGACTGCAGGACCTTCTTGGGATAAAAGTTTTAGCCACTAATGGAAGAACTGGAGAAGGAGTAAAAGAGCTTCTACCTATTATTGTTGAAACTTATGAAAAAAAAATTACTCCATTAAAAAGGAATTATGAAACTTCTGAAAAAAATAAAATAAAAGAAAAAAGACTTTACTTTTCTCAAGGACTTGCTAAGGAAGTAGTTCAAAAAAAACTTATCACTAAAGAAGGTTTAACAGAAGTTTTAGACCGTTTTTTACTTCATCCTGTTCTTGGAAACTTCTTTTTTTTTCTAATAATGTATTTTACCTTTAAGATAGCTTTTGATTTTTCTGCACCTTTTTCAAATTGGTTAGAAAATTTTACTCAAAATTTTTTAGGTCCTCTGATTTTAAAACTTTTAGTTTTTTTAAGAGCCCCTTTGTGGATAGGAGAATTTTTTTCTTCTGCAGTAATTGGAGGAGTAGGAACAGTTTTTACTTTTATACCTTTAATTTTTAGTATTTACTTTCTTCTAACCCTTCTTGAAACCTCGGGTTACCTTCCTAGAGTTGCTTTTTTAATGGACCGATGGACTCACAAACTAGGACTTCACGGGTTAAGCGTTTTTCCTTTAATTTTAGCTCTTGGATGTAATGTTCCTGCTATTCTTGCTACTCGTACTTTTCAAGAAAAAAAAGATAAATTATTAGTTATGGCTATGATACCTTTTATCTCTTGCCCTGCAAGACTAATTATATTTTCTTTTTTTGCTACTTTATTTTTTACTTATCCAACACTGATAATTTTTTTTCTATACCTTTTAGGAATATTTTTTTCTATTTTAACTAGCTTTTTTTTAAGAAAAACTTTACTAAAAAAAAAGCTCTCTCACTTTGTTATGGATTTACCTCCTTACAGAATTCCTTCTTTAAAAATAACCTTTAGAATCGCCTGGTTTCACTTAAAAAACTTTATTTACAGAGCTGGAACTTTAATATTTCTAATTTCTATATTGATATGGTTCTTACTTAATCTTCCTCTAAAAGTTAATAAAGTTGAGGAAAGTATCGCAGGAAGGATAGGCAAAAAACTAAGTATAGTCTTTTCTCCAATAGGACTTCATGATTGGAGAATAACTACTTCTCTTATTCCAGCTTTTTTAGCTCGTGAAGCTATAATAAGCACTATGGGAATCATTTTACTTGAAGAAGATCCTAAAGAGTTAAAAGAAATTAATCTTAAAGAAGAATTTAAAATACAACTCTTAAATTTAGTTAAAGTTTTAAAAGAAGCTGTTCGTGATTTTTTTTCTCCTTTACCTAAAAATTTATCTTCAAATTATGAAGAAGAAAACAAAGGACTGAAAAGAAAGATCTTACAGATTCTAACTCTAAAACAGGCTATTTCTTTTCTCGTTTTCATTCTTATCTACAATTCCTGTATAGCTACCTTTGTTAGTATGTGGAAGGAAGGTTCTAAAAAAATTGCGATAGGTTTTCTACTTTACAGTTTTGCTTTAGCTTGGATATTGGCTTTTTTAACTTATCATGTCTTTTCTTTTATTTATTAAGATTAAAAAACAAATTGAGCTTTAGTTTTTTCTTTTATTTGAAAATTTCCTGTATCAATATTGTAAACTAATCCCTTTCCTCTTATCATAGCCTTGTCCTTCTTTAAAACTATCTCATGTTCACTAACAATTAGATTTTGTTCAGGATAAAAAATAAGCTCTTCAGTAAAAGCTTCTCCATATTGAGAAGTTTTAAGTTCCACTCTGTTTCTAAATACAAATTTTTTTTCCTTAGGTAAGTAGAAACCCTTTAATCCCTTTATTTGAATACTTTTTTCCTCGTTTATTAAAATGAAGTTCGTAACCTCCACAGACCCATCTTCTTTCTGGATTAATTCCTTAGCTTTAAGTTTCCATAATATGTTAGCTTTTTTTGAGGATATTTTAAAAAAAGTATACTCTAAGTTTTCTCCCTTTACTTGAAAGATAACTTCTTCGCTAAAACTCAGAGAAATAAAAAGAGGCATTAATAAAAAAAGAATTATAAAAAACTTTGAAAAATTTCTTCCCATTTTCCTTTAGCTTTTATAATAAGCTCGCAAATTTCTCTTACAGCTCCATTTCCTCCAGAACATTTAGTTATGTAGTTAACATAGTTATTTACAGGTGGCCAAGCATTAGGAACGCCTATAGCCAGTCCAACTCTTTTAAGAATAGGTATGTCTACCCAGTCATCTCCTACATAAGCTACTTCCTCGTCTTTTAATCCTTTTTCTTTAAGCACTTTTTCGTAAAAAGCAAGCTTTTCGACTTTCCCTTGAAACAAAAGTTTAATAGAAAGTTCTTCTGCTCTTCTTATAACTGCTTGAGAAACTCTACTGGAAATAATTCCTACCTCAACCCCAATTTTTTGTAATAACTTTATTCCCATCCCGTCAAGAACATGAAAGTGTTTAATTTCTTCTCCTTTGTCAGTTAAAATAATTTTTCCATCAGTCAGTACTCCGTCAACATCTAAAAGAAGAAGTTTGATCTTTTCTGCTCTTTTTAAAACTTCAATTGGAAATTCCATGTTTTTCTACTATCTTTCTTAAATCTGCTATTTGAGAAAGTATACCTTCCAAAGAGGAAAGAGGTAAAGAATTAGGACCATCGCAAAGAGCCTTTTCTGGTTCAGGATGAACTTCCATAAAAATCCCATCTACTCCTACTGCAACTCCAGCTCTTATTAAATAAGGAACAAACTCTCTTTCTCCTCCAGATTTTCCTTCTTCACCACTAGGAATTTGTACACTGTGAGTAGCGTCTAAAATAACTTTAACTCCAAAAGATTTCATTATAGGGATCGCTCTAAAATCAACTACCAGATTTCTGTATCCAAAACTATATCCCCTCTCAGTAATCCAGACTTCTGAAGAATTAAAAACTTTGGCTTTTTCAACTGCATACCTCATATCCCATGGTGACATAAATTGTCCTTTTTTTATATTTATTATCTTTCCGGTTTTAGAAGCTTCTACGATCAAATCGGTTTGCCTGCATAAAAAAGCCGGTATTTGAATAACATCAACTACCTCTGCAACAGGTTTTATTTGCCAAGTTTCGTGAACATCAGTTGTTATAGGAATTCCTATACGAGTTTTAACTTCATAAAGCCAAGTTAATCCCTTCTCTAAACCAGGACCTCTATAAGAAAAAAAAGAAGTTCTGTTAGCTTTATCAAAAGAAGCTTTAAAAATATAATAAAATTCAAACTTTGAAATAAGTCTTTTAAGAAAATCTGCTATATAAAGAGTTAAATCCAGATCTTCTAAAACACAAGGTCCAGCAATAATTAAAAATTTCTTCATTTTTGAGCTTTTAATTTTAAATTTTTATTATAGGTTTAATTAATTTAATTTAATAGTATTTAGAAAAACTTTCAACCTAACATGAACAATTACTTAAAATACGAAACGAATTATTTTAAAAAAAAATGGAAAAAAAGAATACCTATAGCTTTAGTTTTTCCTAACTTTTACCGGATAGGAATGTCTAATTTAGGATTTTTAAAAATTTACGAAAGATTAAATACCTACGAAGAAATAGTTTGTGAAAGATTTTTTCTTCCTGAAGCAGAAGATAAACTTAGGTCAGTAGAAAGCGGAAATCTACTTAAAGATTTTAACCTTATACTTTTTTCTATTCCTTTTGAAGTAGACTATATCAATGTAATTAAGATTTTAAAGCTAGGTGAAATCTCTCTCTATCCAGAAGAAAGAAAGCAAGTGATTTTAGCTGGAGGTATAGCTACCTGGGCTAATCCTGAACCTTTAGCTGAATTTGTAGATGGATTTCTTCTTGGAGAATGGGAAGCTTTGGAAAACGAAGTAATTCCTATTTTTGTAAATTATTTTAACCGCAAAAAAAAACTCCTTTCTTCTCTAAGTGAAAAAAATTTTTTTTATAACCCCAAAGAACCTCTTAAGGAAATTAAAATCTTGAAAGTAAAAAAAATCAAATTTCCTCTTTTTTCTACCCTAATTAGTTCTAAAACAGAGTTTAGTAATACTTATTTAATAGAAGTATCCAGAGGATGTGGAAAAAATTGTAGATTCTGTTTAGCTGGCTTTGTTTACAGACCCCCCAGAAAAATTCCTTGGGAAGGGTTAGTCAAAGTTTTAGAAAACATACCTTATAAGGCTAAAGTTGGTCTTATAGGCTTAGAATTTGTTGAAAATGAAGAAGTACTTAAGCTTGGTAAAGAACTTTTAAAAAAAGAAGCTACTCTTACCTTTTCTTCTCTTAGAATTGATGCTTTAAACGATGAGTTTTTAGAACTTCTAAAAAATACCCAAAGTATAGCTTTAGCTCCAGAAACTGGGTCTTTAAAACTTAAAAAAGTTGTTAATAAAAATATAACCGAAGACCAAATAACAGAAGTTATAAATAAATTACAAAAGTATGTTAAAAAACTTAAACTTTACTTTATGATTGGTCTTCCATTAGAAGAAGAAAGTGACCTTTTAGATACAATTTCTTTTATAAAAAGACTTCTTAAATACAACTTTAAACTTCGTTTCAATTTCTCCTTCTCTTTTTTTGTTCCCAAACCTCATACTCCTTTTCAGTGGGTAAGTTTTCCCAAAATTGAAATTTTAAAAAGAAAAGAAAAACTTCTAAAAAAATCTCTTGTTTCTGTAAGTGGTATAAAAATTGAATCACCAAAAGAAGCCTTACTACAAGCTCTTTTGTCTCACGGTGATAGAAGTTTTAAAAATTTTTTACTTGCTTTAGTGGAAGGAAAAAGTTTAAAACAAATTTTAAAACAAATGCCCAACTTGTATCAATTTTTAAGTCCTCCAGAAGATTTAAAACATCCCTTCCCTTGGGAAAGGATAAATGTTGGAATTAAGAAAGAATATCTTTGGAAAGAATGGCAAAGAGCTAAAACATTTGAAACTTCAGATTTTTGCCAAGTAGGAAGATGTAAATCTTGTTCTGCCTGCAGTTATCTAAAAAGTATTTAATTAGATTCAATAGATTCAAAATTTAAATTCTTCTCAGGTTGTAGTTCTAACTGTGGTTGTGGCTCAAATTCCGAAGTTTCGCTAAAAGGTTTAGTTTCTTCTTCTATTTCTATAAATTCTTCTTTTATAATACCTCTTTTTTTCATAATAAAGTAAATAAGCCTTGCCCTTTTCCTAACATACTCAGAAGGTTTAATTGGATTGTATTTTAAAGGATTAGGTAAAACCGCTGCTAAATAAGCAGATTCCCAAGGAGTAAGAAAAAAAGAAGATTTCCCAAAGTATCGTCTGCTTGCTGCTTCTATACCAAAAATTCCTTCTCCCCATTCAGCTATATTTAAATAAATTTCTAAAATCCTTTTCTTAGTAAGGGTTTTTTCAAGTCTCCAAGTAAGAATAGCTTCCTGAATCTTTCTAACAGGGTTTTTGGAAGGATTTAAAAAAAGATTTTTAGCTACCTGCTGAGTTATAGTACTTCCTCCATACTTAAGCTTTCCTTCTTTTAAATTCTTTTCTATAGCTTTTTTAATAGCTTCAAGATCAAAACCTTCATGTTGATAAAATTTGTCATCTTCTGCAATTAAAACTGCTTTTATTAAGTACGGAGAAATACGATTTAAAGGAACCCATATCTGATAAATTTTTAATTTTTTTCCTTTTTCTTCCCACTGTTTCATTCTAAATTTCATCATAGCTGTTAAGTTGGGATTTTCTTTTTTAAGATAAGAAATTTCTATAAAAAAGGGATACACAAAAACATAAATAAAAACCATTAACAAAAATAAATATAAAAAACTTTTCAAAAACTTCATAAAAGATACTCGGTCAAAAAGTATAATTATAGGTGTAATATAACCAAAAATCATATATAGAGGAGTGAAAAATTTGTGATAAAAGTTAAGAGAAGATGGATTATAGCTTTAAGTTATCCGAAAGTTTTGGTAATTTCGGGCCGACATCTTAGAACTTTAAAACTATATCTTGAAATTTTTTTAAAAATTGTTATTTTGAAATTTAAAGCTCTTTGAAAAAATGGGGGCGAAAAGGGTTCGACAGGGGTAGGTAGGATTAAACTGCAGGTCGTGGTCGCACCCACCACGTTAAAAAGGGTGCAAAAACACAACTGCCGACGAATACGCTTACGCAATGGCAGCGTAAGTAAAAGCTGCCACGCACCTTTAGGTTCTGCCTGCAAACCTAAAGGTGTGTGACCAAAGCAGGCTTTGGTTGAAAAACCCGGTGGAGGTTTTTCAACCGAGAAAAAAATCCACCTTGTAGAAAGTCTAGGTGCCTGTGCCTAGCTTTCTACGAAAATTGAACACAGGCTAAGCCTGTAGAAGTTTAATCTGAACTACCTCTGGACGCGGGTTCGATTCCCGCCGCCTCCATTAAATACTATCAAAATACTTATATAAAAAACTCTATATTCCTTTTTCCCTTTAAAAAGTTTTTTACTTTTTTTAAAACTTTCTACAGTTATTAAAAAGTAGGTCCCTTCACTTTTAGACACATTTCTTAAGTTTTTTAAGAAGTAATTTGCATGATAAAGTAGATAATTGAAGATAACCTCTTTTTACTTGCTTGGTAACTACATATAACTTATATACAAAAAGTTGACATGATTTTTAAAAAATTTATAATTATGGTTAAGTTGGTAAAGAAATAAGAGGGAGGTTATAAAAATGAAAATATTGGTCCTAGGTGGTGGGGGAAGAGAACATACTATTTGTTATAAAATATCTCAAAGTTTAAAACTTGATAAACTTTACTGTATACCGGGAAATGGTGGTATTTCAGAAATAGCTGAAATACCAGAAGGAATTTCCAGTTTAGATTTTGCTAAAATAGCAGAATTTTGTAAAAAAAATCAGATAGACTTTATTATTCCTGGACCTGAAGAACCTTTGGTAAAAGGAATTAAGGACTATTTAGAAAAAGAGGGAATAAAGGTTTTTGGTCCGGACAAAGTTGCCTCTCTTGTAGAGGGAAGTAAAGCCTTCGCCAAGGAAATTATGGTAAAAGCTGGTATTCCTACAGCTAAGTTTGAAATTTTTGATGAACCTTCTAAAGCTAGGTCTTATGTTGAAAAAAAAGGTGCTCCTATTGTAGTGAAAGCAGATGGACTTTGTGCCGGAAAGGGAGTTTTTGTCTGTGAAACTAAGGAAGAAGCTTTTTCTGCTATAGAAAAAATAATGGAAGAAAAAATCTTTGGAGAATCAGGAAATAAAGTAGTTATTGAAGAAAAACTTGTAGGAGAAGAAGCAACTTTTATTGTAATTACTGACGGAGAAACTTTTAAATCTCTTCCTAATTCTCAGGACCATAAGAGGTTACTGGATAACGACGAGGGGCCTAATACCGGAGGTATGGGAGCTTATTCTCCAGCTCCAGTTATAACTCCCCAACTTAAAGAAAGAATAGAGAAAGAAATAATAGAGCCACTTTTAAAAACTTTAGCCAGAGAGGGGCACCCATATTTAGGATTTCTTTATGCTGGACTTATGATTGTAAATAATAGAGACCCCTATGTTTTAGAATTTAACTGTAGATTAGGGGACCCAGAAGCTCAGGTAATTCTTCCTAGAATAGGAAATGACTTTTTAGAACTAATTCAATTTACTTTTGAAGGTAAACTTTCTGAAGTAGAAATTACAGAATCTTCTGGAGCAGCTGTATGTGTAGTTATGGCAAGCAAAGGATATCCAGGTGCTTATGAAAAAGGTAAAAAAATAGAAGGTTTAGAAAAGGCTTCTCAAATTTCCGGAGTTATTGTGTTTCATGCTGGAACAACTAAAAAAAACGGAGAATTTTATACAAGTGGAGGAAGAGTTTTAGGAGTAACTGCTTTGGATAAGGACATTCCTTCAGCTATAGAAAAAGCTTACAAAGCAGTATCTCTTATTTCGTTTGAAGGAGCTCATTATAGAAAAGATATAGGACATAAAGCTTTTAAACATTTAAAACCGAGATAAAGATCATGGAAAAAAATCCTTTAGTAGCTATTTTAGTAGGGAGTTCGTCAGACTTGCCCCATGTGGAAGCTGCTATCAAAGTTTTAGAGGAATTTGAAATTTCTTACGAATTAGTAGTTGCCTCGGCTCACAGAACTCCTGAAAAGGTAAAAAATTACCTTTCTCAAGCTGAAGAAAAAGGTATTAAAATTATTATTGCAGGAGCTGGACTTTCGGCTCATCTTCCGGGATTTTGTGCTTCTCTTACAACTTTACCAGTAATTGGAGTTCCTCTTCCTGCTGGACCACTTAACGGTTTTGATGCTCTTTTATCTATTGTACAAATGCCCAAAGGCATTCCCGTGGCTACAGTAGGAATAGGTAACATGGCTAATGCAGCTTATTTAGCTATAAGTATTTTAGCTTTAATCTCACCAGAAATAAAAAACAAATTAAAAGAATACCGAAAAAAATTAACTGAAGCCTAAAAATTTTAACTAATCCACAAAGTTTTTTTGAAATTAAAAATTCCTTCCATATAAATGTCTGTTCCTCCTCTTTTTCCTACTTGCAATTTGTTTTCTAAATTAAAATATTTCAAACATGTTCCGCAAGTAAAAATTTCAACCCCTCTTTTTTCTAACTCTTTTATTATAGGAATAAATTCTTCATACTCGGTTGTTAATTTTACTCCTCTGTTCATAAAAAAAATTCGACTAGGAAGAAAGTTATGAGCCAACATAGTTTCCAGAAAACCTTTCATCAAAATCCTTCCTAAGTTTTCTTCTTTTCCAAGAACATCATTAGCAATAACTATCAAAAGTTCCTTTTTTTCTTCGGAAGCTACTTCACAAGTAGAAATAAATTGAGAAGAAACAGTTGAAACTTTTTCTACTTCTAAAATATAGTCTTGACCTGAACTTTCTATTTTTAAAAGATTATAGCCTTGAGAATTTATAAATTTTTGAATATTACGAAGAGAAATTTCGCTGTCTACAATAATTTTTAATTTTTCTCCCTCGTTTATCTGACTCAAAACTTCTGCAGTTTTAATAACTGGTTGAGGACAAGGAAGCCCTCTTACATCAATCTCTTTCATAAAAAATCCCCCCAAATTTTAGATATAAAATTTTTAAGGTGTTAGAATTAAATGTATTTCAATTAAAACAATTTTCTAATAGGATTAGCAAATAAATCAAAAAGTTTTAATTAAAAAATTTAATAAAAATAAAGTTACCAAATTTTTCTTGGAAGATAATCCCACTTAGGATTAAACATAGCACAAGCTATGTTTTTTTTAATTTTTGGTCCTAAGGTATAAACTTTTTCTCTAAGAAAATTTTCTATAAAATTTCTTGTAGTTGCTTTAGTAAAAGGACAAGGATTTTCCAAAACTTGCCAACCCATACTTTTAACAAAGCGCGAAATAAGTTCTTTTTCAACCAAAATAAGAGGTCTTATAATAAACAGTTTACCTTTAAACATTTCCTGTACAGGTAAAATAGTTGAAAGTTCTCCATTATAAAACATGTTAATAAAAAATGTAGTTATAACATCATCTAAGTGATGTCCAAAGGCAATTTTATTGGCTTTTAATTTATCTGAAAGTTTAAAAAGATGCTTTCTTCTATGCCAAGAACAAACAAAGCATGGACTGGTATTTTTCTTTTCATAAGCTTCCAAAGCTTGCTTCCCACAGTCTGTTTTCTCAAAAAAAAATTCAATTTTCAAATCAGAACAAAAGTTTTCAAGCCAGGAAATTCCTCTTTGATATGCACCTTCATCTTTAGGAAAGTTCATATCTAAGTGAACACCTATTAGACGATAGCTAGCCTTTATTTTATTACGCCATTGGCTCAAAAAATAGAGCAAAACTAAACTATCTTCTCCACCAGATAAAGCTACTATAATTGTATCTTCGGGTTTAAGCATCTCATATCCAAAAATAGCTTTCCCAATATATCTTTTTAGTTTATGATAAAGTTTCATGAAAAAATAAATGATTAAAAAAGTGATTTGTATATATAATATACTTTTATATACGCTTCTTTTAAAGGTTTTATCCAACTTTTTACATTTAGACCCAAAAAATTTACCAAATTTTCTGGAACTTTATAATAAAAACTATCTATTCCTCCTCCAAATCCCATAGTATTAGCAAGTATGTTAGAAAGTGCAACCAATCCTGAAAGTTTACTTTGGAGCATTAAGTCAGGGTCATGATGCGCTCTTATCGCTGTATATATTTCTTCAGGAAAGCTCCATTTTTTTAATAAATATCCTCCAACTAATCCATGGTCTACTCCTAAAACTAACCACTCTATTTGAGTAAAGTCCCACTTAAGATCTTCTTTAATTTCTCTATTTCTATATTAGTATATAGGTCAAGCACAATCTTTCCTATATCATGTAGTAAACAAGCTATATAAAGAGCTTCTATTTTTTCCGGAGAAAAGTTAAGAAGCCCACCCAAAATTTCTCCTAAAACACCACAAGTTAAAGAGTGAATCCAGATATCTTGAGCAGATACCCCATAACCTTTTAAGTCTCGGTTAAAATAATTTCCCGCCACAGATGCTAAAAGAATAAACTTTATCTGATTAACCCCCAAATACATAAAAGCTTTCAAAAGAGAATCTACTTTTTGAGGAAGCATGAAGGCTGGAGAATTAACTAATTTTAGGAAATTAGCAGTTATACCTGGGTCAGATTTTATTATTCTTTCAAGTGCTCTAAAGTTAACCTCCTCTTCTCTTAAAATTTCTAAAGCTTTCTGAGCTATTTCAGGAAAGGGTGGAATACTTTCTACCTTTTCAAAAATCCTTTCTAATAAAAGTTCGTCCATAGCTCTTCTTTCTCTCCCAATTTTTCAAGTCTTATAGCTCCTTTTTTAAGGTCTATTTCTAAAGCTACTAAAAAAGGATAATTAACCCTCTTTATTAGATTTTCTTCTGCAATTTTTTCTTTTTTTAAAAAAGACCAAACTACTTTTAAATTAAGTTCAGCTAAATTTAAGAAAGAAGGAGAAGTTTTATACCAACTCGCTCCTGCTATAACAATTTTACTATCTTTTAACTCAACACCAACTTTGTAAAGTTCTTCTAAAAATAAAGGAAGTCCTGTTTCTCCTGAAAGAATAAGAGTGCCATCAATATTTATATCGTCTTCTTTATAGGGAAATAGGTAATGAAAAATACCTGCTATTTTGTTTTTTATGTCTAAAACTCCTAGAGCAACACCACTTCCTAAAAAAGTGGTTTTAAGTATTCCTGTTTTTTTTATAATTTGAAAAGCTCCTTTATTTACTTTAATAATCATAATTTAAAACTCCTTTAGTTACAAATCCAAAATTCTTATTTTTTTAGTTAAAGCTGTTACCACTTCTAACTGATCTATTTCTTTAAGAGCCTTTTTTAAATTTTTTTCTTTACTTTCGTGAGTTAACATTACTATGGGTACAGAACCTTTCTTTTTCTGCCTCCCAATCTGTACTACTGAGGCTATGCTAATTTCGTATTTTCCTAAAATTCCTGAAATTTTAGAAAGTACTCCCGGTTTATCCACAGCAGAAAAACGAATATAATACTTAAATTCTACTTCTTCTATAGGTTTTATAAATTTTTCTAAATTTTCTTCTACGACCGGATACTTAATAAAAGGCTCTTTTTTAAAACTAAGGTATTCCATAGCAGAAACTATATCACTTATTACAGCACTAGCAGTAGGTTCTTTACCAGCTCCCAAACCGTAAAGTAAAATATCTCCTACAAAGTCTCCTGTAATATAAAAAGCATTATAGTTAAGTCTTACAGATGCTAGGACATGATTTTCAGGAATTAAAGTAGGATGGACCCTTATTTCAAGTTTACCTCTGTCTTCTTTTTGAGCAAAGGCTAATAATTTAACCATGTATCCAAAATCCTTGGCAAACTTAAGGTCTAAAAGGTCTATATTTTCAATACCTTCTACATAAACTTTAGAAAAAGGGATGTAAATACCAAAAGCTAAACTAGCTAAAATAGAAATTTTATGAGCTGAATCCCAGCCTTTAATATCCAAAGACGGGTCTGCCTCTGAATATCCTTTAGCTTGAGCTTCTTTCAAAGCCTCTTTAAAACTCAATTGATTTTCTAACATTTTGGTTAAAATATAATTTGTCGTACCATTTACTATTCCTACTATAGACTTAATCTTGTTTCCTATAAGAGCTTCTTTTATAGTTTTTATAATAGGAATTCCTCCTCCTACAGAAGCTTCAAACCCTAAGTAACTTCTATATTTAGAAGCTTCCTTCCAAATTTCATCTCCACATTCAGCTAAAATAGCTTTATTAGCAGTTATTACCTGTTTACCCTTTCTTAAACATTCTAAAACAAACTCTTTAGCAGGATTTATTCCTCCTATTAGTTCACAAACTATAGGTATATCGTCGTCTTCTAAAATTTCTTCTATATGCGTAGTGAGCAAATTATTAGGCAAATTTTTATTTCTTTTTTTACTTAAATCTTTTACTAATATTTTCTTAATTCGAGGATAAAAACCTGTTTTTTGATAAATTAAAGAAGCATTTTTTTCTAAAAGTTCGTAAACGCCTCGACCTACTGTTCCAAAACCCAAAATAGCAATGTTTATTTCTTTCATTTTTTACTCCTCTTTAACACTTATCTTAATGAAAATCTACATATTGGGCAAGTAGCATCTTCTTCGGAATAAGATTTAAAATAAATCACCTGTTCATTTTTGGAACCATATCTATAAACTGTTATCCCTTTTAATCCCAGTTCATAAGCTTTTAAATAAAGCTTTTTTACTTCTTCTATAGTCACATCTTTAGGCAAGTTAATGGTTTTGGAAACCGCATTGTGAGTCCATTTTTGAAAAGCCTGTTGAATTAAAAGGTGTTGAAAACCATCTATTTCATAAGTAGTAACAAAAAGTCTTTTAATTTTCTCTGGTAATTTTGTTTGACTTAATAAACCCTTCTCTTTTACTTCTTCCAAAATTTCTTCTATAGTACTTGAAGAGTATCCTTCTTTTTCTAAAAATTCTAAGAAAAGAGGGTGAAATTCTTTTAAAATTAAATTGTCAAAAGTTTTCCTTTCGTAATAAACTCCAAAAATGGGTTCTATTCCTGAAGAAACTCCAGCAATTAAAGAAATACTTCCTGTTGGAGCAATAGTAGTAGTGGTAGCATTTCTCATATAAGTAACTCCTTTTTTATCCCAAATACTTCCTGGATAAGCTGGAAAATTTCCCCTTTCTTTAGCAAGAAGTCCAGAAGCCTTTATTGACTCGGTGCAAATAAATTGCATAACTTTTTCAGCTATTTCAATAGCTTTAGGCTCTGCATAAGAAATTCCTAATTTTATAAGAAAATCTGCAAATCCCATAATTCCTAATCCTATTTTTCTGGTAAGTCTCGTAACTTTAGCAATTTGAGGAATAGGAAAATGATTAACTTCTATTACATTGTCCAAAAATCTTACAGCCAAATGAACAATTTCTTTAAGTCTTCCCCAATTAATTTTTTCGTCTTCTACGAAATTAGCTAAATTTATAGAGCCAAGATTACAAGACTCATAAGGAAGTAGAGGTTGTTCACCGCAAGGATTAGTAGCTTGAATTTTTCCAAGATGAGGAGTAGGATTGTATTTGTTAATAGTATCAATAAAAATAATCCCAGGGTCTCCAGTTAACCAAGCACTTTCAGCAATTAAAGTAAATAACTGATTTGGATCTAAATATTTTACTACTTTTTTATTTCTGGGATTAACAAGCGGAAACTTTTCTCCTTTTTTTAGAGCTTCCATGAAAGCATCAGTTATTGCAACTGAGAGATTAAAGTTTGTAAGCAAAGAAGGTGATTCTTTTTTAACTGTTATAAATTCTTCAATATCAGGGTGGTCTACTCTTAAAATTCCCATATTAGCCCCTCTTCTTTTACCACCCTGTTTTATAGCTTCTGTTGCTGCATCAAAAACTTTTATAAAAGACACTGGTCCACTTGCTATCCCGTGAGTTGAACTTACTAAATCTCCTTTTGGTCTTAATTTGGAGAAACAAAAACCTGTTCCCCCGCCAGATTTATGAATAAGAGCTGCACATCTCAAAGTGTTAAAAATAGAGTCTAAAGAATCTTCAATTGGAAGTACAAAACATGCTGAAAGCTGTCCTAAAGGACATCCGGCATTCATTAAAGTAGGAGAATTAGGAAGAAAATCTAAATTAACCATAATTTCATAAAATTTTTCTGTATAAAATTCTTCTAAACTATAATCCTTAGAAAAATTTCTTTCTACGGAAGCTACAGTCTTAGCTACTCTCTCAAAAAGTTTTTCGGGTGTTTCGACTACCTCTCCTTTTTCGTTTTTTAACAAATATCTCTGAGCTAGTATTAGGTAAGCAGATTCTCTTAATTTTAAATAAGGCCTTTTTTTCATTTTTTATTTGTTTAAATCTATTAACACTAAAGTTTGATACATGCAGTCAGGAGGCTCCTCTGGGTCACTATATTTAAATTCATTTTCCCATCTTT
Source organism: Thermodesulfobacteriota bacterium (assembly GCA_030578315.1). Classification (GTDB taxonomy): domain Bacteria; phylum Desulfobacterota; class Thermodesulfobacteria; order Thermodesulfobacteriales; family Thermodesulfobacteriaceae; genus Thermodesulfobacterium. The sequence continues at coordinate 14,792 of JAUQQL010000013.1, read as the reverse complement.
GAATAACAAAGTTTAAAAAAGAAGTCAAAAGTTCAGGTTCTAAATACCAGTAATTTTGAGCAAATAGTTTAAAATTCTCAAAAAGAGCTTTTTTTAATTCTTCCTTCATTACACAAAAACCTTCTTTTTTTTCTACCATTTCTTTAAATACCTTGTTCCAACTGCTTTTGGGCAGTGCTTTAAATCTAAATTCTTTTTCATAAACCCATCTAGCTAAAGCTGTTAAAATTAAAGAACTCCAAGTTAAGAAGTTAAGGTCAAAATTTCTACTAGATTGTATAACTTCTTTTACCCAGGTAAAAGGGTCTCCCAAGGTTTTCTGTAAAAGAGGAGCTATATAGCCAATTTCTTCTAAATATCTTCTGACTAATCTCACTTCAGCAATTCGTTTAAAATAAGTATACTCCTCAGAAGTTCCTATTTTTTCTGGTTGAAAAAGCTTTATTTTATTAAGTTTTTGAACTAAAACACCCTGTAAATAACCTTGATAGGGTTGGTCTAAGTATTTTAAAATAACAGGATCAAATTCTTTTGCATTAATTATTCCCATGGCTAACTTCCTTAATTCTCTTAAAGCAGTTTGTCCAACTTTAAAAAGGTCTTCTAAAAAGTGATTTTCTAAAAACTTTTTACCAACTTCTAAGTTTTCGTAAGAAAGATATTCAAGTCCTAGATTTAATGATGCCCAAACTTTTTTCAAACTCTTTTTTACCTGTTCTATTTCGTCAATTACCACATGATCTACTATAATTACTTTGCTTACTAACCAAGCAAGCTCTCGTTTTATTCTTTTAATTTGTAAAGGCTCCTCTATAGAAGCTAGTACCTTAAAAATAAAAAGATCTTCCTCTCCTGCATAAAGCACTATATTAGCAGTGGAAAGTTTTACTTGTTGTTCTTCTTCAAAAGGTAGTAGATTTAATTCTATTTCTTTAAGACTTTTCGGATGAAGATAAGAATAGATTTCTAAAGCTTCAAAGTAGTCTAAAATTCCTTCATCAGCTAATCTAGCATTGCGCCACTTATAAGCTCTTTCTTCTACTTCTAAGGGGATTTCCCATATTACAGATTCCATAAGAGAAAAGTAGGTATCTGGCATTTCTTCTCTTATAATTTCTATCAATCTTCTAAAATAAAATTCATAAGCTGGATTTTTAAAATCTATAAAGTAAAAATCATCTAAAGTATAAGGAGGAAGAAAATCCATAGCTTCCAAAAGATCCATATCGTCTGGGCGTTTGTAAACTTTGACAAATTTCTGGAAAATAGCTATTAAAAAGTCCCAGTCTGCAACTCTTAACCAATCTAAAACCTTATCTTCACCTGCATGAAAAAGAAGATAAAGCCAAGAAAGAACTCTTTCAGGCTTAATTTTATCTTTATACCAGCTGTCAAGGTCAAAAAGAAACTGAATTTGAGATCCTTTAGCATAAGATAAAAGCTCAACTACCAAGTCTAAAGAAGAAGCTTTTAAGGTTAAAAAAAATTCTTGGTTAGAAAGATTTTTAACTAAAGCTTCAGAAAAAGGAGACAAAAGAATTAATTTAGATCTTTGGTCCCAAGGAGTATTTAAAATTAATTCTAAAGAATCATAAAAATTAAGAGTGGTTAAAAAATTTTCTAATTCCTTTTCAGATAAATTTAAAAGATGCTCTAAATCAAATTTAATAGGAATTAATTTCTTCGCAAAAAGCTGATTCGTAATGTTTAAGTTTTTCATTTGTTAAATTTACCACCACCACATCAAATCTTATTTCTTTAATTTTACTAAACTTTTTATAATTTTTAACCCAAAAAATTTTAGCTGAATTCAAAATTTTTTTCTGTTTTATAAAATCAACTTTTTCCTCAGGTATAAATTCTTGAGATAAAGAAGTACTTTTAACCTCTACAAAAACCAAAAGTTCTCCCTTTCTAACAATAAGATCTATTTCTCCTGCCCTGGTTCTGAAATTTTTATCTATAACTTCAAATCCTTGAGATAGAAAATATTTTTCTGCTATCTCTTCAGCTTTTTTACCTTTTTTTCTTGTAGAATTTTTATTCATTCAAAAATAAACTTTTAGAAAATTTTACAAAACATTTAAAGTTTTTTCTGTGAACCCCTGTAATTCCGTATTTTTTAATTTTTTTTAAATGTTCTTTTGTAGCGTAACCTTTATGCTTTTCAAAATTGTATTCTGGATAAAAATGACTTAAAACTTCCATATATTTGTCTCTTGCAACCTTAGCTAAAATAGAAGCAGCTGAAATAGAAATACAATATTTATCCCCCTTTACTAGAGCTTTTTGGTTTCCTCTATAACCTGGAATGGGAAAAGGACCATCAACAAGCACTAAATCAGGATTAAGGCTTAACCCTTCTAAACTTCTTTCCATAGCTAAAAATGTAGCTTTTAAAATTCCTATCTCGTTTATTTCTTCTACCTCAGCTTTAGCAATGGAAAAACTCAAAGCTTCTCTACAAATTCTTTCAAAAAGTTCTTCTCGTTTTTTTGGGGATAAAAGTTTGGAATCTTTAATTTCTGAAAGACAAAAATCAGGAGGAAGAATTACCGCAGAAGCAAACACCGGACCTGCAATAGCACCCCTACCAGCTTCATCAACTCCAGCAATATATCTAAATCCCAGTTCTCTAAAGTAATTTTCTTTAAAATTTATTTTTAAATTAGAATTATTCCATAACTTTGTTATCAAATCTCTCCTTAATCCGAGCAGATCTTCCTGAACGAGTTCTAAGATAATAAAGTCTTGCTCTTCTAACTTTTCCTCTTTTAACAATTTCAATTTTTTGAATATTAGGGGAGTGTAAAGGAAAAGTCCTTTCTACCCCTACACCAAAAGACACTTTCCTTACTGTAAAAGTAGCTCCTGTCCCTGAACCTCTTCTTCTTATCACTACTCCTTCAAAAATTTGAACTCTTTCTTTTTCTTCTCCTTCTTTTAATTTGTAATGAACTCTTATAGTATCTCCTGGATTAAATTTAGGAATATCTGTTCTAAGATACTTTTTTTCAACTTCTCTAATCTGCGGAAACATAAAAATTTACCTCCTTTTTATTTAAAAAATTCCTCTGGTCATTTCAATCTGAGAAAAAAAGTATATCACATTTAAAAAAATTGTAAACTAAACGCAATTACCTACCCTCTTTTATATCTAGAGATATTCTACTAATTTCTATTAATCATTCCACCTTAGTATCTAAAAAGAATTTTTCTTATTTTTAGGCCTAAGGACTTTAATTTATCAATAATTTTGAGAAACATTATCAACATAAGTTGCAACACATTTTTTACTATCCCCTTCTACCTTAAACCTTTTATGGTAATAGCTGAACTTATGTCTTCCTGGCCATAATTTTCTCTATAAATTCCTGGAATTTTTCTAAAAATCTCTTCGTGACATAATATAGGCTCAGTAAGAACTACTTTTTCACCTTCTATAAAAGGTAAATTTAAGTCTTGGGCTATTTTCTCAGTAAGAACTACTTTTTCACCCTTGACTACAATTTGTTATAACTCTTATGTCTCAAAATACATACTAGTTTATACTAAACTGAAACGTTAATTTAAAAATCCATAAGCAGTAGTTTAACTTTTTAATCTAAGGAACATAAAAGGTTAAGGTATGTTCGAAAAAATAGGCATCGTGAGTTCCGTATTTTCCCTCGCACAAAATTTCTCTATCCATCATTCTAAAGGCCTTTACAAACCAGTATCCCCTATGAGTAATGGGAATTTTAATCACAGGTTCCTTATCAATTCCTTCCTTAGTGTATAGTTCTCCAGGATATTCTGTAAAGTAACTATAAGACCACAACCCTCCAGGATATCCTTTGTAAAAAGCTATAACTCCCACATTCCACTTGGTGTCTTTTCCATAAGTTAAAATTTTTAGAGGTAAGAAATCTCCAACTTTTAAGCTAGTGGGGTCCTTTAAAGGAACTAACTCTATAGAACTGTTCATAATCTTTTTATACCCATCTCCTCCAGAATGCACTGCCTTAAAATAAGTTTTACTATACTGCCATCCTACAAAGGTTCTTTTTATCAAAGATGGGTCTAACTCAATTTTATCTTTAAATTGAAGATATTTACCATCCTTAGTCTTAACCCAGTAGATATTTTCAGCAACTGAGTAAACCATGTGAGTTCCCTCTTTAATAGGTTTCAAACTTCCTATAGCACTTTTTTGTTTATCTTTATTATAATTAAATACTATTTCCTTTATGTTACCTTCAGGATCTATTAAGTAAAAACTTGTTAACCACCATTCACTTGGAGCTGCTTCACTTTCAAAACCATGTCCAACACAAAACTCAATCTTTACCTCCTCTCCTAATTTAGTTGAAAATTTAGAAGGAACTAACCATCTATCATGAGCATAAACCGTATTAAAATAACTAAGAATTATAACTAACCCTAAAAGTAAAATCACCAATTTTTTCATATCTACCCCTCCTTAATTCCCAAACTATTTTTCAAAAAAACACATTAATTCCTCCTAAAATACTAAAGCCTGGCATAAGGTAAAGTTCTACATTACCTGCACTACCAAATCCTACTTCTGCATATCTTTCATCTGTTAAGTTTTTTCCTGAGACAAATACTTCGAGATTCTTTTTAAGCTTCCTTGTATATTTAGCATCTATAACTAAATAGTCTCCTAAGACTCCTGTATTAGCAACATCGGTATATCTCTTTCCTGAATAATTGGCAGTAATAATAAGATTTCCAAACCAATTAGCCTTATATCCTAATCCTACACCAAGTAAGTGATTGGGAACTAGGGGAATTTCATTATTTTTATAAGATAAACCTGCTAAAGTTTTATACTTTTCAAACTCAGATTCTTGATAGGTATAATTTAAAGAAGCATAAAAGCCTCTTGGGAAATCTATGTTCAATCCTAACTCTATACCTTTAGAACGGGTTTTACCAGCATTTTCTGCTACTCTTGGTCCGCCAACTCTAATGATCTTATCATTCGTATCTATAAGAAATAAAGCAGTATTAAAGTAAAGCCAAGAAGTAGGTTTCCATCTCAGACCTATCTCATAGGAATTAATTTTCTCGGGTTTCAAATTGGGATTTCTCATAAAAGCTGTAATGGCTGTAGTAGGATTTCTAAAACCTCTTGAATAATTTATAAATAAGTTCAAATTATCTTTAAAATTATAGGTTAATCCTACCTTGGGACTTAGAGCTGTATGTCTCTTTTTAAAGTTTAAAAAAGGATTTACTCTGTCTTGAAAATCTGTTTTTACTTGGTCATATCTCAGTCCCATGTTGAAAATCAAGTTTTTTGAAAACTCCAATTCTTCTTGAATAAATAAACCTATAGTATGGTCTTCCCATTCTCTATCTTGATATAATCTATCTTTCTTTCCATTTTTTATAGTATAAGCCTTAATTTTTTCGTTATTTAAATGACGATACTCTGCACCTAAAAGAAGGACTCCAGAAATATTTCTTACTTTATGAAATATTGAATAGTTTACCTCAGGTAAAATATTGTAGTTGCGAAAGTCAAAGTAGTCAGGATCTATAACCCATCCCTCTTGAAAGCCATATTTTAATTTAAAAAGTAGTTTAGAGTTTTTAAACTTCTTTTCAAAATATGGAGCTAAAATCAAAGTATAAGAATCTGCCTTGCCCCAAGGTTGATTAGTGTGTTTGGGATTTTCTTTAAATTGTTTTTCTGTTAAAGTTCCTGGATAACCGTTTCTTATCGGAGCATAGTTAAAGTGAAATCCCATATGAATTCCGTCTAAATTATATTTAAGTATAGTATTAAAAAGCTTGTTTTCCTCCCAACTATTATCTTGCCATCCCTGAGTTTTAAAAAATCGTCCTTCAACATAATATTCTAATTTGTTCGTAAGACCTTTAATTACAGCAGAATATCTTTGAGTATCAAAACTTCCATAAGAAAAGCTTATTAAAGGTTCTATAGATTTAATAGGTCTTTTAGTAACTATATTAACTACTCCTCCTGTGGCAAAATTTCCGTAAAGAGAGGTAACTGGACTTTTAATTACTTCAATTCTCTCAATATCTCCAATAGGAATAGCAAGAACATTGAAGTATCCTGAAGGATTGTTATATTCAATACCATTAACTAAAATCTGAGCTCCTCTTGTAAGAGGTACATTTCCTCTGCTACTTACATAAACATCCGCATGAACTCCTCCAAAGGCTGAAATGTTAAAACCCGGAATCTGTCTTAAAAGTTCGGAAACATCTCTGGCATCATACTTCTCAATATCTTTCTCTGTAAGAACAGTGACATTGGTAGAAATTTCTCTTAATTCTCTTTCTGTTTTGGTAGCTGAGACTACTACTTCTTCCAACTCTGTTTTAATTTCCTTTCCCAAAATAGAACTTCCTAAGATTAAATTGACTATAGATCCAAAAATTGCCGAATGTAAAAAATATCTCTTTTTCATGGTCTCCTCCTTCCTTTGATATTTTTTTCAGATTTGTTACCACCACATTAGGTAGACCTCTGAATAGTTTCTAAGAACAACTTTTCCCTTGTTTGCTTTATCTTCAAAAAACTTTCTTATCATAAAACTTTTTTCCTTATTCCAGGGAATAAAAATTTTGAAATAGCTTTCATATTGCCTAATAAGACTTTCTATGTCTCTTTCAACAATATGAAAACTTTTTACAAGTTTTAGTTGAGGATAAAAACCATAGGTATAAAGAAGGTTAAAGGGATAAATTATATGAAATCCTTGGGAATTCCATTCCCTTCCAGTAAGAAATTTCCACAATTTATTTCTTATTGCTACTGTAAAATCATCAGGTTTAGCATATCTAACTAAACAGGCATAGTTTTTTGACAGTTCTTTCATCTTTAATAAGGTTTTACCATCTCTAATTGCTGGACAAAAAGCTGCAAAGACTAAGTCAAATTTTTTATCGGAAGCGAAGTCCTCCCATCTTTTCAAGATCAATTCAATATTTGATATCTTTAAAGTCTCTATTTTATTTTTTAGTTTATTTAACATTTTTGATGAGGAATCTAAAGCGACCACCTTCCTTACTTCATAAGAAAGTGGCACTGTGAAAGTTCCTGTTCCACAACCTATTTCTAAAATTTCATCTTTTTTAGAAATTAATTTTTTTTCTTTTAAAGTCTCTATAATTTTTTTCACTAAATCCTGAGAGTTTTTTTCAATTTCCTCGTAACATTCACTCATTAAATCCCAAAAATTGGACCATTTTCTATAATTTAATTTGTTAATTTTTACAGAAGAGTTTCTTTGAGCCTTTTTCCAAAGGACTTCCCAAAAAGTTCTATCTAATACTTTTTCTTCAAATTTTTTCAAACTTCGTTTTCCTTATTTCATAATTTTAAAAATTTTATTATACTTTAAAAATAAAAAATTTCAATAAAGATTTTAAAATATATTGCTTTTTTATTTTTTTGTGATATAGTTTTTAACTTAAAAAAATAATTTGAAAAAAGGAGAAAAATTATGAAAAAAATGTTAATTATTAAGTTTTTATTTTTATTTAATCTTTTAACATTAATAGCAAGTCCTGCGATTTGGGCCAAAGAGGAACAAAAGGAAATTGAAGAAGTAGTAGTTACTGGGACCAGAACAGAAAGTAAAGCAGAAAATTTACCAGTAACTGTTCATACTGTGGACAGAAAAGAAATTGAAAAACAACCTACCTATTTCATTCAAAATTTAGGTGAACTTATAAAGGACTTACCTGGGGTTCATGTAGGACAGTACTTTCCCTGGGGACCTTCTTGGATTCACTTAAGAGGAACAGGTTATTTTATAGGAAGAACTCTTTATCTCGTAGATAGCATTCCTGTAACTCCATTTCTTTCAACTCCGGTTCATCCTAACGACATAGAAAGGGTAGAGGTTTTACTTGGACCCTCTTCTGCCCTTTACGGTCCAAACGCTATGGGTGGAGTAGTAAATATCATAACCAAAAAAGGGACTAAAGATACGGGAGTAAAGTTAGATCTAGGATACGGTTCAAGGGAGACGTTTCGTCCTCATCTGGAGATAGGAAATGAAGTTAAGAATTTTCACTATTATGTTTCCTATTCAGGAGACTTTTCAGACGGCTATAAAATGAATCCTTTAGATGTTTTGTGGACTCTTTACCAAAAGGGTAAAACTGGTTGGTTAAGCTATGCTTCCTTAAAGGAAAATCACTATAGACAAAATTTTTTTAATACTAAAATAGGATATGATAATAAAAAGGGAAGCGGTCTTTGGATTAGTTATCATTATCAAAGTATCTATCTTTATGGAGGAAGAAAAAACAGAGTTTGGATAGAGGATGGAGAAGAAGGAGTTTTAAATTTAAGATTATATACTACCTTATTTAATAAAGTAAAGTTAACAGGATATTTAGGATATCAGCATCTTGACCGTCCAGGAAAAGAAGATAAAGGTCCAGTAATTACAAATGAAACTATTTTTTGGGATAACACACCTTTTACGAGGTCTGAGTGGAGACAAAAAAGATTCCCTATAGAACTACAAGCTGACCTAAGCATTTTTAAAAATCATCTCACTACCCTAGGATTTGCCTGGTTAAGAGACAGGGAAGAAAGAGCAACCATAAGCGAAGCAACTGGTAGAGCAACTAGTAAAAGCAAGTATACTACAGACCAAACCTCCTTTTATTTTCAAGATCAGTGGTTTCTCTTAAACGAAAAACTAAATTTTTTAGTAGGTTTAAGATATGACCACTGGAGATATCATGACATATTTGACCTTCTCTCTACTCCTCAAAGACCCAAAAGTATTACTAAGGAAAAGTTTACATATAGAGGAGGTATAAGATATAAGTTTTCTGAGACTCTTTCTTTTAAAGCTTCCGCCGGAACAGGTTTTTGGCCTGGACTTGCTATTTGGTATTTTCAAAATGTTAGAAGTGGTAAAACCTGGAGAGAAGCTAATCCAGGTCTTAAACCTGAAAAAACCTGGATGTTAGACCTTGGAATTGAATTAGATCTAAAAAAGTGGGAAACCTTTATTTCTATTACTCCTTACTACGGGAAAATAGAGGATACCGTATCTTACAGATATGACCCTCATCCGAATCTTCCAGGAGTTAACATAGTTAGAACTGAAAATCTCGGAGGAGTAAAAATTTACGGTGTAGAATTTATGATCAAAAAGAACCTTGGAAAAAATCTTAATTTATTTGGAAGCCTTACTCTTAATCGTTCCAGAATAATTGATGACCCTTTAAAAGGGGGAAATCAATTAAGAAACTCCCCTGATTATTGGGGAAGCGTTGGGCTAATCTATACTAATCCTAAATTATTTAATGTATTTATTAACTATCGCTTTTCAGGAAGTAGATTTTATGATGATGAAAATACTAAACTTCCCTATTACCACATGAAGACTTATCAAGTTCTTAATGCCAAGGTTTGGAAGAACTTTAAACTATCTAACAATCTTCTTATGGATTTTTCTCTCAGTGTGGACAATCTTTTTGACAAAAAGTATGAAACTGAATTTATCTGGATACATCCGGGAAGAAGTATTCAAGCTAATGTGGTTTTAAAATATTCATTTTAATACTTCTTTTACTAAAATTTTAACAAAGTTGTATAAAAAATTGAATGAAAAAAAACTTGCCTTCTATGTTTTTCTTTCTTTATTTTTCTTTGGTTTTTTTTATGATTTAGGATTTAGTTCTGAATATAAATTAGTCATAGATACTGAAGGAAGAAGAGTTAAAATTCCAAGTAAAGTAGAAAGAGTAGTTGTGCTTACTGGAACTTGTATAGAGACCATTTACATTCTTGGAGAAATTAACAAAGTTGTAGGAATAAGCAAACCTGTAGTTGAAAGTCCTTTTATATCTAAATTAATAAAGGAACTTAGGAAAATCCCTATAGTAGCTCAGGATTTGAAAAATGTTGACTTGGAAAAGATATTAGCTTTAAAACCAGACTTAATAATTGGCATAGGACCGGAACATCCTTTTGGTATGAGCTCAGAACTAGTGAAAAAGTTTGAAAAATTAAGAATTCCTTTAATTTTATTAAACTTAGAAAATTTAAGCGAAAACTACTATTCTATAGAACTTTTAGGTCAAATTTTTAATCAAGAAAAAAAAGCTAAAGAACTAGTAAGTTATATGAAAAATATAGTAAATCAGGTAGTTTCTAAAACAAGTAAGATTCCTTATGAGAAGCGAGTTAAAGCTCTTATGCTTTCTCAAAAACCAAATTTGGTTTTAGGTGGTTATTGGAAAGAGCAAGATCTTATTTTTTTAGCTGGAGGTATAAATGTAGCTTCTGAAATAAAAGAGTTTGTAGCAGAGGTCCCTTTAGAAAAAATTCTTCTTTGGAATCCAGAAATTATAACTATCGTTGGTTCAGCTCCCTACCAACCTGAAGATTTACTTAATAATCCTCAATTAAAAAGCATTAAAGCTATTAAAGAAAAAAAAGTTTATAAATATCCATTAGAAATTACAGGACTTTTTACCCCAAGAGTAGTATTACTTCTTGCTTGGCATGCTGCAAAGTTTTACCCTGAATTAAAAATTAATTGGACAAAAATTGCAGATGAGTTTTTTAAAAAATTCTATAAAATATCTTATCAAAATATTTTATCATTAACTTCAAAGTAAATATAAGAGTTTAAATTTAAGTATTTCTATGAGTATTTCTATGGGTTTGCCAAAAAGTTTTTTCTCCTATTTCTTGAATACCTACCGACCACTGAGAGATTACAAACAAAGGTAAAACTAATGGTAAGAGCAATTTCATAAGGATAAAATGTAAGAAGATACCGAAAGAGAAAATAGTGAGCAATAGCCATTGTCAGCTCATTGTAAAAGATTTTAGGTTTTTCTTTCATAGGATTTCCTTCGTATTTAGTGAAAAATATTTTTTTTTTGAAAATAAGTTTTTCTCTATTGAAATATTATTGTTTACAATAACCCTCTTAGCAGTTTCTTTTGTTAACTGAGAATCTGGACCCATTGCTATTTCTAAATCAGCTACCTTTAAGACAGGAGCATCGTTTGCCCTCATCTTCAGTAAACTGCTACAATTTCACCATAGTTCTGAAGTACTTTTACTTAAGCCATATTTATCTTCAAGAATTAGCCCTAGCTATGCTACTCAAGTAAAGCAATTTATAAGGGGTCCCCTTTATAAAGACTTGTGTCGTTATAAATAGGAAAAGCTTAAAAAGATTGGTCTTAGTTTTTCTATATTAATAGTACCTGTTTTATAAGAACAAATAAAAGTAGCACTTCCGAGAATTTCTACTGAGGGAAAAAAATACTTAACCAATGCTTTCTCACAAGAAAACCTCCCATAATTGTCTTAAAAAGTTTAAGTTTGTTTTCTTCTTTTAGGATATAGGGTCCATAAGTGGAGAAAACACCTTTTAACTTTTTCTTCCGTTAAACCTTCGAAAAAAATAATAATTTTCTTTATTTTTAGTCTTTTAGTCTTTCTTTAATTTTTTATAAGTAAGGAACTTTTATTTTTCTTTTTTCCTTAAAGGAGAGGAAAAGTCTGCCCAAAGTTCTTCAAGAGCGTATATTTTTCTTATAGGCTCATAAAAAATATGAACTACTACTGTATCATAATCTAATACTATCCAATGACCTAACTCTAAACCTTCAATTCCTAGAGGTCGAATTTCAAACTTTTCTAATTCAGTGAGTAAATACTCTGAAAGTCCTTGAGTATGTCTAGTAGAATAAGCACTACAAATAACAAAAAAATCAGTAAAATTAACCTTTTTTCTTAAATCTATGACTACTATCTCTTCAGCCTTTTTAAACTCCAAAAGTTTTACAATTTCTTGAACTAAAACTTCGCTATCTATACCTTTCTCTCCAACACTAATTTAGCAAAGGTTTCAAAGCTTCTATCATAGGTGGATTCGTATTCTCTTGGAAAACAGCAGCCAGGGAGCTGACACATTCTAAGATGATATCTTAGACATTCACAACATATTCCTTTTTTAGAACATGGCTCATAAGTACATTTACAAATTTTCAAATTGTCCTCTTTTTTGCATTCCATAGTTCTAACTCCCTCTTTATGAATTCCTTACTCTACAGTTACGCTTTTAGCTAAGTTTCTTGGTTTATCCACATCACAACCTCTTAAAACAGCTATTTCGTAAGCTAAAAGTTGTAAAGGAATCACATAGAATATAGGTAAAAATTCCCAATAAGTCAAGGGAACTTCTATTGTATAATCAGAAATTTTTTTAAATTCCTCTGAATTTTCAGTAACTACTGAAATTATAGGTCCTCTTCTGGCTTTTATTTCCTCAGCATTAGATAGGGTCTTCTCAAAGATAATCCCTGTTTCCTTGGCTGCCAGAATTACGGTAGGGACATTTTCCTCTATTAAAGCAATAGGACCGTGTTTCATTTCTCCTGCTGCGTATCCTTCAGCATGAACATAAGAAATTTCCTTAAGTTTTAAAGCACCTTCTAAGGCTATAGGAAAAAGAATGTTCCTTCCTAAGTAAAGGAAATCTTCTGCTTTATACCAGCTAGTTGCTAATTGTTTTATCTCTTTATGAACTTTTTCGGTAAACTGTCTAAGTTTAGAGGGTAATTGTATTAGATATTCGATCCAGTTCTTTTGAACTTCATGGAAATTGAAAATAGACTTTAAGTAAAGACTAAGTAATATAAGTATTAAAACTTGAGTAACAAAAGCTTTAGTTGAAGCAACACTTATTTCTGGTCCTGCCTGAGTGTAAATTACTTTGTGACTTTCTCTAGCAATACTGCTCCCAAGAACATTACAAATGGAAAGAATTTTAGCTCCTTTTTCTTTAGCTAATCTCAAACTAGCTAAAGTATCCGCAGTTTCTCCAGACTGGGAAATAGCAATAAAAAGGGTTTTAGAATTTATTAAAGGGTCCCTATATCTAAATTCAGAAGCTAAGTCCACTTCCACAGGCAAAGGCAAGTGCTTTTCTATTAAGTACTTCCCTACTAAAGCTGCGTGATAAGAAGTTCCGCAAGCTACTAAAAAGATTTTTTGCAAATCTTTAAAAAAATCTTTGTTTAAGCCTTCTTTAGAAAAGTCAATTTTTCTTTCCTCTAAATCTACTCTTCCAAGAAGAGTGTTTTTAATAGCATCAGGTTGTTCGTAAATTTCTTTAAGCATAAAGTGAGGAAAACCGCTTTTTTCGGCAGAGGCTAAATCCCATTGAATTTCCACAGATTCCTTGTAGATCCTTTTTCCTTTCAAGTTATAAATTTCAACTTTTTCCTTAGTAATAAAAGCTAGTTCTCCATCTTCTAAAAAAAGAACTTTTCTAGTAAAAGGAAGAAGTGCTGGAATATCAGAGGCTATTAGATTCTCCTCTTCTCCTAAACCAATTACTACAGGACTTTGATTTTTAGCTACTAAAAGAAGATCAGGTTCTTTTAGTGAAATTAAAGCAATAGCATAAGCACCTTTAAGTTTTTTAAGAGCCGCAATAAAAGCTTCTTTAAGCTCTAATCCCTGATTTAAAAATTCTTCAACCAGGTGAACTATAACTTCGGTGTCAGTTGCTGAACTAAAACGATGACCTTTAGCTTCTAGCTCTTTTTTTAAAGAATAGTAGTTTTCTATAATACCATTGTGAACTAAAGCTAAAATTCCTTTACAGTCTATATGAGGATGGGCATTCTCAGTTGAAGGTTCTCCATGAGTTGCCCAACGAGTATGTCCTAATCCAGGTGCTTTACTCTCTATAAAATTTTCTTCTAAAATCTTTTCCTGAAGATTTAAAATTTTTCCCTTAACTTTTACAACTCTAATGTTTTCTTTTTCAAAAAAAACCACTCCTGCAGAGTCGTAACCCCTGTACTCTAACCTTCTTAATCCTTCAAGAAGCACTGCCAAAACATTTCTATTTCCCACATAACCTATTATTCCACACACATTTTCTCCTCTTTTAAAATTTTTAAATAATCTTCCCACTCCCAAGGAGATAAATATTTTTTTTTACGATTACATTCCTTACATGCAGGAACTAAATTTAAACGTTCAGAAGTTCCCCCTCTAGAAAGAGGAATCTTGTGGTCCATAGTTAAATCTTTAGGAGAAACTTTTTTTCCACAATAATAACAAATACCTCTTTCTATTTTTTTTCTCCACCATTTTGTACGCTTAAGTTTTTTAGCTTTTAATTTCTCTCTTTTTATAAACTCTTCTAAAGTTAAAAAATCATTTCTTGTCATTTTTTTATAAATTCCAAAATTTTACTTAAAACTTCTTCTAAGGATAAATAAGAAGTGTCTATTATATAAGCTCCCTCAGGAACGGCTAAAGGAGAAACTTCTCTCTGGGTATCAAGTTCGTCTCTTTTTTTAAGGTTTTCTAAAATTTCCTCGTAAGTTCGTTTGCCTTGGGCACTTAAAATAGTTTCTTGATATCTTCTTATAGCTCTTATTTCAGGACAGGCAGTAAGAAAAATTTTAAATTTTGCCCAAGGAAAAACTACACTTCCCATATCTCTACCTTCAGCCACTAGATCTTTTCCACGAGCAAGGTCTCTCATAAAAAAAGTTAAAAATTCCCTTAATTCTTTTACAGCAGAAATTTCCGATACTTTTTCGTCAATTTCTCTAGTTCTAAGTTCTTCAGTTAAATTTTTGTCTTGCCAATATATTAAAGTTTGCTCAGGGGTTAATTCTACCTTTACCTCTTCCAACAACTTTTTAATTTTTTCCAGAAAATTTTCTCTATTGCTAAGGTAATTTATTGACCAAAAAGTAACCAACATGTAAAGATTACACGATTCTAACAAAGA
>JAUQQL010000012.1 GCA_030578315.1 Thermodesulfobacteriota bacterium | reverse complement strand
CGATTTTTTAAAAAAGATTAAAAAATTAAATTTTTAATTTTGTATATTAAAAACATATATTAAAACAAACTTAATATTTGTCAAGATACTGAAAGGGTGTTCTAAAAAACTTCTTAAAATAATTACACCAACTAAATACTCTCAAATCCTTTATATCCTCTACCCCACTTTCAGCCCTCTATCTACTTAAAAAACAAAAATTTTCTCTTTATTTCCAAAAAAACTTTTTAACCTCTTATTAAAGAGAACAAAATTTTAATATAGTAAGTAAAGCAACCTAAAAGAAATATCTAAAAATTAAACGACTAGTGGGCCGCGGAGGACTCGAACCTCCAACCTATGGATTAAGAGTCCATTGCTCTACCACTTGAGCTAGCGGCCCCCCAAAATTATATAATTCCAAAATTTTTTTAAGACATAATAAAAAGTAATATACCGTTAAAAATTTGTCAAGATAGTGTATAAGTCCATATGATATTAGACTTGCTTGAATTTTTAAAAATAAGTCTATAAAAATTGGTTTCGTAGTCACACTAAAAAAAAATTTATTTAAAAAGTTCCTAAAAAATTTTTATAATCTCTCTCTAAAGACTGTTAAAATTTACTTAAAAAAATTTTCTTCCAAAAAACCCATGTTACTAAATTTTTTTGTTTAAAATTTGTCAACCATTTTTTAAAAAATGGTTGACAAAGGTTTTTACTTTTATATACTTTTAAAAATATTTTATCTGAAAAGAAGGGAAATATGAAAAAACTCTTTTTTTACAAAAAACTTGTTTTAAAAATTATACTTTTTGTTCTTTTTATAGGGATACAAAATAGTTCAGCTCAAGAAGAACCTTTTTATCTTCTAGAAGAAGTAAAAGTTGTTGCTCCTGTAAAAAAAGAAAAATTAGAGAAAATAGCTCAAGAAGTTAAGATTATAAAAAGTGTCGAGTTAATAAATTTTGGCCCTGAAGTTTATTCTGGATTGGATTTAAGAGAGAGAGGAGGTTTTGGAGTTCAGCAAGATATTTCTCTTAGAGGAACAACTTTTGAACAAAATCTAGTAACTTTAGAAGGGATAAGAATTTCCGATCCCCAAACTGGACACCATCTAATGAACCTTCCTTGGGAAAATAAAATTTTAGAAAGTGTAGAAGTCCTTCCTGGAGGAGCAAGTGCTCTTTATGGTCCAGGAGGTTTTGGAGGAGTACTCAACTTTAATCTTAAAATTCCTCAACCAGGAATTGAATTTTTAGCTAGATATGGAAGTTATGACTATAAAGAAAGCTACGGAAGTTTGTGTTTTAGTGAATTTTTTTATCCTTTAAAATTAATCTTTTCTCAGAAAAAAGCTCAAGGGTTTATCTGGAATCGGGATTTTGATATAAGAACTTTTAATTTTTATACTAAGGATGACAAAAAAATCTTTTTTTATGGTTTCCAAGAAAGAGATTTTGGGGCAAGAAATTTTTATACTAGTAGGTATGCTACTGAATGGGAAACCGTTAAAACTCATCTTTTTCTTTTTAAAAATATTTTTTACGGTCAAAACTGGTTTTTAGAGCCCGGGATCTTATACCGAATTCATTATGATACTTACTTATTAAATAGAAAAAATCCATATTTTTATAAAAATCACCATAAGTCTCAAGTTTTAAGACTCAATTTACCTTTTAGATACGAAACTATTAAAGCGGATTATATCCTGGGAACAGAGCTTTCTTCTGAAAAACTTAAGAGTTCAAGACTGGGCGACCACTTAAGACAAGCTTTTGCTTTATTTTTTTGGTTTTATCCTAAATTAAGTAACAAGTTTTTCCCAAGTTTTGGTATAAGATACGACAACATAACTAATAATAAAGACTTATTTTCTTACAATTTTGGACTAGCTTACCTTATAAAGACGGAACTAAAGTGGCGAACTTCCTTTGGATTTTCTTACAGAATTCCTAGTTTTACCGAACTTTATTATGATTCACCTAATATTAAGGGAAATCCCTATTTATCTCCTGAGAAGTCTTATCAGTTAGAAGCGGGGTTAGATTACGAAAACAATCTTTTTAAAAGTTCTGTTACAGTTTTTTACAGACAAGGCAAAGATATAATAGATTGGGTAATTTATCAGAAATTTAGAAAAGCTGAAAACTTAGACCAAGTTAAAACTTTAGGTTTTACACTAGATGGAAAAATAAATTTAAACAAATTTTCCCTTTTTTACAGTTATACTTATTTGAATCAAGTTTCTAAAAAGCTTAAAAGTTCCTATTATCAAGGATTTTATTTAAGACACAAGTTAGTATTGGGAACTCTTATTAGACTTCCTTATCAGATAGAGGCAGCAGTTTTAGCAAATTTTCAAGAAAGGCATCAAATGGATAAAGTATGGCTGTTGTCTTTTAAAGTGAGCAAGCTATTTTCCAAAAAAGTAAAAGTAAGCTTCTGGGCTGAGAATTTTTTAGACGAAGACTATGAAGAAATCTCAGGAGTTAAAGGTTCTCCTCAATGGTTTGGTTTAGATTTAGAATTTCGATTTTAGAAGTTTAAAAGATCAACTCGGGGCGACAGGATTTGAACCTGCGACACCCGACTCCCGAAGCCGGTGCTCTACCAGGCTGAGCTACGCCCCGATATGTTATCCAAAAACTTTATTTAAAAAATCTTAACTTTAAAAGTTAAGCTTGTCAAGTTTTAAAAAGGTTTTAGAATAATAGAGATGTCATACTTAGTTTTAGCTAGAAGATATCGTCCTAAAAATTTTAAAGAAGTTGTAGGTCAGTTTCATGTAGTTAAGACTCTAACTAATGCTTTAAAACAAGGAAAACTAAGTCACGCCTTGCTTTTTTCTGGAATTAAAGGAACTGGAAAAACAACAGTAGCACGCATTGTGGCAAAGGCGTTAAATTGCAAAAACTTACAAAACCAATATGAACCTTGTAATGAATGTTTAAACTGTATAGAAATAAATAAAGGGATTCATGTAGATGTAATAGAAATTGACGCTGCTTCTAATCGTGGAATAGACCAAATTAGAGACCTTATAGAAAATATAAAATATTCTCCTGCTAAAGGAAAAGCTAAGGTCTACATCATAGACGAAGCTCACATGTTAACCAAAGAAGCCTCTAATGCTCTTCTTAAGTCTTTAGAAGAGCCCCCTTCTCATGTGTATTTTATCTTAGCAACTACAGAACCTAATAAATTACTTCCTACCATACTTTCACGTTGTCAGAGATACGAATTTAAAAGACTTGACACTGCTCTTATTGCTAGATATTTATTGGAAATTTGTCAAAAAGAAAATTACGAAATAGAAATTTCAGCTCTTGAAGTTCTTGCTAAGGAAGCCCAAGGAAGTATAAGAGATGCCCTTTCTCTTTTAGACCAGGCTATGGCTTATGGAGTAAGAACAAAGGAAGAACTGATTTTAGCCTTCGGATGGCACGAAGTTACTTTAGTAGAAGAATTAGCTAGTATTCTTTTAGAAAAAAACTTCAAAGAAGCCCTCAAACTTGCTCAAAAAGTTTATCAAGAAGGTATAGATATAATTTATCTTATGGAAAAATTAACTGAATTTTTTAGAGAACTTTTGATAATTAAAACCTTCCCTCAAGAAAGTCGTTTTGATTTTCAGACATCTGGATTAAGGAAATTGGTTTTAGAAAGCGAAGTTGAGGAAATTCTTATTATCTTTCAAATTCTTTTAAAAGACCTAGAAATCTTAAGAAAAAGTCAATATCCTCAATTACAATTTGAACTTACTTTAGCAAAAATATGCGAACTAGAAAAATTGGTATCTTTAAAAGAAATTGTTCAGAAGCTAGATAATCTAATTCAGCAAAATCATTTAGGAAGCTTTTCTTCTAATTTGGTTCAGTTTGAAGAAATGTCTAAGTCTTCAAATATTACTTCAGAAAAAGGAAGTTTAGACTGGGAAGGCTTTTTAGAATTTTTAAAAAAGGAAAATCCTTCCATTTATACAGTGGCTTCCGCTCTTCCTAAACCACAAATTACTCCCGAAGAGATTTCTATAAAGATCCCCTCTAATCATCTTTTTCTTAATTCCCCTTATCTTTCTTCTGTAAAGGAAAAAATAGAAGTTTTTTTTAAAAGAAAATGTAAATGGGAACTCCTAGAAGAACCCAAAAAAAGTACAGTAGAAGAGGTTAAAGAACGAGCTGAAGTTAAAAGTATATTAAAAGTCTTTTCAGCAAAAATAAATTACCTACAACCTTTAAAGGAGTAAAATTATGGCTATACCGCCTCAACTTCACCAGTTTTTAAAAGAAATGCAAAAAATTCAGAAAAAATTAGAAGAAACTCAAAAGGAATTGGAAGAAAAAACAGTTACAGTTCAAGTAGGTGGAGGAATGGTTAGTGTTACTGCTAATGGAAGACAAGAAATTATTTCTATTGAAATTGAAAAGGAAATTATTAATCCAGAAGAAAAAGAAATGCTACAAGATTTAATAGTTGCAGGAGTAAACGAAGCTCTAAAAAGAGCTAGAGAAATGATTGAAGAAGAACTTTCTAAAATGACAGGGGGATTAAAATTACCTGGAGGACTAAAATTTCCAGGTTTCTAAATACTTTATGTATCCATTAATTCTTAAGAAGTTAATTCAAACTCTTGCTCAACTTCCTGGTCTTGGAGAAAAGAGCGCTACTAGAATTTGTATGTTTCTTCTTTCTAAACCAGAACTTTGCGAAACATTAAGCGAACTGATAAAAGAGTTACCTTTTAAGTTAAAACTATGTAAATTGTGCAGAAATCTTTCGGAAGATGAATTTTGCTTTATTTGTAAAGACTCCTCTAGAAACAGGGAAATACTGTGTATAGTTGAAAATCCTATAAGTGTTTTTAACATAGAAAGTTTAAAGATTTATAACGGACTTTACTTCGTTTTGCATTACTTGCTATCCCCTAAAGAAGGAATTGGTCCAAAAGAATTGGGGTTAGATTTTCTTTTTTATTTGATTAAAGTTAAAGATGTAAAGGAAGTTATAATTGCCTTATCTCCTACGGTAAATGGAGAAATTACAGCTTCTTATATTCTAGAAAACCTTAAAAATATTCCTGTAAAAGTAACTAAAATTGCTTGTGGTATCCCTATGGGAATGGACTTACAGTTTGTTGATCCTTTAACCCTTAAAAAAGCCTTACAAGGAAGAGAAATTTTACAAGGAAAATAAAAATTGAATAAGGACTTTTGTAAAAGATTAGCTCTAGGAGGATTAATTCAGGGATGTTTCCACAATCTAAATGGGAACTTGCAAACTCTTTCGTTTCACCTTCAACTTTTATACCTAAAAAAGGCCTTTATCAGCTCCGAAGAAATTTCCAGTCACATAGATAAAGCTTTTTTAATTTTACAAAAAATTCAAAAACAGGTTAAAGGAGTTTTAGATAGAATAAAAGAAGAACGAGAAGGTCCTTGGGATTTAAAAGAAGTATTGGAAGAAGAACTTCTTTTCTGGGAAAATTTTTTACCTTTCAAACACAAAGTAAACAAAGAAATAAAACTCTTAAAAAGTGACTTAAAAGTAAAAATTCCTCTTAATCTCTTAAGAGGTATTTTATGTAATATAGCTTACGAAATTTTTCCCTCCCTTAAAGAGGAAACTAATTTAAAATTTTTATTAAATAAAAATCCTTATCCTCGGATAGTTATTATTTTAAACAAAAATTTAGAAAAGGAAGTTAAAAAAAGACTTCAAAAACTTTCCAGATTTTTTAAGAATTGGGTAAAATTAAAAATAGAAAATACCAAAATTAGCATAGATTTCTATGAATAATTCTAGGAATGAAAAATTACTTTGGTTAGGTCTTTACCTTAAAGAACCAAATTTCTTGAAATTGCTTAAATTCTGGGAAAATAAGACGGAAATTCTTAAAATTTTAGAAGAGAAAAAATTAAAATCTGAAGAGCTTGTAAAGATAGCAGAAGAAGAAATAAAAAAGGCTAAAAAAGAAAAAATTAAAATTTTATTTTATTACGACTCAGAATTTCCTGTAGCTTTAAGAAACATTCCTTATCCTCCTTTATTTCTTTATGTAAAAGGAAATCTTGACCTTTCAAAGCCTTTTTTAGCTATAGTAGGTTCAAGAAAACCTACTTCTTATGGTAAAGAAGTAGCTTGTCAGTTTACAAGTTTTTTAGGAAAAAATGGAATAGGAATAGTTTCTGGATTGGCTCGTGGAATAGATACTATTGTTCACAAAAGTTGTTTAGAAGTAAAGGGTTATACTATAGGGGTTCTTGGATGTGGACTTGATGTAGTTTATCCAGCTGAAAACCGATGGCTATATACTGAGATCGTAGAAAAAGGAGGAGCACTTATTTCTGAATATCCCTTCGGAACTAAACCTAGACCAGAAAATTTTCCTCGCAGAAATAGAATAATAAGTGGACTAAGTAAGGGCGTTTTAATTATTGAAGCAGGTAGAAAAAGTGGAACTATAATTACTGCTAAGTGGGCTTTAGCTCAAGGTATTGAAGTTTTTGCTGTTCCAGGAAGTATTTTTTCTTCTCAAAGTGAGGGGACTCATTTCCTTTTAAAAGAGGGAGCAACTCTAGTGACTTCCCCTCAAGAACTTATGGAATGTCTGGGATGGAAGTATGAAAAAGCAAGTCAAGTTTGTGAAATTTTTGAAGTAAAGCTTTCCCCCAAAGAAAAAGAAATTTTAAAGTTGATTTCTTCCTCCCCTAAAAACCTAGAGGAATTAACTTCTGAAGTCCCTCTTCCTCTTTTTGAAATTCTTTCTATCCTTACTGACCTGGAACTAAAGGGACTTATTAAAAGTCTTCCTGGAAAGTACTATCAAGTTAATAAAATCCCTACTTAAGAAACTATCTAAATTAAAGTTTTTAAACTTTTTCAAAAACAGGAAAACCTACTTTTTTGAGAGAAGTCTCGCTTTCCTTCCAACCTTTAAGGGACTTAACCCAAAGCTCTAAGTAAACCTTTTTTCCGAGCAAAAATTCAAGTTCTTCACGAGCAAGAGTTCCAATTTTTTTAAGCATTCTTCCGCCTTTTCCAATAATAATACCTTTTTGAGATTCTCTTTCGATAAAAATAGTTGCTTGAACAAAGATAAGATTCTTTTCCGGTTCTTCTCTTAATTCTTCTAATTTTACTGTTGCCGAATAAGGTACTTCTTGATAAGTATTTAAAAAGATCTTTTCCCTTATAATTTCTGCTATCAGAAGTCTTAAAGGTAAATCGGTAATTTGAGAAGGGTCATAATAAAAAGGACCTTCAGGTAAAAGTTTAATAATTTCTTCTACTACCAACTCAAGTCCATCTCTTTTTAAAGCAGATATAGGAATAATAGCTTGAAATTCATGAAGTTTAGAAAAGTAATCTATAAGAGGTAAAAGTTCAGATTTTTTTATAAGGTCAATTTTGTTTAAAACTAAAATAGTAGGTTTGTTAGTTTTTTTAATAATTTCTAATATTTTTTCTTCTTCTTTTGGACGATGAGTCACATCCATAACCCACAATACTATATCTACCTCTTGTAAAGCTTTCAAAGCTGATTCCACCATAAGTTGATTAAACAAAGACTTAGCATCGTGAATTCCTGGAGTGTCTACGAAAATAATTTGACAATTATTTCTGGTTAAAACCCCTTTTACATTAAACCAAGTAGTTTGAGGTTTAGGGCTTACAATACTTACTTTGGTGCCAATAATTTGATTCAAAAGAGTTGACTTTCCAACATTAGGAAGACCTATTATAGCTACAAACCCTGCTTTAGTCTTAGGTTCACCTTCTTTTCTAGCTTCTTTTTCCATTTTTTTTCACAATCTTCAAAGCTTTTTTAGCTGCGAGAGTTTCAGCATCTTTTTTAGAATTTCCTCTTGCTCTGGCTAAAACTTCTTCTCCTAACCACACTTCAACCTCAAAACATGGCTTATGAGGAGGGCCACTAATCTTTAATACTTTATAAAAAGGACTTATCCCTAGTTCTTTTTGACTCCATTCCTGAAGCTGAGTTTTATAGTCCTTAAAGGACCTTTTTGAAAGTTGAACAAGATAAGGTTTAAACCAAGTTTTAATTTTTTCACAAGTTTCTTCAAAACCTCTTTCAAGAAAAATGGCTCCAATTAAAGCTTCAACAGTTCTCCCTGCTATATTATATTTGCTTTTTAGATCTAGTTTCTCTTCTCTTTTTCCTAAAAAAATATAATTCATAAGTTTCAATCTTTCAGCTATTTTTATTAAAGTTTCTTTACATACAAGATACGCTCTTTTCTTACTTAGTTCTCCTTCGGACTCTAAAGGATACTTGGAAAAAACCCAAATGGAACTACAAAGGTTTAAGACCGCATCCCCCAAAAATTCAAGTCTTTCATTATCCTCCTTAACCTCACTTTTATGACTTACACGATAAGACCGATGAGTAAGGGCAGTCTTTAAAAGCTCTTTGTTTTTAAAAGAAATCCCTAAAAGACTTTCAAATTCGGAAAGATCTTTTTCCATGACTTTTTATTTAGCTACTAAAAAAGCTCTTTTAAACTTGTAGCTTTTTAAGTTTTCGGCAAGTTTAAAAGCTAAATTCAATTCATTTGTTAAATAAACCTGCACTCGGTAAAAAGTGGTTCCGTTTTTATAATAAGGTTCTATTTCCACTCTTTCAAATTCCTTTTCTAATTTCATTTTTAAACTTAAAGCATTACTATAATATTTAAAAGCTCCTACTTGAAGATAAAAGTTGTTAAATTTTATATTAGGCTTATTACGATAAACAATTTGATCCCCTATTCTTTCTCCCTCACTAAGAGCTACAATCTTTACTCGAGTTAGTCCTTTTCCTATCATACCAAGAGCTTTAGCAGATGCGTAACTTAAATCTATACACCGGTCTTCCACAAAAGGACCACGGTCGTTAATTCTCACCACTAACTGTTTTCCATTTTCTAAATTGGTTACCAAAATATATGTTCCAATAGGTAAAATTTTATGAGCTGCAGTATACTCATACATATTGTAAATATCTCCACTTGCTGCCTCTTTTCCGTGAAAACCAGGTCCGTACCAAGAAGCTATACATGTTTCTTCATATCCTTCAGCTGAAGGTAAGGGATAGTAAGTTTTTCCATTTATAGTGTATGGTTTAAGCCACCCAGGAACAGGAGTAGAAATAGAACTTACTTCTTTTACAGGCCTTGCACAACTTACAAATAAAAAAATCCCCCAAAAAATTAAAAAGTTTTTTTTCATTTCCCCCTTTTCAAAATCAATTCTGCAGCTTTTTTGGCAAAGTAAGTAATTATAAGGTCAGCTCCAGCTCTTTTAATAGAAAGCAAAGTTTCCCAAATAACTTTTTCTTCGTCAAGCCAGCCCATTTGAGAAGCAGCTTTTATCATAGCGTATTCTCCACTTACTTGATAAACTGCAATAGGATAGTTAAATTCTTCTCTTAACATTTTAACTATATCTAGATATGGAAGGGCAGGTTTTACCATAATGATATCTGCTCCTTCTTCAATATCTAAATAAGCTTCTCTTAAAGCTTCGCGACTGTTTGCTGGGTCCATTTGATAAGACTTTCTGTCTCCAAACTTAGGAGCTGAATCAACAGCTTCTCTAAAAGGTCCATAAAAAGCTGAGCAGTACTTTACTGCATAGCTCATAATAGCTACTTGTACAAATCCAGCTTCATCAAGAGCTTCTCTAATTCTTGCAACTCTTCCATCCATCATGTCAGAAGGAGCTACTATATCTGCTCCTGCCTTGGCATGAGATACCGCAATCCTTGCCAACTGCTCAAGCGTTAAGTCGTTATCTATTTCACCATTTCTAACAATGCCACAGTGTCCGTGAGAAGTATATTCACATAAACAAACATCAGTTATCACTACAAGCTCAGGGAATTTTTCTTTAAGAGTTTTTACTGCCCTTTGAATAATTCCATCACTTGCAAAAGCTGAACCTCCTATTTCATCCTTTTTAGAAGGTATTCCAAAAAGAAGAACAGCTTTAATCCCAAGTTCCAAAACTGAGATTACTTCATCAATGAGAGTATCTAAAGAAAACCGATAAACTCCTGGCATAGACTTTACTTCTTGTTTTACTTTTTCTCCCTCACATATAAAAAGAGGGTAGATTAAATCATCAACCGTAAGGTGAGTCTCTCTAACCAAGGACCTCAAATTTTCTGTTCTTCTAAGTCTTCTAGCACGATATTCAGGAAAAAGCATAACCTTGTAGCTCTCCTTTTTAAAAAATTAAAGCTTTCTCTAAAAGCAAGTAAAACTTTTTAAGATCTTCCTTATAGTTTTCAGTTAAGTGAATCATAATAGTAGGTTTTCCCCTTTCACAAAGGGCTTTAAAGTCTCCGTAAGCCTGAGCAAACTGCTGGTCCCAAAAAGTGTACTTTTCACCAGGAATCACTTGTTCCTCTTTTCTTCCTCTACGAGTAAAAATCAAAAAACGTGCCAAAATTGGACCACCTTTAAAAAGTTGTCCTGTAGAATGAAGATACCTTGGACCAAAACCAAAAACAGTACTACAGTTTTTCTTTTCTCTAACCAAGGTTCTTAAATCTCTAAAAAATTCCTTAACTTCGGGATCTTCAGGAAGATAAGCTAAAAAACCTACATAACTCCACGGAGAAAGGTCACTTAAGTGTTTTTTAAGAAGCGCAGAAAACCTTGGATATTCAAGTTTAACCGGTTCTTGATAGTAAAATCCTATTTCTGTTTCTTCATCTAAGTAAAATTCTATTCCAAAATCTTGAGTTTGAGAAAATTTTTCCAAAAGTTCTTTGGTTTTCTGTTTAGATAGAACCACATCTGGCTCGTCAAAAGGGTTTAAACTCAAAAAATATCCACAAAGAGCAACAGCTACCATCCATCTAAAAGCTTCAGCAAAAATTTCATACCGGTCCTCAAAAAAGAAACTTTTTACTGGAAAACCGTTTTCTTTAAGTTCAGTTATCAATCTTTGATAAATTCTTTCTCTTCCTCTT
Organism: Thermodesulfobacteriota bacterium; assembly: GCA_030578315.1. GTDB lineage: Bacteria > Desulfobacterota > Thermodesulfobacteria > Thermodesulfobacteriales > Thermodesulfobacteriaceae > Thermodesulfobacterium. The sequence goes on along the minus strand of JAUQQL010000012.1, from coordinate 27,113 downwards.
AAAGTGAAATATACAAAGCACCTATCTGTACCATAAACTGTAGGGGAACCTGGAGATTCAGCCACTATTGGAACTATTCCTGTGAGTTCCTTTCCTAAACTTTCTGCCACAAGTTGCTCCAGCCACATAGAAAAAGGAGACAAAAGTGGGTCAGTAATAAAAGTAAGCTTGTCCTTTCCTTGAATGTAGTTTTCTATTAAAAATTCTGCTAAGCTTGAAGCTAAATTATAGTCCCAATGAATATCCGGAGTACAAGAAATATACATATTTTCTGCATACTTTATAGCTTTAAAAAGATCTAAACCTAAGAGAGCAGCTGGTAAAAACCCTATCTCCGTTAGAGCAGCGTAACGCCCTCCTACAAAAGGAGGATGAGCAAAAATTTTTCTAAAACCAAGTTTTTTAGCCTCTTCTTCTAGAGGAGAACCGGGGTCAGTTAAGGCACAAAAATTTTCTCCAGGATATTTTTTTATCTCAGAAACTTTTTTCCAAAAATATTTTAGATGGGAAAGGGTTTCTACTGTAGTTCCTGACTTAGAAACTATAAAAAACAAAGTTTTTTCTAAAGGAAACTTTTCAACTTTACTTATAATCTCAGGATCATTAGTATCTAACACAAAAAAAGAAGGATAATCTTCTCTTGACCCAAGGACTTGAGAAAGAACCAAAGGAAAAAGGGCAGAGCCTCCCATTCCACACCAGACTATATGAGAAAAATTTTTTTTAACCTCCTCAGCAAAATTTTGAAATTCTATAAGTTTAGGCTTAATATACTTAGGACCATCTATCCAGTCAAGCCTTTTTTTAATTTTTTCCTGGATCTCCTGGTCTGAAGAAAAAATAGAAGCATCCTTTTGAAAAAGTCTCGTTAAAATCTTTTGTTTTTCTTCAGAAGACAAAGAAGAAGGTCTTTTTATCCTACCAAAAGTTTTAATCACCTTTTTTATAATCGGAGGCCTTTCCATGCGTTTCCCCTTTTAGATTTATTTAAAAAAATTTAAATTTCATTATAGCACAGAGACTTTCTCTTCACAACCTCAAAATTTGAAGTAAAATAAATAAAAATAAAAGATGAGGTGATGGACTTTGAACGAAATAGAGGAACTTTTTTTAGAAGGAGCAAGACTTTTAACTTTAAAAAATTTTGATAAAGCTTTGGAATTTTTTAATCAAGTGCTTTCTTTGAAACCTCAACATATTAAAGCTTTGGAAGCTAGAGCTGTAATTTATTTACAAAAAGGGGAAATAGAACTAGCAGAGAAAGATTTAAAATTAGCCTTAAATTTAGAACCTGAAAATGCAAGACTTTATTACAGACTTGGGCAAGTTTATTATCGCAAAAAAGACTTAGACCAAGCTTTAGAACTCTTTACCAGAGCCATAGAACTTGACCCTACTTATACCGCTTCTTACATGGCAAGAAGCCAGGTTTTAAGAGATAAGGGGTTGGAAGAAGCAGCTGATTTAGAACTTGACAAAGCAGTTTCTCTTTATCGAGAACTTGCTAAAGCTAAAAAGATTGTAGATTTTTAAATCATTTTAATTCTTTATTTTAATTCTTTTTACTCCAAAAGAGTAGTCCAATTAAAAAGGTCTTCCGTTTCTCCGTATTGAATACCTGTAATACGTTCAAAAAAAAGTTTCGTTACCTCTCCTGTTTCTCCACGGTTAATCGTATAATCTTTGTTTCTATAAAAAATCTTCCCCACAGGAGTAATTACTGCTGCAGTTCCAGTTCCAAAACATTCTTTTAAAGTTCCCTTTTCAATTCCCTCTATAACCTCTTCTATAGCTATTTTTCTTTCTGTGACAGAAAAACCTAAAACAGAAGCTAGCTTAAGAACCGAATCTCTAGTTATACCTGGCAAAATTGAACCACTAAGCATAGGGGTTGTAAGTTCGTTTTCAAAATAAAAAAATATGTTCATACTCCCCACTTCTTCAACATACCTTCTTTCTATAGCATCAAGCCATAAGACTTGAGTATATCCTTTATTCTGCGCTATCTCTTGGGCTTTGAGACTTGCTGCATAATTTCCACCAGTTTTTACCTCTCCGGTTCCTCCTGGACAAGCTCTAATGTACTGTTCAGTAACATAAATTTTTATAGGGTTAAAACCTTCTTTATAATACGCTCCCACAGGAGAAGCAATAATTACAAAAAGATATTCTCGACTGACCTTTAAACCTAGAGTTCCTTCAGTAGCAAAAATAAAAGGCCTTATGTAAAGTGCTGAACCCTTTTCTCTAGGAATCCAGTTTTTATCTATTAAAACCAAAGTTTTAATAGCTTCAAAAACAAGCTTGGGTTCCAAAGTAGGAATACACATTCTTTCTGCAGAACAATTAAGCCGGTTAATATGGTCCCAAACTCTAAAAAGCCTTATCTTACCATCCACCCCCCAATAAGCTTTAAGTCCCTCAAAAACTGTCTGAGCATAGTGAAGCACTATAGCCGCTGGATGAAGTTCTATATTAGAAAAAGGGCAAATTTTGGGAGAATGCCAGCCTTTATCTTCATCGTACTTCATTATAAACATATGAGGAGTAAAAATTTTACCAAAAGGAAGAAATTTAAGCTCAGAGGTTCTTTTAAATTCTTCAGGTGCAAGATTAATTTCTATCTCCATCCCCCTTTTCTCCTTTTTACAGTTTAAAAATTTTTTTAAAAATATTATCTTTTTAAGTTTTAGCAATACTTTTGGAAATTTTTTATTTTCTGAATAATAAATTCAGAATTATGGTTAAAATAATACTTACTAAAATAGAAGTAGCCAAAGGAAAATAAAAAGTAAAATTACCTTTTTTTATGTAAATATCTCCAGGAAGTTTTCCTATATAGGGAACTTTTGGAAGAAAAGTTAACAAAACTCCCAAAGCTATAATTACAGCTCCTAAAATAATTAAAAATTTCCCAAAACCAGAAATTTCATTCATAACTTTCTTTTCACCTCCTCTATAAGTTCCTTAAGTCTTTTAGCATTTAAAACAGCATATCCCAAGGAAGTATTATCAAAGTAGACAAAAACTTTTTTTACTGAATAAAAGTTTATTTTTTGAACTAGTTCCTTTAATTCCTCTTCTTCATAGTTAGATACATAAAGTTTTTTTGAACCATGCATTCTGAAATAAAGAAAATCAGCAGTTTGCACTTCATACCAAGAAGGATATTTTCCAGCACAATCAGAAAAACAAAGACACAAATTATGTTTTTTAAGAAAATTTATAAATTCTTCCTGATGAAAACTTCGGTTTCTTACTTCAATTACCTTGAGATAATTCTCGGGTAAAATTTTAGAAAATTTCTCCCAGACTTCTGGTTCATATTTTAAAGAAGGAGGAAGCTGAAAAAGTAAAACCTCAGCTTTTTCCTTTAAACCTGAGATACAAGCTAAAAACTCTTTTAATTCTTGTTCAACTTCCTTTAGTCTTTTAATGTGAGTTATTACTTTAGGAACTTTTAAAGAAAACACAAAATTTTCAGGAGTCTCGCTATACCACTTTTCAAAGGTTTTTAAAGTAGGTAACCTATAAAAAGTAGCATTTACTTCTACAGTATTAAAGTGTTCAGCATAAAAGGATAGCCAGTCTTTGGGCTTAAGATGCAAGGGATAAAAAATTTCTTTAAAAGAATAATAATTCCAGCCAGAAGTTCCGATGTAAATATTTTTTTCTATCATCTATATTTTTTAACTTTTTCTACTAAAGTTTTAACTTTTTGGAAGTCTTTTTTACCAGGGTAGAGTTCAACTCCAGAGGAAACATCAAGTGCATAGGGTTTTACTTTTTCTATAGCTACAGTTATATTTTCGGAATTAAGCCCACCTGCTAAAAAAATTCTATACCCGGCAGACACAACCTTTTTAGCTATATTCCAATCAAAACTCTCTCCAGTACCTCCAGGTATTCCTGGCTTATAAGTATCGAGTAAAAAGGCATAACATTTATTCCAAAATTTAAAAACTTCTAAATTTAAAAAACTATCTTTTACTCTAAAAGCTTTTATAATCTTTTCAAAACCTACTTTAACTCCTAGCTCTGGACTTTCGTCTCCGTGAAGCTGAATTAAATCTATTCCTAAATCAAGGACTTCTTTTATTTCTTCATATGAAGGATTAACAAAAACAGCTACTTTTTTAGCATTTTTTATTAATCCCAAAAGGTCTTTTAAGTTTTCTACATATCTTGGAGACTTAGGATATTTTACAAAACCTACATAATCCACAGAAAGTTCGTCTATAAACTTTAAATCTTCCGGGTATTTTAAACCACAAATTTTAATCTTAACCATTTTAACTTCTAAAATTTCCTATCAAAAAAGATGTTTTTACCTTTGACACTTAGGGGTATCCCGATTACTATTTGTCCTGGAATAAGCTTTAATCTTTTAGCTGCTACTCCTATGCTATACATTACGCGATTGTCTATACAAAGGTCTTTAGCCTTGTACACTGCAGAGCCTATAGCTATTCCAAGGTCTAAAAGTTTAAGAGCACAAACTGGTCCGTCAAAATCTAGATCAAGTTTTTTTTGTTTTAAAATAGTTTCGCAATTAAAACCACAAGCTCCACAATTTAACCCCAAAGGTTTTTTAAAGTCAAGAGCTATAAGAATTATGGCTTCAGAATTCCTTACATTTTCCGCGTCCCTTTTAAAAAATTTAAAAGTTTCACCTCTTTCTGCAATTTTTTCCATTTCTTGAGCTAGAAGTTCTTTTTCATGTTCTTCTACAATTCCTAAAACAAGATCATCTTCTCCCTTTGCTTTAGGAGCAGTTCTGGCACATACCAAAATTTGTTTCGCAAGTTCCTCAATAATTTCCTTTTCAATATTTATTTTCATATCCTCCTCCTTTTATAAAAACTTATTTTGCAAGTTTTAAAATTTCAATAATCACCTCTGGAGTATAGTCAGCTAAATCTCTAATCTTTGCAAATCCGTAAGCATTTTCAGCAAGAGCTGGTAAATCTTCTTCTGGAACTTTAACCTGAGAAAGTCTAGTTGGAACCCCTATGGAGGAATAAAAGTTTTCTAATTTTTCTATTACCTTTTCAGGCTCTCCATCATTAAAAATAGCCATTCCCAATTTAGAAATCCTGTAACTCTTTTCTGGAAATTTATACCTTAACCACGCAGGAAAAATGATAGCAAGAGTTGCTCCGTGAGGAAGGTCGTAAAAAGCTGAAAGAGAATGAGCTATTATGTGATTTGGAAAACCAAAACTCCCAATACCTGCTGTAGTTAAACCGTTTAAAGCTAAAGTAGTAGCCCACATAAAGTTAGCTCTTGCATCGTAATCTTGAGGATTTTCAAAAATTCTTTGAGTAGTCTCTATAAGAACCTTAACTAAAGTTTCTACAAAACCGTCTTGAATAGGGGTGTTAGGATAGGACTGGGTAAAATAACCCTCTAAAAGATGTAACATAGCATCTACACATCCATAAGCTACTTGTTCTTTAGGAACAGTGTAGGTGTTAACTGGATCAAGAATAGAAACTTTGGGATACACTTTATCGGAATCTATATTAAACTTTTGTCTAGTTTTTTCATTAGTTATAACTGCATATCTGTTCATTTCTGTACCTGTAGCTGCAAGAGTAAGAACTACATATACAGGTAAAGCTTCTTGAATTTCTGCTTTTTTAATAAAAAAATCCCAAACATCTCCTTCATAAAAGTAACCTGCTGCTACAGTTTTAGCAGTATCTATAACACTTCCTCCTCCTACTGCTAAAATACATTCAACTTTTTCTTTTCTAGCAACTTCTATAGCTTCGTAAACAAAACTTAAGACTGGATTAGGTTTAACTCCTCCTTTCTCTATCCATTCCTTTCCAGCAACTTTTAAAGAATTTACTACCTTTTCATAAATTCCGTTTTTAAAAATGCTTCCACCACCGTAAAGAAAAAGACACTTTTTTTCTTTTATAAATTCTCCTATTCTGTAAGTCTGGTCTTTTCCAAAAACAATTTTGGTAGGATTATAAAAAACAAATTCCAACATAGCTTTATCCTCCTTACGAAAGTTTGGCTTTTAAAACTAAGATACTTTTTTAAAAGTTAATACCAATTTATAGTAAAAGCAAGATTTTGTACGAATTCATAGTTCCTCATTCTATAGAAAAATATTCTATAGGACAAGGACAAGTCCTGCTCGTATAAACTGGGAAAACTATGTGCCACTGAACGCCAGCTACCTCACATTAGCTCCCTTATCCTTTTCAGAACATAAGCATATATCCAATGATTAAATTTTCTATTCGCTGACCATTCCATTTTCCCTTCTTACTTTTCTTTAAATTCTTTAACTTTTCTATAACAGGAAAAAAACTTCCATCTATTGCTTTTTTAAGTTTTTTGAACCTTGTTTTTTAAGTTCTATCTTCTTCTTTATTATCTTCCTTACCTTTCTTTCAAAAAACCTCTCCTTCTGATGTAGCAATTAGTTTTCTATATCCTATATCTATTCCTTTAGAACACAGCTTTCAATCTCTAAAATAGTTATTAGCATACTCATAGCTTTTAAAAGGAAAAGCCAAAAGTTAAAAGAATTTTTACCACTTTCAATTTTGTAAAACCTATTGTCTAACTTTAGAACTGGATTTTTTTATTTTTGGCTTTTGAGGGTTTTTACCTTTTTTGAGTTTTAAGAAGAGACTTTTAAGAATTGCCTTTGCCTGCTTTTAAGACATATCCAACTTTTTGATATTCCTGCCAAAGAGCTTCAAGAAAAGAAAGTTTACCTGTATTTGCAAAGTTTAAAGAAAAAAGCAAACCCTTCTTAATAATTTTTTGCATACGAGTTAATCTATATGTGTGTCAAGAGATTTCTATACATTCAGTGATTAGTCCTTAATACTTCATAAACTCTATAAGCTCTCGCCCTATAATTAAAACACTAACAAGCTCTTACTTTTTTGACAAGTACTTAATTATCTTTACTCTCAAGGTAACTTCACCTCTTTTTGAAGCATTTTTGAGGATTTCAAGTTTTTTAAGCAGGGTGAAGTCTTTCTCGGGATTAGTTGAAGCTTTCTACATAATTTTAAACTTCCACTTTATCACATTTGTTGTTTTCTAAAAAGCAACAGACCTTATGCAGGACAAGAGTTTTTTCCTTTTAAGTAAGGTTCAGTATAGCCTTTAAGTCTTCGTCCGGAGTGGTAATAGGTTTGAGATTAAACTGTTTAGATATAAGTTCTAAAATGTTTTTGCTTAAAAAGGCAGGCATACTTGGACCAAGTCTTATATTTTGAATATTTAAGTAAAGAAGGGTTAAGAGAATAGCTATAGCTTTTTGTTCATACCAAGAAAGGATGAGAGAAAGAGGAAGTTTGTTTACTTCTACATTAAAAGCTTTACTTAGAGCTAAAGCAATTTGAATAGCTGAATAAGCATCGTTACACTGTCCAACATCTATAAGTCTTGGAATTCCTTCTATATTTCCTAAGTCTTTGTCAAAGAATCTAAATTTTCCACAAGCTAAGGTGAGAATTATAGTATCCTTAGGTGCTTTTTCTACAAATTCAGTGTAATAACTTCTTCCAGGTTTAGCTCCATCACATCCTCCTACTAAGAAAAAGTGTTTTATTTTCTCCTTCTTTACAGCTTCAATTATTTTATCAGAAACTGAAAAAACAGCCTTTTTTGCAAATCCAGTTATGACCTCTCCTCCAGAGTGGTCTTCTTTAAAACCTTCCATCTGAAGTGCCATTTCAATAACTGGAGAAAAGTCTTCATCAGAAATATGCTTTAATCCAGGATATCCTACTGGTCCAAGAGTGAAAACTCTATCCCTGTAAGAGTCTTTGGGAGGCATGAGACAATTAGTAGTCATTACAATCGGTCCTGGAAATTGTGAAAATTCTTTTTGTTGATTTTGCCAAGCTGTTCCATAATGTCCATAAAGATGAGTAAATTTTTTAAGCTCAGGATATCCGTGAGCAGGAAGCATCTCTCCATGAGTATAAACATATATTCCCTTTCCTTCTGTTTGCCTAAGAAGTTCGTAAAGGTCTTTTAAATCGTGACCCGAAACCAAAATAGCTTTACCAGCTTTTACTCCTAAGGGAACTTTGGTAGGAATAGGGTCTCCAAAATTAGAGGTATTGGCTTTGTCAAGAAGTTCCATTACCATCAGATTAAGCTTCCCAGTCTCTAAAGTTCTTTTCATCCAAGTTTCTAAATCAGAAGTAGAATCTTTGTAAATTTGAACTAAAAGTTCTTTAAAAGCCTTATAAATTTCTTCATTTTCTTCACCTAGTTTATAAGCATGATAAGCATAAGCTGCTATTCCTTTTAAGGCGTATAGAATGGCAAACTTCAGAGAAATAACCTCTTCACTTTCTCCTGCAAAAAATTCTGGTTTTATCTCATAAGTTTCAGCTTGTTTAATCAAACTTTCTAAGTCCTTTGCAGGTTCAACCTTGGGGACAAAGTAGTTGGCTGCTTTTTCGATATAAATTTTAATTCTTTCAGGGTCAAAATTTACATTGGTTAGAGTGCTAAACATAGCCTCCATGAGGAAGCGGTCTAATTCTAAATTTTTTTGCCCCTTTCTTTCTGTCTCTAAAATATTTTCTGCAAGGTCAGCTAAAGTATAAATTAAAAAATCTTGCAAAACATCTGTAGAATGTTCTTTTCCACAAACTCCTTTGGTTGTGCAGGCAATACCTTTTGCTGTTTGTTCACATTGATGACAAAACATAAGCTCCCTCCTTATTTATGTATTTTAAGCTTTAATCATTATTAAAAGCATTTTAAATTCTGTAAGAGCTTTAAGTTTGTGGAGTTCGTTGGTGGGTATAAGAAAAGCCTCTCCTGGTCTTAGTTTGAAAATTTTTTCAGAAAGACTAATCTCAGCCTCACCTTCTAAAACTATAATTAAAACCTCAAAGGGAGCAGTATGTTCACTTAATCCTTGGTTTTTATCAAATGAAAAAAGGGTTACCGTACCTGAAGGCTTGTTGATTATGTTTTTACTCACAATAGCTCCTTGTTGATATCCAATTGATTCCTTAAGATTTAAAATTTGTCCTTTCAGGTCTCCCACTTTTAACCTACGATTTTTTAGTTCAAAATTTAAAATAAACTAAAAATTTTAAAAATTCTTTGATTTAAGTCAAGAAATAAAAGAAAAATTTTTTTAAAAAACAATTTTTGCTTGGTAGCTTTTTCTTTTATGTAAAGACTTGGTTAAAACACTAACAGGCTTTAACTAAACTCTATCAACTAAAGACTTTATTTTTGTCTTTTTTAAATTTTTAAATTAAAATTAAATTTATGCTATCTTTTGTGTTTTTTAAAAAAAAAGAACTTCCTCTTCCTTCAATTTTAAAAACTTTTAAAAAAGACAAAAAAGTTGAACTTCTCTCTCCTGAAGAGTTTTTATCTCTTTCTAAGGAGGAGAAACAAAGAATAAAAGGTATTTTGATTCTAGGAGGAGATGGAACTTTTCTTAAAGCTGTTCCTTTAGCCTATAAATATGATCTTCCTCTTATTGGAATAAACAAAGGAAAATTTGGATTTTTAACCGAGAATTATCTAGAAGACTTGGAAAGAATTTTAAAACTTTTTGAAGAAGGAAAGGTAAAACTTGAAGAAAGAACAGCTTTAAAAATCTCTTATAGAGAAAAAAATTTTATTGCCTTAAATGAAGGGGTAGTTTGTAGAAAATGTCCTGAAAAATTAGTTTACCTAGAAGTAAAAATAGATTCCTTTCCACTTACTGTTGTTTCCGGAGATGGAATCATTGTATCTACCCCTACAGGTTCTACAGCTTATAATGTATCTGCAGGAGGACCTATTATTCATCCTAAGGCTTCTGTTATTACTATAACCCCTGTATGTACTTTTAAATTTAACATAAAACCTTTTATCATTCCTGATTCATCAGTGGTGGAAATTACTATAACCAATCCTAATAAAAATTTGTCTCTTATTATAGATGGTCAAAAAAACATAAATATTGAACCTCATGTACCTGTCAGGTTTTGCAAAGCAGAAAAACCTATAAAACTACTTCCTGCTTTAAACAAAAGCTATTTACAAATTTTAAAAGAAAAATTTAATTGGTAAAAATTTTTATCTAAAAATTTTTAAACTTCCTCTTCCTTTTTAAACAGTTTAGAAGCTAGTTCTTCTTTTTTCTCTTGTATAGTTTCTTTACTCTTTTCTATAGCTTCTTTTAAGGCTTCTTTTTTCACTTCTAAAATTTCTTTAGCTTTTGCTGAAAGCTCTTCAGCCTTGCTTTTTAAACCTTGAGCTTCTTCCTTCACCTTTCGAGTAACATCCTCTAACTCATCTTTAACCTTCCTTCTAAGTTCTGGTCCACTAACAGGAGTTAAAAACAAAGTTATAGCTCCTCCTACAATAACCCCTAATAAAAATGCTAAAGCAATTTTAAAATTTCTTTCTTCCATCTGTACCCTCCTTTGTTTATTTTATTTTTTCCACAGTTTTAAAACATCTTTTAAAGTTTTACTAAACTCTACAATACCTGAGATTAAAGCAGAAATTTCTATATAAATCTTCTTTAATTCTTTATTCAAAGAAGTTAAAACTGTGGAAGAAGTTTGAGTAGTTTCTCTTACCACTTCAATCAAAGGGTCTACACTTTTAACAGCTACTCTAATTTTATCTGAAACTTCTTTTACATTGTGAGCTGTATCCTTAAAATCTTCAATAAAAAACTTTAATTCATCGCTAACACTTTCTATTTGACCTTTTAAAAAAGCTTTAAAATCTTTTACACTTTCTCCTATTTCTTCTAATATTTTGGGCAGGACTTTTAAGTCTAAAACTAAATTGTTAATATTCTCCACAGTAGACTTAAAAGTATCTAAATTTTCATTAATTTTTCCTGAAGTTCCTTTAAATTCTTCCAGTATTAAAGGTAAATAAGATAAATTTTCATGAAGTTCATCTATTACTTTGTTTACTTTAAAAGCTAAATAAATTAAAAAACCAATTAAAATTAAAGCTAAAATTATTAAAACAAAAATTAAAGTTTCCATAATCTCTCCTTTTTATTTTTTAATTAGTTATTTTTTAAAAAATAATTATTTTTTTTATTTTTTCAACTTTTCCACTTTACTAAATCAGGATAGGATTTTCTTATAAATCTATTTTTAGGAACAATTCTTACATTGTATTTTCTCAAACCATGTCCTATTAGTGGAAAACTAGTTTTAAAAATAGCTTTATTATTCTCATACTTTTCAAAAGCAATAGGATAAAATTCTACTTTAGTAATTGTTTCTTCTTCCTCTACTGTTTCTTTTATACATATTATTTCATTGATACATACCAGTTCAACTTCTATTAATTCTTGTGGTAAACCGTTTAAATCTACTTCTACTACAATTTCTAACTCTGAACCTTCCCAAACTTCTTCTTTTTTTATATTGTCATATATATTCAAAATATTTATACCTGCCCATCTCTCTAACAATATTTTTCTTTCATTTTCAATTTTTCGCAAATTTTCGTAATTATTTTCCGTAAGAAAGTTAATACTTTCAGTAGCTGGTTTGTAAAATTTTTGAACATATTCTAAAAGTACTCTGTTAATACTATAATACTTACAAGCATTATATATAGCTTGTTTCATTCTTCTTACCCATTCTCGTGGAATTCCCTCTTCGTCTCTCTCATAAAAAAGGTCTACTATTTCATTTTCCAAAAGATTATAGATCTGATTAGCTTCGTAATAATTATAGGGAGGAAGTCCTTCCTTCGGATATATAGGCCATCCATTTTCTCCAGTAAATCCTTCTATCCACCATCCATCCATCACACTCAAATGTAAAACCCCGTTTAAACCTGCCTTCATACCAGAAGTCCCACTTGCTTCCATAGGTCTTAGAGGGGTATTAAGCCACACATCTGAACCCCAAATAAGGTATCTAGCTAAGTGAATATCGTAATTTTCTAAAAACAAAATATTATCTTCTAGGTCGTATTTTTCTCTAAATTCTAGAATTCTTTGTATCATTTTTTTTCCTTCTAAGTCTCTAGGATGAGCTTTACCAGCAAAAATAAGAATAACCGGTTTAGTAGAATTTTTTAAAATCTCGCTCAATCTTTCTTCGTCGAAAAGAATTAAAGTATTTCTTTTATACCCCGTAATTCTTCTGGCACAGGAAATAATCAGATTATGAGCTTTTAAAAGTTTGGGACCGATTTCGGTTTTAGTTTTATAAAAACCCTTTTTCCTCAACCTTTCTTCTGTAAATCTTTTAATGTAATTAATTAAACGGTACTTATTTCTTCTGTGAGCCTCCCATATTTCTTCATCCGGGATTTTAAAAATTTCTTCCCAAGCTTTATCTTCAGAAGAAAGGTATATAAAATAAGGACCTAGGTATTTTTCCAACACATCGTAAAAAGGTTCGCTCAACCACCTCCAATGAACTCCATTGGTAATATAATCTATAGGAACTTCCTCTAACAGAAGTTCTTTAAATAAAGGGTGCCACATTTTTTTTGTAGTGTTTTGGTGCATTTTTGAAACAGCATTAATATGATTAGCATAACGAATTGCTAAAGCCGGTAACCAAAAAATAGTTTTATCCCCCGGCAAACATCCCTCATTCAAAAAATCCTCTAACTTAATACCCAATTCTTCAACCTCTGGAGCTAAATACTTACTTACTAACTGAATATCAAAATGTTCATTTCCAGAAATAACCGGAGTATGAGTAGTAAACACAGTGCTTTCTTTAATCAACATTTTAGCTTCTTCAAAACTAAGTCCCTTTTCCTTAACCAATTCTTTGAGACGAGAAAGTATTACGAAAGCCGAGTGACCTTCATTTAAATGGTATATCTTGGGTTCCTTGCCAAAAACTGCTTTTAAAGCCTTATAACCTCCTATACCCAAAATAATTTCTTGTTTTATTCTTCTTTCAGGTTCACCAGCGTAAAGATAATTTAAGATCTCTCTAGACTCGGGAGGATTTTCGGGTAGGTCTGTATCTAAAAGAAGACATAATCTTTTACCTATATCTATACGCCAAATTTTTACTTTTACAGGTTGTCCCAAAATTTTAACTTCTATTAAAATAGGATTGCCTTGAGAGTCTCTTACTTCTTTAGTTAAATTTAAAAACTTATCTATATTTTCAGGCTCCTCTAACTGCATCTTTGAAGGTTCTATGACTTGTTTAAAATATCCATACTTATAAAATAGCCCTACAGCAACTATAGGTAAATCTAAGTCCGAGGCTCCTATAATTATGTCACTAGCTAGAACCCCTAACCCTCCTGCATAAATAGGTATAGCTTCATGAAAAGCAAATTCCGTACAAAAATAAGCTATGTAATCGTCTGAAGAAAAATTTAAATAGTCTTTTAAAATAGACTCTCTTTTTTTATAATCCTCAAATCTTTCCCAGACCTCTTCTAAATCCATTAAGAATCTTTTATCCTCTGCTAAAGATTCTAATCTACCCTTAGGAAGAAAGTGAATAAATTTAACTGGATTTCTCTCAACTAGTCTAAAAAGATTGGCATCTATCTTATAAAAAAGAGAAAGAGCTCTATAATCCCAGCTAAACCACAAATTATTGGAAATAGTTAACCACTTTTCCAATTCCTTTGGAATTTTAGGATAAACGAAAAATTTTTTAAATTCCATCTTTATTCTCCCTCTAATCTTTCTTCTATATCAGTTAAAATATTTATATAATACCTATAAGCATGCTCAGGAGAAGGATAGGGAGAAAAATACTTATGGACATCTCCGTCTTGAAAATATTTTATACACATATAATAAAAGTGGTCTGAAGTGGTAAGTTTTTTAAGATTAAAAATAAGATCTCTTTTGCCCTTTTGTTTAGCTTTTTTTAAAAATTCAAAACAAGTTTTCATTGCATTCCACTGAAGAGGATTGGACAACCAGGCAGAAAGATCTCTTTCTGTATCCGCCCAAGAAGTAGGATTAGGAACAGAAAGAACTTGCGGAGTATAATTTAAAGTTTGTCTTACCTCAGAAGGCCAAAGAAAACAAATTTCCTGGTCTTCTAAGATTAACTCAACTAATTTTTTAATAAATTCAAAAATCCCTGTTTCCTTCCATTGATGTTCTCCAAAGGTTTCGTAATCCATAAACAGATTTAAATAAAGGTTTTTTCCTTCCTTTTCTACTAACCTTAAGTCCTTTATCCACTGAACATACTTTTCTGCAGTAAGAGGATATTCTTCCCATCTTGTGTTACTAAAACGAAAAGCTATGTCATCCGAAAGTTTGTAATGTTTTAAAAGAAGAAGATGAGCATGATTATAAGAAAGCCGAGGATAAACAGGAAGTTCACCTTTAAGTATATGGTCTGCTCCTTCTATTAAAATGGTTTTAATATAAGGAAAGTTTAATAAAATATCCGAAAGCTTATCAAAGTAAATTAACTCCGTATTTCTAAAAGTAGTAGACAAAAATCCAAATTCATTTTTTATAATTTCAAAGTGTTCTTCCACTTGTTCTAAAAATTCCTCAACATCAAAAATAGATGCTAAAGAATGATAGTAAGTTTCGTTTATAAACTCTACAGCTCCAGTCTTAGCAAGTTCTAAAAAAGAATCTAATACCTCAGGTTTATACTTTTTAACCTGCTCCAAAAAAGTACCTGTAATACTGTAAGAAATCTTAAACCTTCCTTCAGAACTTTCTATAAGGTTTTTAAACAAATTGTTCGCAGGAAGATAACACTTTTCAGCTACCTTGTGAATAATATAACGGTTAAGTTCCTCGTCAAAATAATTGTTTGGTCCACCTACTTCAAAAATAGAAAAATTTCTTATTCTGTAAGGTTGGTGAACTTGAAAGTAAAAAATTACATAAAGCATACTTAAAACTTCAGTTAATTAAAAGTTCACGATAGATCTGTAAAACCTTTTCTGCTCTATCTCTCCAAGAAAACTTTTTAACTTCCTCTCTAGCTCTTAATTTTAACTTTTCTATTTTATCAGGATTTTGTAAAAGTTCTATAATTATTTCTACCATTTTATCTACATCCCAGAAATCAACCTTGTAAGCGTTCTCTATTACTTCTGCAACTCCCGACTGTTTAGAAATAATAAGAGCACATCCAAAATACATAGCTTCTAAAGCAACTATTCCAAATGGTTCTGATACAGAAGGCATAACTACTATTTCCGACATACTTAAAGCTGCTTCCACTTCCTTTCTGGTAAGAAACCCTGTAAATAATATGTGGGTTCCTATACCCAAACTTGCAGCTTCTAACATTAACTCTCGTTCCATCTCTCCTGTGCCTGCAATTAAAAAACGCACTTTACTTTCCTTTTCCAAAACTTTCTTAGCTATTTCCAAGAAAATTTTAGGTCCCTTCTGAGGTGTCAACCTTCCAAGAAATAAAACTACAGGTTCTTTAAATTTTTTAACCTTAAAAGGTTTTTCAGTAAACGCTGTAAAAGCATTGTGAACCACTTCTATTTTTTCCTTCGGTATATAGTAATGTTCTTTTATAATATCTGCTGTATAGTTAGAAACAGCTATTACTTTTTCTGAGTAATTCAAACCCAAATATTCTATTTCGTGAATTAAAGGATGTCCGTAACCTAAAGCCCTGTCAAACTCTGTGGCATGAATATGAGAAATTAGAGGAATTTTTTTTGTGTTTTTTAAAAAAAGCCCTGCAGGATAAGTTAACCAATCATGAGCGTGAACTAAGTCAAAATCAAGATTTTCAGCTATTTCTAAAACATTTTCTGTGTAGAGTCTTACCTTACTTAAAATTGAATTTTCCTGAGATAAATTAAATTCTATTCTTTTTAATACTTCCCGAGGAGTTGGAAAAAATTGAAGTCCTTCTTTATATTCTTTCTTTT
This sequence comes from Thermodesulfobacteriota bacterium, assembly GCA_030578315.1. Lineage (GTDB taxonomy): Bacteria > Desulfobacterota > Thermodesulfobacteria > Thermodesulfobacteriales > Thermodesulfobacteriaceae > Thermodesulfobacterium. Next base: position 11,264 of record JAUQQL010000012.1, on the reverse strand, counting down.
CCTTAATTAATCCTTCTTTAAAAATTAGGTATCCACCTTCAGGTTCTAAATAATGAAAATGATAAAATTTAAGAGGTAAAGGAGCCATTTGCTTTTTCTCCCAAGTTTTAGCTGCAGGATAATCCGCAGCAAAGGGAGAGTCTATTTCAAAAAAAACTTTTTCCTTAGTAGGTAAAATCATATATAAAGTTATTCCCAACTCCGAAAGAGCTTTAAAAAGTCCATAACAAGCCATCCCCAATCCTCCTACAATAAAAGGAGGATATTCCCAAGTTAACATTAAAACTTTCATAAAGTTACCTCCTTTTTTAACTTTTCAATCTCTTTTTCAATCAAAAACACTGCAGCTACTGACCAAAACTGTGCAGGAGCTCCTTTAGGATAGTAAGGATTTTCACCATCGTATAGTTCTGGGATACTGCTTAACTTGCCCTTGATAAAATATTCTCTAAAAACTTTTACTAAAGAATCTAACTCACTTAGGAGCTTTTCTTTAGGTAAAACTTTTTTCAAAAGTTCTGCATATGGATAAAGTAACCAAACCCAAACAGTTCCGTTATGATAAGCCAAATCTCTCATATATTGAGTTCCAAAATATTTTTTTCTAAAATGAGAATGTCTAGGAGAAAGAGACCTAAGGCCATAAGAAGTTAAAAGTTCCTTTTTAGTTATTTCAACAGCCTTTCCCAAAGAAAAGGCATCTGCAAAATTTACAGGCAAAGACAAAGCTATTACAAAGTTTGGACGAATCTCAAAAATAGGTTCTCCCTTATAAATTCTATCTGCCCAAAGTTCTCCATTAAAATACCTTTTTAAATTTATCCTCTGTTTCTCAACTAAAGAAATTAAGTCAAATTGAATTTTCCCTTCTAAATACTTTAAAGCTAAACTTAGCACATTAAACCACAAAGCTGAAATTTCTATTGGTTTCCCATAACGAGGAGTAATGGGAATACCATCAATCATCACATCCATCCAAGTTAAGGCTAAACCTGTAGTTTCAGGAATTTCAATAAGTCCATCTTCTAAATCTACTTTAAAAGGAAGTAACGGGTTACTCAGAAATTCTTTTATAATAAGTTCTACAGTATTTAAAAGTTCCGATTTTTGAGATAAAGAAATTTTATCTTTAAAAAATTCTAAAAATTGAAAAATACGCAAAACATACCACAGAGTTGCATCTACAGAATTATAGTTAATTTCTTCTCTAGGTCCAGCTACATTAGGTATAAGACCATTTTTAATAAGTTTCTGATAGTGCTTAAAAATTTTAAAACATAGTTCAAAACCTTCTTCTAAATAAAAAAGAGCTGGAAGGCCTATGAAAGTATCCCTTCCCCAAGTATGAAACCAAGGAAATCCAGCTACCACATCCTCTTCCAAAAGAAAATTTCTTAAACTCAATTCTAAAATCTTTAAATACTCTTTGTAGGAATATTGAGGGTTTTTCTTAAGTTTAAGCTCAGGATACCCCCGGTAACGATTTTCCACCTTTTTTACCTCGGCTTTAAAGTCCTTAAGAAGGACTTCACTAAAAATAAGATGAAAAGTCTCGCCTCCACTTAGCTCCACTTCTATAAAAAATGGAGAAAAAAGGTCTTCGTAAGCAGGATACCCTCTTACAGCTTCTAAGGGATAATAAACCTGATAGTAAAAAACAGGTTCTTCAAAAAGGTTTCCCTTAGAAATATAAGTAAAAAGACTTTCTTCCTCTTTTATAACTAAAGCAGAATCTTTATAAATTTCTATATGAGTAAAAGCCCTCTCCCAGTCAGAAACACATCCTACCTTGTGATGGTCTCTAAAACTAAGTTTAGGTCTTAAAAAAAGTTTAAAAGGATAAGAACCTAGGTTTTTATAACTGAGCAATAGGATATTCTTATTTTCGTTCATTCTAATAGATTTTTTGAGAAAAAAATCCCCTTTTTCAGGACAAATATAGTAAAATTTAGGATAAGGCTGATAAAAAAACTGTTTAATAAGCTTATAACCTTCAGGATAAATTATATCTTTGTAAAAATTAGTATCTAAAAAATATTCTGAACCTGAGGGAAAAATTACTTTTTCTTCTAAACTACTTACTAAATGAATTTTTTTTCCGGTATCCTTTCCCGCAATAAGAAGGCCGTGATACTTACGATAGTTTCCAAGAAAGGCACTTCCAAAGGCGTAACCACCTTTTTTGTTACTTATTACCCATTCATAAGGTGTAAATTGGTTAAAAAGTTGAGTTAACATCTAATTTTAATTATAATTAGCTCACTTAAAAAAGACAAGGTTAAGAATAAAAAAAACTTATTAATTTTTTAAAATTTTCTTACAGAAGCTATAAATTCCTAAAATTCGGTCTATCAAAATAGAAGCTGCACTGCGAACAGAAAGATGATTATAAGGGTCTAAACGACCCCAAATAGGTTCCAAAAAATAGTCGCATTTTTTGATAACTTCCTCAGTTAATCCCCAGGCAGTCCCAAGGACTATGACCACAGGTTTTTCCCATAAAAGCTCTCTTACTTTTTCATAGGTTATAAATTCTCGTTTTGGAGAAGCATCTGTCCCCAAAAGAAGAGGTTTTTCTCCTTCTATTTTTTCAACTTCTTTCACACCTTCTTCTAAATTTTTAAAAAATCTCAAAAGTTTCATAGCTTCCTTTCTTAAGGGATTATATTCGGCTCCTTTTCCTTCTAACCAGTAACTGAGTAATTTTTCTCCAAGTTCTCTTTGGTCATCAAGAGGCTGTATTACATAAACTCCTTTAACTCCATAGGTTCTACCAAGACGCGCAAGGTCATGTAGATCAAGATTAGTTATAGCCGAGGCTATAACTTCTCCTTTTTTATTAAAAACTGGATAATGAACTAAAAAAATATAAAGTCTTTGTCTTTCTAAAAGTTCTCTTAAAATAAACCAATCTTCTTTACTTAAAGAAAGAGAAGCCAAAAGATAAGGTCTTTTTTTCAAGGTCAACTCTAGAGAAAGTTTTTTTCTATACTTTTTTATTTCAGCATGGTTTCCACTTAAAAGGACTTCAGGAACTTTAAAACCCATAAATTCTCTTGGTCGGGTATAGGCTGGATACTTTAAAAGTCCTGCTGTAAAAGATTCCTTTTCTACAGAGTCTCTCTTAGCAACCACTCCCGGAATAAGTCTACTTATAACTTCTATAAGTACAAGAGATGCCACCTCCCCCCCAAATACTACATAATCTCCTATAGAAATTTCTTCCTCTACAAAATTAACTCTTATTCTCTCGTCAATTCCTTCGTATCTTCCGCAAATTAAAACTAAATGTTTTTTCTTTAAAAGTTTTTCAGCTAGTTTCTGAGTTAAAAGCTTTCCTTGAGGGGAAAGGTAAATAACATAAGCTTCTGGGTTTTCTTTCTTGATAAAAGAAATTGCTCTATAAAGAGGCTCAGGTTTTAAAACCATTCCTTCTCCGCCGCCATAGGGAACATCGTCAACCACCTTGTGTTTGTCTTCAGTGAAGTCTCTTAAGTTATAAATCTTTACCTTAATAACTCCCTTTTCTATAGCCTTTCCTAAAAGACTTACTTTAAGAGGAGAAGCAAAGTATTCTGGAAATATAGTTAAGATGTCAAACTGCATAAAATTAAGAAGAAATATTTTACTTCTGTATATCTACTAGAAATTTTAGGTTCTTAACCCAAAGAACGCCCTTATCTAAATCCAATTTCTCCACATATTCTTCTACTAGAGGAAAGTAAAAGCTTTCTCCTCCTTTTTTAATCAAAACTAATTCATACTCACCTACAGGCATAATTTCAACCACTTTTCCCCAAAATTTTTCTTCCTCTCCTATTTTCTCTTTTACTTCTAACCCAATTAATTGATAAAAATAAAATTCTCCTTCTTCAAGGGACGGAAGGTCTTCAACTCTTATGTAAAGTTCTTCATTAATAAGTTCTTTAGCGTTTTCGTAATCTAAGTCTTTAAATTTAACTAAAAAAATTCTATAGCCTGGTCCTTTACGAAAGGACTCAACCTCAAGAACTCTTTCAGAAGGAGGTTTTAAATAAAATCTCTTTATTTGGTATAAAAATTCATGAAAAAAACTTAAAGAAGAGATGCGCACCTCTCCTTTAAGTCCATGAAGACCTAAAACTTTGGCAACAGGGATTAACACACTTTTTCTATTCTATTATTTCTAAAACTACCCTTTTACGAAGTTTACTTCCAGCAGCGCCTAAAATAGTTCTAATAGCTTTAGCGGTTCTCCCTTCTTTCCCTATAACTTTTCCCAAATCCTCTTTAGCCACCTTAAGTTCAATTACCGAAGTTTGTTCACCTTCTATTTCGTTAATTTGAACTGCTTCAGGCTTATCAACCAGTACCTTAGTAATTTGCTCCACCAATTCCTTTAGCTTGCTCATTTCTGCCTCCTTGCCCTTGATTAAGAATCTTTTTGAGAATGAAAAGACTGTCCTAATTTAAATCCTATTTTTTTAAGAAGGGCTCTTACTGTTTCGGTAGGTTCAGCCCCTCTTTCTAACCAACTTCTAACTTTCTGTTCATCTATCTTAACTTCAAAAGGCTCTTTCAAGGGGTCATAATACCCCAAAATATCTAAAAATTTTCCATCTCTAGGAGCTCTACTATCTGCAGCCACAATTCTGTAAAAAGGTCTTTTTTTTCTACCAAACCTCATAAGTCTTATTCTTACCGGCACTTTTGTTCTACCTCCTAAGAAAAATTTCTAATCTATTCTAACACTTCTTTAAATTTTGACAATTTTTTAACTTAAACTCTTAAAAATCTTCTTAAAAAGCTTTCCAATCTATGCCCTTTTTTTACTTGCTTTAATACTTTTAACATTTCCTCATAGCTTTTTAAAAGTTTGTTTACATCTTGAACCGTGGTTCCACTTCCTCTAGCAATACGCCTCTTTCTGCTAGCATTGATTATCCTCGGATTATTTCTTTCCTCCTTAGTCATAGAATTAATAATAGCTTCTACCTTCACCAGCTCTTTTTCGTCAAAAGGCAATTCGTTAATTTTTTTTCCTATACCTGGTACTAAACTTAAAACATCTTTTATAGAACCTAACTTTTTCATTTGTTGAATTTGTTCTCTCAAATCTTCTAAAGTAAATTCAAGTTTTTTAAGTTTCTTTTCTAACTCCTGAGTTTTTTTCAGGTCAAAAGCTTCCTGAGCTTTTTCAATAAGAGTTAGTACATCCCCCATACCCAGAATTCTACTAGCTAATCTTTCAGGATAAAAAACTTCTAAAGCATCAATTTTTTCCCCTACTCCTAAAAATTTTATAGGACATCCCGTAACTTCTTTAATAGAAAGAGCAGCCCCACCTCTAGCATCACCTTCTATTTTGGTTAAAATTATTCCCGTAATCCCTACCCTTTCGTTAAAAATTTTAGCTACATTAACTGCATCTTGTCCCATCATAGCATCAGCAACTAGTAAAACTTCAGATGGCTTTATACTCTCTTTAATTTCAATTAGCTCTTCCATCAAAACTTCATCAATGTGAAGTCTTCCAGCTGTATCAACTATCACTACATCTCTTCCTTCTTCTTTAGCTTTTTTTAAAGCTTTTTGTACTATTTCTAAAGGTTTTTCAGAAGGAGTAGGTTCATAAAAAGGAACTTCAACTTTTTGAGCTAATATTTTAAGCTGTTCTATAGCTGCTGGACGATAAATATCCGCAGACACCAAAAGAGGATGATGTCCTCTTTTTTTTAAAAAACGAGCCAGTTTTGCTGCAGTAGTAGTTTTACCTGAACCCTGGAGCCCTGCTAAAAGAATAGAAACCGGCTTGGCTCCAGAAAGGTTTAACCCCTTTGTTTCACCTCCTAAAGTGCGTACCAGTTCTTCATAAACAATCTTCACTATCTGTTGAAAAGGAGTTAAACTCTCTATTACCTCAAAAGAAAGAGCTCTCTGTTCCACTCTTGCTATAAAGTCCTTTACTACTTTATAGTTAACATCGCCTTCCAAAAGTGCTAAGCGAATTTCTCTTAAACCTTTTTTTATATCTTCTTCAGAGAGTTTTCCTTTTTCCTTAAACTTATTTAAAGCCGCTTCCAGTCTCTGACTAAGTCCTTCAAACACTACTAAACGCCCCTTTTACAGTTCTCAAACACTAAATTAATATAACTTATTTTTTTTTACAACCCTATATCTAATTTAAAAAACAAATCCATATTTTAAAAGCTTTCATAAACTTAACTTACCTTTAGCCAATTTATCTAAAGTATCAAGTTTATCTTTTTCTCCTAAAGCTATCAGTATATCATATTCCTCTATTACTGTAGAGGGAGAAGGATTAAATATCATAGTTCCATCTGCCCTTTTTATAGCTAAAATTATAGCCTCGGTTAGATCTCTTATTTTACTCTGAGCCAGAGTCTTGCCTGCTAAAAACGATTTTGGACTCACTATAACTTCTTCCATTTGAAGGCTAAGTTTAAGTTCAGGAGAAGCAACCTCTAAAAAGTCCATAACATTAGGCTTAAGTAGGGCTAGAGCCATTTTTCTAGCCCCGATTATGTAAGGAGAAACTACCTTATCAGCTCCTACCTGATAAAGCTTCTTTTCTACTTTGGGATTGTCAGCCCGACTTAAAATGTAAAGATTAGAATTAAGATTTCTAGCAGTAATAGTTATATAAACATTTTCTGCATCTTCTCCTAAGGCTGCAATTAAAGCTTTTGCTCTTTCAATACCAGCTTTTATAAGGGTTTCTTCTAAAGTAGCATCTCCTTCTACAAAAAGAATCTTTTTTCCCTGCAATTCTTTAATAACCTCTGGATGCTTTTCTACTACTACCACTGGAATTTCAGTTTTAATAAATTCATAAATATTTTTTCCAATTCTTCCAAAACCACACAAAATGCAATGATTCCTAAGATTAGCTATCTCTTTTTCCATCTTTTTCCCCCAAAGATTTTCTACAGTTTGACTAACTATAAACTCACTAATTAAAGCCAATACATAAAAAAAATAACCAGCTCCTCCTAAAGCCAAAAATATAGTAAAAATTCTTCCCTTTTCAGAAAGTGGTACATGCTCACTATAGCCTATAGTAGTAATCGTAATAACGGTCATAAACAGAGCATCTAGAAAACTTGCAGACTCAATAAACATATAGCCTGCCGTTCCCCCAAATAAAAGTAAAAAAAGCCACAATATGCCTATGTAAAGAAGTTTCTTCCTTGGCATAGCTTAAATTTAAAAAGTTTTGCAAAATTTGCAAATCTATGCCAGGTTTACAATTTTTTATACTCTTACCAAAATTGCTACTCGCTTATTTCTACTAAGAAAAAGTAGGCATAGTTTTTGAGTATAAAATTTTAAAAAACTTATCTAAAAGGAGGGAAAAGTAATGAAAAGAAAAGTAATTAAGATTTTAGGAGTTTTTGCAGGTTTAGTTACTTTAACTAGTTCTGTTTGGGCTTGGAGAGGAACGGGCATGGGACTAGGAATGGGACCATGTGGAGGATATTATCCTTTAGCTTGGACTCAACAAGATCCTCAACAGTTACAAAAGTTTCAAAATTTCTTAAACGAGACTTTACCTTTCAGACAAAAACTTCTTCAACTAAGAGGAGAACTTATGCAGCTTTATGCTCAGCCTAATCCTGACTGGAATGCAATTGCTAAAAAGCGTCAAGAAATAGCTACTATTCAAACTGAAATACAAAAAAGAGCCAGAAATTATGGACTTTCCTATTTTGGACCGGGAGCTTTTAGAGGAGGGATGAAGGGGGGATGGGGAGGCCCCTGGTGGTAAACTTTAAAATTTTTTCTTAAAATTTATACTTAAAACACAAGTGGAGGAAAAAATGAAAAACCGGAAAAAATTTGTGGCAACAGTAGGTATTTTAGTGTTAGCTACTTCAAGTTTAGCTTTGGCTCAAAAATCTTATAGAGGAGGACCAATACCTTCTCAGATTGACCCGTCCAAAGCTCAAGCTTTCTGTCAAGAAGTCCAACCTCTCTGGCAAAAAGAAATACAAATAAGGGGAGAACTTTTAACTTTTTGGTCAAAGACTCCTCCGGATTGGGAAGCTATTTTGCAAAAAGAAACTGAAAGAGCGAAAATAAGAATTGAAATTCACAAAAAAGCTTATGAAATGGGATTGCCTTATGCTCCAACCGGAAGAGGAGCTTTAAATCTTAGAAGACTCTGTGGTTGGTAAATTAACCCATACCCCCAACCCCTGGTTTCCCTCCTCCTCCCCTTTATGGGGAGTTATTTTAAAAGTAATCATTATTTTATTTTTCTCTTTTTTAAAAGTTCCCGGTATTTTTGCTCAAGAGGAAATTTTTGAAAGATATGATCCTAACACAGAAATAACTCTTCAAGGTAAGGTAGTTGAAATTTGGATAACTCCAAGAAGACCAGTAATTATTGGGGTTAAAAAACAGGAAAAAGTTTACCAAGTAGTTTTAGCTCCTAAATGGTTTATTATAGAAAATCACATAGAAGTTGACTATCAGGATGAAGTTATTATTAAAGGTTCTAAATTTTTCGCTCCAGATGGAAGTTTTTTGATTTTGGCTAAAACTTTAGAAAATCTGAGAACTAAAAAAAAGTTTTTTTTTAGAGATGAATTTTTAAGACCCTGCTGGAGAAGAGGCCCTAGCGCACCTGCGAGAAAAGGAATGCCTAAAGGCCGTATTCCTTAAGTTTGTGATAAAGAGTTCTTAAAGGAATACCTAAAAGCTCAGAAGCCTTTCTTTTATTTCCTCCAGTTTTTTTCAAAGCTTCTAAAATAGCCTCTTTTTCCAGAGTTTTTAAGTCCAGAGGTTTTTGCTCTTTGCTCAAAAATACTCTATCCTGGACAGACTCTTCTATAAACAACTCAAGTTCTTCTCCTTCACTTAGAATAAAACTTCTCTCAAGAACATTCTCAAGTTCTCGAACATTACCAGGCCAAGAATAATTTAAAATAAGTTCTTTTGCTTTATTACTTAAACTCTTTTTTTCGGTCTTAAGTTTTTTGGCTATCTTTTCTATCAAAAACTCAGCGATCTTTAAAATAGCTTTCTTACGTTCCCTTAAAGGAGGTAAGTAAAGAGGAAAAACATTAATTCTAAAATATAAATCTTGTCTAAATTTTCCCTGAGAAACAAGTTCCTTAAGATTTTTATTAGTAGCAATAATAAATCGGGCATTAGTTTTTATAGATTCTAATCCTCCCAAACGTTCAAAAGTCTTATCCTGAAGAACCTTCAAAAATTTTGCTTGCATACTTAAACTCATTTCCGCTATTTCATCTAGAAAAAGAGTTCCATCCTTAGCCAGTTCTATTTTCCCAGGTTTGGACTTTAGTGCCCCTGTAAAAGCTCCTTTTTCGTATCCAAAAAGTTCAGCTTCTATAAGAGTCTCAGGTAAAGAAGCGCAATTTATTTCAATAAAACTTCCTTTCCTCCCACTTAAATTATGGATAGCTTTAGCTATAACTGTTTTTCCGACTCCGGTTTCTCCATAAATGATTACTGTCACATCTGTAGGAGAGACCCTTAAAACCTTTTCATAAACTTCTTCCATTCCTGCAAAAAGGATATCAAAGGGAGCTAGTTCTTCTTCCAAAGCTATTTGTTTTTCTAAAGACTTTTTTTTAAGAAGTTTTTCTATCAAATTTAAAAATTCCTCTGGACTCGGAAGAGGTTTGGTAATATAATCCACTGCCCCTTTTTTAACAGCCTCAACTGCCGAAGAAATACTTCCAAAAGCAGTAATAATAAGAAAATCTGTATCAAAACAAAATCTTTTAGCTTTCTCCATAAAGGTTATTCCATCCATTTTAGGCATCTTCAAGTCCGTCAAAATTAAATGAGGTTTAAAAAAAAACAATCCCTTTAGAGCTTCTTCTGGATCTAAATAAACTCTTACCTCGTAGCCCCTTTCCTCTAAAATAACCTTCAAAAAATAGGCAAATGAGGTATCGTCTTCCACTACCGCTATTCTGAAAAAATTAGACATACTCTTGTTCCCTCACCTACCTTACTTTCTAATTTGAGCTTAATTTTTAATTCTTCACAAAGCTTTTTAGCCACAAAAAATCCAAGCCCAATTCCCTTAGCTTTAGTAGTAAAAAAAGGTTCTCCTAACTTCTTTAAAACTTCAGGTTCCATCCCCTTTCCGTTATCCTCTATACTTAAAATCCAAAAACTGTTTTTTCTAAAAAGTTTTACTTCTACCTTTTTTAACTTCTTTTCACTTTCTAAAACTGCATCAACTGCATTTTTAAATAAATTTTCCACGATCTGTTTAAGTTTGTCTTCGTCACTATAAATTAAAACTTCTTCTTCAGGAATTTCTACATTAAATATAATTTCAAAGTAAGTATTTTTAAACGAAAGTATTATCTCTTCTAACAAAAGTCTTAAATCAAATTCTGAAAATTTTAACTTAGGAAATCCACTAAAAACTGAAAGTTCTTTCATAAGCTTTTCAATTCTTAGACTTTCTTTCTCTATAAGCTGAAGATATTCCTTAAAAACTGGATTTTCAATTTTGGATTTTAAATATTGAGAAAAGCCTTTAATGCTTCCCAAAGGATTTCTTATTTCGTGAGAAAGAATTTGAGATAAAAAAGCCATACTTTCAAGCTCTTTAACTTTTAGCTGAATCTTTTCTATACGATTTAAAAGTAAGTGAGCAACTGCCCCAAGAAAAAGTATAAACCAAGCTAAAAAAAATTCTAAAATAGAATGAACTCTAGCTGTTTTCAAATTTTCTTCTACTGGAGCAATGTGTAAAGCTACTCTTAAAATATAAGTTTTCCCAGAGACCTCAATAAGGGTATCTTCCACAAAAACTTTCTCCAAAGTTTGTAATCTTAAATACTTAAAAGATGGAAAGTTTCCCTCCCGAGATAAATTTTCTTTTTTTCCTATTAGTTCGGGATTAGAGTGTAAAACTATGTTTCCTTCCGTATCGTAAAGTGCTACAAAGGCCACACCTTCCCACTTTTCATTTAAGATTAACTCCGAAAGAAAAGAAGACCTTTCGGAGGAAAGTTTTTCTAGGTTTAAATTGGGAAGAAAACTCTCTAAAGTAATACTTATAGCAGTAGTTTGCATTTGTAAAGACTTTTCCATGAGTAATTTGAAGTTTCTGTAGCTTAAAGCCGAGCTTATAATTAAAATTGAGGAAGAAAAGATTACCAATATCCACAAAATAAGGCGAATTTTCATAAAAATTTTTTAAAAAATTACACACTTTTCAGTGCTTTTAGGACCAGGTATCAGAGTTTCTCTAAAGTTTAAAAGAGCTC